>NZ_CEEDDH010000001.1:0-465729 GCF_979253165.1 Pseudomonas sp. AC083
GCAGCCCGTGACGCTCCGCGTCACTGGACGCGGAGCGTCCCTTGAGGCATTCCCACGCAGAGCGTGGGAACGATCAGAAAAGCAAGATCAAAAGATCGCAGCCTTCGGCAGCTCCTACGCCGACTGGCGGTTCTTGTCAGTAAATTCCTACAGGAGTACAAATGTACTCCATGACGAACCTCACTCCCCGCCGTACCGCCATTCTGACCTTTATCCGCGATCGCATCGCCGAGCACGGTCAGCCCCCAAGCCTCGCTGAAATCAGCGAGGCTTTTGGTTTTGCCTCGCGCAGCGTGGCGCGCAAGCATGTGCTGGCGCTCACCGAAGCCGGTTTCATTGAGGTCAATCCGCATCAGGCCCGGGGCATTCGCCTGCTCGGTCAGCCACCGCGTCCGGAGCTGCTGGAGATTCCCGTACTCGGTCGCGTGGCTGCCGGCGCACCGATTGGCGCCGATGCCGATATCCATAACCGTTTGCTGCTCGACCCGGCGCTGTTCTCCCGCACCCCTGATTACATGCTGCGGGTGCAGGGTGACTCGATGATCGAAGACGGCATCCTCGACGGCGATCTGGTCGGCGTACGGCGCAACCCCGAGGCGCTCAACGGCCAGATCGTCGTTGCGCGTCTGGACGGTGAAGTCACCATCAAGCGCTTCGAGCGGGTCGGGGATGAAGTGCGCCTGCTACCACGCAACCCGGCGTATCAGCCGATTGTCGTGCGTGATGATCAGGACCTGGCCATCGAAGGCGTGTTCTGTGGTCTGGTGAGGCAAGGCTGATGGGCGCCGTCGTTGCACTGGATACGCTGTTCAATGGCGGCCAGGTCTGGCGCGGCCGGCCTGCGCCACCGGCGGCGAGTCCGCAGCCGACCGGGCATGCGGGACTGGACGCAGCGCTGCCCAGCGGCGGCTGGCCGGAAGCGGCGCTGAGCGAAATCCTCCTCGCCGGCCCCGGTGTCGGCGAGCTGCAGCTGGTCTGGCCAACCCTGGCGCGATTGTCCGCGGCGGGTGAGCGCATCGTGCTGGTGGCGCCGCCGTTCGTGCCGTACCCGCAGGCCTGGGCCAATGCCGGAGTCGATCTGCGCCAGTTGTCGGTGATTCAGGCCAGCGAGCGCGATGCCTTGTGGGCGGCGGAGCAATGCCTGCGCTCGGGCAGTTGCGGCGCGGTGCTGTGCTGGCCGAACAAGGCCGATGACCGAGCCTTGCGGCGTTTGCAGGTAGCGGCGGAAACCGGCCAGACCCTGGCCTTTGCCTGGCGCCCGTTGAGCGAAGCGGTCAACCCGTCACCGGCAGCGTTACGCATAGCCATCGATGCCAAACCGGCGCAGCTACGCGTACTCAAATGCCGTGGCGGCCTGGCGCGTGCTACGCCGATTGCCTTTGCCGTGGGGCACTGATTGTCATGCGCTGGGTATGTATCCTGTTTCCGCAATTGGCCCTCGACGCCGTGCTGCGTCAGCGGCCCGACCCTGAAGAGCCGCTGGTCCTGCTCAGCGGCCCGGCCCAGCGGCGGGTGCTGCAAGCGGTAAATCCGGCGGCACGCAAACTCGGCCTGCGCCCCGGCATGTCGATGACCGCCGCGCAAGCCATGAGCAAAGGCTTTGCCACCGCCGATTATGAGGTGGCCGAGGTTGAGCACTGGCAGCAGTTTCTCGCCGCATGGGCCTATCGTTTCAGCGCGCAAGTCAGCGTGCATTATCCGCGTACCGTGGTGTTCGAGATCGAATCGAGCCTGGGCCTGTTCGGTACCTGGCCGCAATTTGAAGCTCGCCTGCGCCAGGAGTTGAAAGACCTGGGCTTTCGTCATCGCATCGTCGCCGCGCCGAACCCGGTGGCTGCGCGAGTGCTGGCCAATGCCTACGATGGCCTGGTGGTGCCGGACAGCGAGGCCTTGCAGCATCATCTTGGGCAATTGCCGGTCGACCGCGTCGGGCTGGAGCCGAATGTCGCCACGGCGTTGTCGCGCATGGGCCTGCGCAATCTCAGTCAGGTGCAAAGCCTGCCACGCCAGGCACTGGCCCGGCGTTTCGAAGCGCAGATGCTCAAGCACTTGGATACACTGTTCGGCGCACGCCCTCTGGCGCTGGCGTTCTATCTGCCGCCCGACCGTTTCGATATCCGCATCGAACTGAATTTCGACGTGCAATCCCATCAAGCCTTGCTGTTCCCGCTACGGCGCTTGACCGGCGATTTGTCGGCGTTCCTCTGCGGGCGCGACAGCGGTGTGCAGCGCTTCGATTTGCTTCTGGAACACGCCGGGCTGCCGGACACAGTGATCAAGGTCGGCCTGCTCAGTGCCGAACGTGACGCGGCAATGCTGTTTGAACTGGCCCGTGGCCGGCTGGAACAAGTCCAGGTCGAAGCACCGGTGCGTGGTTTTCGCTTGCGCGCCGAAGACCTGCCGAGTTTCGTTCCGCAGTATCAGGAGCTGTTCGACGACCGCCCGCAGCAGACCTTGCCCTGGGAGCAATTGCGCGAACGTCTGCGCGCACGGCTGGGTGATGATGCGGTGCAGGGGCTGCGCTTTCAGGCCGATCATCGCCCTGAGTGCGCGTGGCAGAACGCTGCCGATAAACACCTTTGCACGGGGTTGCCCAGCGTGCAGCGTCCTGGCTGGCTGCTCAACGAACCGCAAAGCGTGCCGGAAGGTTCGGCGCGGATTCTCATGGGGCCGGAGCGCATCGAATCCGGTTGGTGGGACGGTGGCGACGTGCGGCGTGATTACTACCTGATCCAGAACCGCGCCGGTCAGCAGGGCTGGGCCTGGCGGGCGGTGGGTGAGGGCGGTCCGCTGTGGCTGCAAGGCTGGTTCGCATGAGTGCCGATTACGCCGAACTGCATTGCCTGTCGAACTTCAGTTTCCAGCGCGGAGCCTCGAGCGCGCTGGAACTGTTTCAGCGGGCGAAAAAGCACGGCTATCAGGCGCTGGCGATCACCGACGAATGTACCCTGGCCGGAACCGTCCGTGCTTGGCAAGCGGCGAAGTCCGTTGAGTTGCCGTTGATCATCGGCAGCGAGATCCGCATCGACAACGGCCCGAAACTGGTGCTGCTGGTGGAAAACCTTGCCGGTTATCAGGCCTTGTGCGGCTTGATCACCCAGGCTCGGCGGCGTACGCAGAAAGGCCAGTATCAGGTGCTGCGCGAAGACTTCGCCGAAGCGCTGCCGGGTTTGCTGGTGTTGTGGGTGCCGGATTCAGTGGATGACCGGGAAGAAGGGCGCTGGCTGAAACAAACCTTCGGGGACTGCCTGTGGCTCACGGTGCAACTGCATCGCGGGCAGAACGATCAACAGCGGCTCGCGGCATTGTTGGCTCTGGCGGCTGAGTTGCAGATTCCAGCCGTGGCCAGCGGCGATGTGCACATGCACGCCCGGGGGCGCCGTGCCTTGCAGGACACCATGACCGCGATCCGTCATCACGTCCCCGTGGCCGAAGCGGGTCTGCGCCTGCACCCCAATGGCGAGCGGCATTTGCGTTGCCTTGATGTGCTGCGCGAATTGTATCCGCCGGCCTTGCTTGCAGAATCGGTCAACCTGGCCAGCCGCTGCACCTTCGATCTGAGCGAGCTGCGCTATCAGTACCCGAAAGAGCTGGTGCCCGAGGGCCACAGTGCCAGTTCCTGGTTGCGCCATCTGACCGAGGAGGGCATTGCCTGGCGCTGGCCGAAAGGGCCTCAGGCCAAGGTGCTCAAGCAGATCGATGACGAGCTGCAATTGATCGCCGAGCTCGGCTACGAAAGCTATTTCCTCACCGTGCACGACGTGGTGCGCTTTGCCCGCACACAGAAAATCCTCTGTCAGGGGCGTGGTTCGGCAGCCAACTCGGCGGTGTGTTATGCCTTGGGTATTACCGAAATCGACCCGGAGCGCACCACGCTATTGTTCGAACGTTTCATGTCCAAAGAGCGCAACGAGCCGCCGGACATCGATGTCGATTTCGAGCACGAGCGCCGCGAAGAAGTCCTGCAATACGTGTTCAACCGTTACGGCCGGCGACGTGCGGCGCTGACGGCGGTGGTCAGCACCTATCACGCCACCGGTGCCGTGCGCGATGTGGCCAAGGCCCTCGGCCTGCCGCCGGATCAGATCAACGCGCTGGCCGACTGCTGCGGGCGCTGGAGCGATGAGACGCCGCCGCTGGAACGTTTGCGTGAAGGCGGCTTCGACCCGGATAGTCCGGTGCTGCGCCGGGTGCTGAGCCTGACCGGGCAACTGATCGGCTTCCCTCGGCATCTGTCGCAGCATCCCGGCGGTTTTGTGATTTCCGAGCAGCCGTTGGACACCTTGGTGCCGGTCGAAAACGCGGCAATGGCCGACCGCACCATCATTCAGTGGGACAAGGACGACCTCGATGCGGTCGGCCTGCTCAAGGTGGATATCCTGGCGTTGGGCATGCTCAGTGCGATTCGCCGCTGCTTCGATCTGCTGCGCCGGCATCGTGATCTGAACCTGACGCTCGCGACGATCCCCGCCGAAGACAAACCGACCTACGAAATGATCAGCCGCGCCGATACCGTCGGCGTGTTCCAGATCGAGTCGCGGGCGCAGATGTCGATGCTGCCGCGCCTGAAGCCAAAGACTTTCTACGATCTGGTGATTGAAGTGGCGATCGTCCGGCCCGGGCCGATTCAGGGCGGCATGGTTCATCCGTATCTGCGCCGACGTAATAACGAAGAGGCGGAAACCTATCCGTCGCCGGCGCTCGAAGTCGTACTCAAAAGAACCCTGGGCGTGCCGTTGTTCCAGGAACAGGTCATGCAGATCGCCATCGTCGCTGCCGACTATAGCCCCGGCGAGGCCGATCAGTTGCGCCGCTCGATGGCGGCGTGGAAGCGCCATGGCGGACTGGAGCCGCATAAGGAACGCCTCGCCGCCGGCATGAAAAAGAACGGCTACACACCGGAATTCGCTGCGCAGATCTTCGAGCAGATCAAGGGCTTCGGCAGTTACGGCTTCCCCGAATCCCACGCCGCCAGTTTCGCCTTGCTGACCTACGCCAGTTGCTGGCTCAAGTGTCACGAGCCAGCGGCCTTCGCCTGTGCACTGATCAACAGTTGGCCGATGGGCTTTTACAGCCCGGACCAGATTCTGCAGGACGCGCGGCGGCACCAATTGCAGATCCGTCCGGTGGACGTGCGCGCCAGCGACTGGGATTGCAGCCTCGAACCGCTGAGTGCCGGGCAACCGGCGATTCGCATGGGCCTGCGGATGATCAAGGGTTTTCGCGAAGAAGATGCCCGGCGCATCGAAGCCGCGCGCCGCCACGGAGCTTTTGCCGATGTCGCTGACCTGGGTGAGCGCGCCGCCCTCGACAGTCGTGCGCAGGCCTTGCTGGCAGACTCCGGCGCCTTGCGCGGTCTGGCCGGGCATCGCCATCGTGCGCGTTGGGAAGTGGCCGGGGTGCAGAAACAACTCGGCCTGTTCGCCGGCCTGCCCAACGAGGAAGAAGTCAAAATCGTCCTGCCCAAACCCAGCGTTGGCGAAGACTTGCATGCTGATTACGCCACGGTGGGGACGACGCTGGGGCCGCACCCGTTGGCATTGTTGCGTGGCGAGTTGCAGGCCCGGCGCTGCCGCAGCTCGCGGGAATTGATGGATATCGAACATGGCCGGCCGGTCAGCGTGGCCGGTCTGGTCACCGGCCGACAGCGCCCCGGTACGGCCAGCGGCGTGACGTTCGTGACCCTGGAAGACGAGTTCGGCAACGTCAACGTGGTGGTCTGGCGTGACCTGGCCGAGCGTCAGCGCCAAGTGCTGGTGGGGTCGCAATTGCTCAAGGTCGACGGCCGCTGGGAACGCGAAGGCGATGTGCGCCACCTGATCGCCGGGCGCATGAGCGACCTGAGCCCGCTGCTCAATGGCATTCATGTGCAGAGCCGGGATTTCCACTGACCCGTGTGGGAGCGAGCCTGCTCGCGAAAGCGCAGTGTCAGGCAATGACGATGTCGAACGTGCCGCCGCCTTCGCGAGCAGCGTGCTCCCACAGGGATTTTGGTTGCGATGAAGATGGTTGATCGGCCCCGGATCAGTGTGGGAGCGAGCCTGCTCGCGAAATCGCAGTCTCAGGCGATGACGATATTGACTGTGCCGACGCCTTCGCGAGCAGGCTCGCTCCCACAGGGACTTTGGTTGCTCTGGAGATGGTCGATCTGCCCCGTATCAATGTGGGAGCGAGCTTGCTCGCGAAAGCGCAGTGTCAGGCAATGACGATGTCGAACGTGCCGCCGCCTTCGCGAGCAGGCTCGCTCCCACAGGTTTTTGGCTGTTTATTCAAAATCGAGATAAATCAAAAGGCTGCACCTTTGGGCCGAAGGCAGATATTCTGCGCTTCACACTGGTACGGGAACCCGATCAACTCCATGGCGAGCGACTGCCAGGATGAATTGCCCGACGCCAAAGGAGTGTTCGAATGAGCGAAAAGAAGCTGGAAACCACGGTCGATCGCGTCTACCAAGGGGTTTATGCGGCGATCAGCAAGCGTTCGTTGCGCCCGGGCATGAAGCTGGGCGAGGCCTCGCTGGCCGAGCTGTTCAATGTCAGTCGCACCTCGGTGCGGGCTGCGCTCAAGCAGTTGGAAGCCGATGGTCTGGTCACCACCGAGCCCAACAAAGGCGCATCGGTGTCGCTGCCCAGTGACGCAGAGCTGCGTTCGTTGTTCGAAACCCGGCGGCTGATCGAGATCGGCATCGTCACCGAACTGTGCCGGCGTAGAGACAGCGTTGCCATGCAGGATCTGCGTGAGCACTTGTTACTGGAAGACGCCGCCCATGCGGCCGGCGACCATGAACGACTGATCCATCTGCTCGGCGAGTTCCACCTCAAACTGGCGCGCAGCCTGAACAATCCGGTACTGCTCGACTGGTTCCAGAAGCTGATCTCGCGGGCCTCGCTGTATGCCGCCGCGCTCGATGATGACAGTCATCAAGCCTGCCGCGACGATGAACACCTGCGTTTGCTCGAGTACATCGAAGCCGGCGATCAGAGCGCCGCGATCGAACTGACCTGTACGCACCTCAACGGAATCGAGAAGGCGATCCTCGACGTCGCGGCAAAAATGAAAACCGGTTATCACCCACTCAAGCACTTGATTGGCGTCTGAATGGCTCTGCGTCGCAAATCGGCTATACCTGCGATGAAACCAATGCGTTTTCACAGCCTCGAAACACACGGGCGTCGCGTCGTTGTAGCGTTGCGATAGATCGGAAAACCGCAAAAAAGGACACTGAGTCAGGCGATGCAGTTTTTATCCGAAAGCCACGGCTGTGAAGGCTGGAAAGGCGAAATGGCCGAACGCATCCGTGCGTTCGACTGGAGCCACACCGAACTGGGCGCGCTCGCCGAATGGCCGGCCAGCCTGTGCAACACCGTGCAACTGATGCTGGCTTCGCCGTTGCCGATGGTGATGCTGTGGGGCCACGCCGGCTACATGATCTACAACGACGCTTATTCCGAATTTGCCGGTGGCCGCCATCCCTATCTGCTCGGGGCTCCGGTTGAGCTGGGCTGGCCGGAAGTCGCCGAGTTCAACCGCCACGTGGTTGACACCTGCCTGGCCGGTGGCACCTTGTCCTATCGCAACAAAGAGCTGGTTTTGCTGCGCGACGGCGTGCCCGAAGACGTCTGGATGGATTTGTATTACAGCCCGGTGGCCAACGACGAAGGCGTGCCCGGCGGCGTCATGGCGATGGTGGTCGAAACCACCGAACTGGTGCATTCCGAGCGCCTGCGTCAGGCGGCCGAAGATGCCTATCGCGCCGACAACGAGCGTGTGCGTCTGGCGCTGAATGCCGGCGCACTGCTTGGCTCGTTTGTCTGGGACATCAAAAACAATCGCTTTTCCGCCGATGAACGCTTCGCCCGCACCTTTTCCTATCCGCCGGATCAGGACTTGAGCGATCTGCAACAAGAGATCGCCGAATCGCGCATTCATCCCGACGACCACCCATGGGTCCAGGAGCGGGTCGCCCATTGTGTGCGCACTGGCGAGCCCTACAACGCCGAGTACCGCGTACAGCGCGGCGATGGCCAATATCTGTGGGTGCTGGCCAGTGGTGCCTGCGAGTTCGATGAAGACGGAAGGCCGTTTCGCTTCCCCGGCGTGCTGATCGATATTCATGAGCGCAAGAATGCTGAAGAGTCGCTGCTCAAATTCACCCGCAACCTCGAACAGCGCGTGGCCGCCGAGGTGAATGCGCGGCTGGCGGCTGAAGAACAACTTCGCCAGTCGCAGAAACTCGAAGCCATCGGCGGCCTGACCGGTGGCGTTGCCCATGACTTCAACAATCTGCTGCAAGTGATCGCCGGCAACCTGCATCTGCTCGCTCGGCATGAGCCGAACAATGCCAACGTGCAGCGCCGGGTCGGGGCTTCGCTGGCGGCGGTCGAGCGCGGCGCCAAACTGTCTTCGCAATTGCTCGCATTTGCCCGCCGGCAACCGCTGTCACCGGCCGTGTGCAACCCAGAACAGATTTTCGAAGGCGTTGGCGAGTTGCTGCAACGCGCCTTGGGCGAAACCATTCAGATCGACGTGCAGTTGCCGCCGCAGCCGTGGCATATCAACGTCGACCGTAACCAGTTGGAAAACGCGATTCTCAATCTGGCCATCAACGCCCGCGACGCGATGAAGGGCGAGGGCGTCATCGGCCTAAGTGCCGCCAATGTCTGCCTGGACAGCGAATACTGCGCCGGCAAGGGCATCGCGTCCGGTGAGTATGTTCGCGTGGCGGTCACTGACACCGGCGTGGGTATTGCCCCACAAATGCTGGAACAGGTTTTCGAACCGTTCTTCACCACCAAGGCCGACGGCCAGGGCACCGGGCTCGGTTTGAGCATGGTCTTCGGCTTCGTCAAACAGAGTGGCGGCCACGTCGAGATCGACAGCAAGCTCGGCGAAGGCACGCGGGTGCAGTTGTATTTCCCGCGCAGTCTGCGTCCGGTTCGCGAAGAGACCGCCAGTGTCGGCGAACGCAAGAGCGGCGGCCACGAAACCATTCTGGTGGTGGAAGACAATGACGCGGTGCGCGCTTCGGCGGTCGAGTTGCTGCGCGAGGAAGGCTATCGGGTGATGACCGCGTGCAATGGCGACGTGGCCATGCAGATGTTGCTGGAAGGCATCGAGATCGATCTGATCTTCACCGACGTGGTCATGCCCGGCCTTATCAAGAGTTCCGATCTTGCTGCCTGGGCCAAGGTGCAGACACCGCCGGTACCGGTGCTGTTCACTTCCGGGCATACCCGCGACATCATTTCCCGCGACCACCAGCTCAGCCCCGATACGCATCTGCTCGGCAAACCCTACAGCCCGCAAGCTTTACTGCAGATGATTTGCGAGGTGCTCGGCACCTGATGCCGAGCGCTGCCCAGTTTTTCAATCAAGGCAGGCCGATGATTTCCAAGCGCAATTCCAAAGCACCCGCCGGCATGGTTCGCGTGCGCGGCGCCCGTGAACATAACCTGAAGAACGTTGATGTCGATATTCCGCGTGATGCGCTGGTGGTGTTCACCGGTGTCTCCGGTTCGGGCAAGTCGTCGCTGGCGTTTTCCACGCTGTATGCCGAGGCCCAGCGGCGTTATTTCGAATCCGTGGCGCCGTACGCGCGGCGGCTGATCGATCAGGTCGGCGTGCCGGATGTCGATTCCATCGAAGGACTGCCGCCCGCCGTCGCTTTGCAACAGCAGCGCGGCACGCCGAGCGCGCGTTCGTCGGTGGGCAGCGTGACGACGTTGTCGAGCCTGATCCGCATGCTCTATTCCCGCGCCGGCAGTTATCCGCCGGGGCAGCCGATGCTGTATGCCGAAGACTTTTCACCGAACACGCCGCAGGGCGCCTGCCCGGAGTGTCACGGACTTGGCCGCGTCTATGAAGTGACCGAAGCGCTGATGGTGCCGGACCCGAACCTGACCATCCGCCAGCGCGCCGTGGCGTCATGGCCCTTGGCGTGGCAGGGGCAGAACCTGCGCGACATCCTCGTGACCATGGGCATTGATGTCGATATTCCGTGGAAAAAACTGCCGAAAAAGCAGCGCGACTGGATTCTCTTCACTGAAGAGACGCCGACGGTGCCGGTGTACGCCGGGCTGACCCCGGAAGAAACCCGCGTCGCGCTCAAGCGCAAGATGGAACCGAGTTATCAGGGCACCTTCACCGGCGCGCGGCGCTACATCCTGCACACCTTCACCCACTCGCAAAGTGCGCTGATGAAGAAGCGTGTTTCGCAGTTCATGCGCGGCAGCCCTTGCCCATTGTGCGAGGGTAAACGGCTCAAGCGCGAGGCGTTGTCGGTGACCTTTGCCGGCTACGACATTGGCGAGTTGTCACAGATGCCGTTGCTGCAAGTGGCCGAAGTGCTGCGGCCTGTAGCAGCGGCAAATTATCTGGAACAGGCCGAGGAGAGCGGCGACACCCTCAGCCATGCGCAAACCCGCGAGGCTCGTCAGCAGCGGGTCGCCCATGGCGCCAGCGGTCACGCCAGCGCGCCGGACGTGCGCCACACGCCGAACCTGTCGCTGGAGAAACGTCTGGCGGCGCAGCGCATTGCTGAAGATCTGCTGGAGCGAGTCAGCACCCTGACCGATCTCGGCCTGGGGTATCTGGCGCTGGAACGCAGTACACCGACGCTGTCGTCTGGCGAGTTGCAGCGTTTGCGCCTGGCCACGCAATTGGGTTCGCAGTTGTTCGGGGTGATTTATGTGCTGGACGAACCGTCTGCCGGTCTGCATCCGGCGGATGGCGAGGCGCTGTTCGAGGCGTTGCAGCGCTTGAAGGCTGACGGCAATACGCTGTTTGTGGTCGAGCACGATGTCGAAACCATGCGCCGTGCCGACTGGCTGATTGACGTCGGCCCGGCGGCGGGCGAAAAGGGCGGGCGCGTGCTGTACAGCGGTCCGCCTGCGGGACTTGCGGATATTGCAGATTCGCAGACCCGCGCCTATCTGTTCGCGGAAAACCAGCGCCCTGAGCGCGCCGCACGCAAGCCGAGCGGCTGGCTGAAGCTCGACGGCGTGACGCGCAACAACCTGAATAATCTCAGCGCCGAATTCCCCTTGGGCTGTTTCACCTCGGTGACCGGCGTATCGGGTTCTGGCAAATCGAGTCTGGTCAGTCAGGCCTTGCTGGAACTGGTCGGCGCGCAGTTGGGCCGTCCAGTGGCCGAGGCCGAGTCGGAAGAACCGAGTCTGGAAGATGACACGCCGCCGCCCAGCACCGGGCAGATCAGCGCCGGCCTGGAGTCGATCAAACGCCTGGTGCAGGTTGATCAGAAACCCATCGGACGCACACCGCGCTCCAATCTGGCGACTTACACCGGGTTGTTCGACAACGTGCGCAAGCTGTTTGCCGCAACTCCCGAAGCGCAAGCGGCGGGCTATGACGCCGGGCAGTTTTCTTTCAACGTCGCCAAGGGCCGTTGCGCCACGTGTGAGGGCGAAGGTTTTGTCAGTGTTGAATTGCTGTTCATGCCCAGCGTGTATGCGCCGTGCCCGACCTGTCATGGCGCGCGGTATAACCCGCAGACATTGGCGATTCTCTGGCAAGGCTTGAGCATCGCTCAGGTGCTGCAACTGACTGTCGATGAAGCGGTGTCCGTGTTTGCCGAGCAGCCAGGGATTCGTCGTTCGCTGGAGGTGCTGCGCGATATTGGTCTGGGTTATCTGCGTCTGGGGCAACCGGCCACGGAGCTCTCCGGCGGTGAGGCGCAGCGGATCAAACTGGCAACCGAATTGCAGCGCAACCAGCGTGGCGCGACCTTGTATGTGTTGGATGAACCGACTACTGGATTGCATCCGCGAGATGTCGATCGATTGCTCGAGCAGCTGGATACGCTGGTGACGGCGGGGCACACGGTGATTGTGGTCGAACACGAAATGCGCGTCGTCGCGCAGAGCGACTGGGTGATCGACATCGGCCCCGGGGCCGGCGATCAGGGCGGCAGGATCGTCGCCGCCGGCACACCGCAGAAAGTCGCGGCGAGCAAGAAGAGCAAGACTGCGCCGTTCCTGGCTCGGGCGTTAAGCCGATAATCACGGCGCCTTGCCAGACGCCTTCGCGAGCAGGCTCGCTCCCACAGTTCTGAAAGGTGTACCCAGAAAGGTCGTCACACACCAGATCCCCTGTGGGAGCGAGCCTGCTCGCGAAAGCGGAATGTAATCCGCAGATGAACTGACTGGAAGGACGCCTTCGCGAGCAGGCTCGCTCCCACAGTTTTGCAGGCTGTACCCAATAAAGTGGTAACACAGCAGACCCCTTGTGGGAGCGAGCCTGCTCGCGAAAGCGGAATGTCAGCCGCAGATGAGCTGACTGGACGGACGCCTTCGCGAGCAGGCTCGCTCCTACACGGGGATGTGTGTCAGTTCAGGCGCCATCCAGCGTGCGGCGGACCTTGTCGAGCAGTTCACTGATCTGGAACGGTTTGACCAGCATGTCCATGCCGGTGCCAAGGAAGACCTGGCGGTTGAGGGCGGTTTCGGCGTAGCCGGTCATGAACAGGATCGGCAGCCCTTCGTGCCAGCCACGGGCAACATCCGCCAGTTCACGGCCGCTCATGCGCGGCAAGCCGACGTCGGTCAAAAGCAGATCGATCGACGGGTCATTCTGCAAGCGCTCCAGCGCCGATTCGATATCCGCCGCTTGCGTGCAGCGATAGCCGGCATCCTCCAGCACTTCGGTGACGAACAAGCGCACCGTGGCCATGTCCTCGACGATCAGCACATGCTCACCACTGCCTTTCGCGTCAGGCACGGGCACAGGCGCATCGGCCCCGGTCGGGTCGTTGGTGCCGGGCAGCATGATGGTCACTTCGGTGCCACGGCGGGCAACGCTGCGAATGTGTGCGTCACCGCCGGACTGGCGGGCGAAGCCGTAAATCGTCGACAGACCGAGCCCGGTGCCCTGGCCCAGCGGCTTGGTAGTGAAGAACGGCTCGAACACCTTGTCGATCACGTTGTGTTCGATGCCGGTGCCGTCGTCGCGTACCGACAGCGCCACGTACGCGCCATCGGCCAGATTCGGATCGCCGTGGGAATAAGCGGCGTAAGTATTGACCCAGATATTGCCGCCGGAGGGCAGGGCATCGCGGGCGTTGATCACCAGGTTGAGCACGGCGCTTTCCAGCTGCACCGGGTCGACCAGCGCAATCGCCGGTTTGTTGGTCAGTTCCAGCTTGAGGGTGATGCGCTCGCCGATGGTGCGCACCAGCAATTCTTCCAGCGAGCGGACATGCTCGTTGATGTCCACCGGCCGTGTATCGAGCGGCTGCTGCCGGGCAAATGCCAGCAGACGATGGGTCAGCGAGGCCGCGCTCATCGCTGAGTTCAGCGCTGCTTCGGTGTAGAACTGCACCTTGTCCAGACGCTCATCGGCCACGCGTTTCTGGATCAGTTCCAGGCTGGTGATGATCCCGGTCAGCAGGTTGTTAAAATCGTGGGCGATACCGCCGGTGAGCTTGCCCAGTGCATCCATTTTCTGCACTTGCAGCAATTGCGCTTCGGCGTGCACGCGCTCGGCGACTTCCTTGGCCAGCTGCGTGGTGGTGTCATCCAGTCGCGCCAGATGCGAGCGCTCGCGGTGGCGGTGTTCGGTGACGTCCTCGACGAACACCAGGCTCAGCTCTGGCGTGCGATACGGCGAAATCTGCCATTGCGTCTCGCGAATCTCGCCCTGCACGCGCATGTTCAGCGTGCCTTTCCAGCGCTCGCCGTCGACCAGACGCAGACGCAGTTCATCGAGGATCGAGCATTGATCTTCGGCGAAGCATTCACGCAGCGCTTGCGGGTCGCGGTTATCGACGATCAATTGGGCAAAGGCGTGGTTGCATTCATGCACTTTCAGATTGGCATCGAGCACTGCGATCGGCGCCGAGACGTTGGCGAAAATCTCGCGGAAACGCGCCTCGCTTTCGCGCAGGGCATTTTCCGTGTCGCGCACCCGCAGCAGGGTACGCAGCGTCGCCAGCAACACATCAGGGTCGACCGGGTGAATCAGATAGGCGTCGGCGCCGGCGTTGAGACCGGTGATGATGTCGCCGGTCTGGATCGACGCCGCTGACACATGAATCACCGGCAGCAGCGCAGTGCGCGGGTCGGCGCGCAGCAGGCGGACGATGTCGAAACCGCTCATGTCCGGCAGGTTGACGTCGAGGATCAACGCATCGAGGGCTTCGCTCTCGATCAGGGCCAGGCCGTCGCTGCCGGTGCCGGCTTCGAGCACCGTGTAGCCATGGCGCTCCAGGCGCCGGCGCAGGGCGTAACGGGTGGCGACGTTGTCATCGACGATCAACAGGCGGATGTCACGATTCATCGACGTTCTCCAGAGCGATCGCCAGCGGGATGATGACAAAGAACGTCGAGCCGACGCCCGGCGTACTGTCTACCCCGACTTCACCGCCGAGCAGGGCGGCGAAACGCTTGCACAGTGACAGGCCCAGACCGGTGCCGCGCAGACGCTTCTGCAATGGCGAATCGACTTGGGAGAAGTCCTCGAACAGCGTGTCATGCAACTCGGCAGCGATGCCGATGCCGGTGTCGCTGACGGCAAAGCGCACCTTGTCTTCACCTTCCAGTCGCGCCGAGACGCGCACTTCGCCACGGGTGGTGAATTTCAGCGAGTTGGAAATGAAGTTGCGCAGGATCTGCCCGAGCTTCTTGTCATCGGTATACAGGCGCGGCAGGCCCAGCGGCTCTTCGAAGATCAGATCCACCGCCGAAGCATCGACGATTGGCCGGAACATCCCGCGCAGGGCCGAAAACAGGTCGAACATGTCGAACCAGGCCGGCGAGATGCTGATGCGCCCGGCTTCGATCTTCGCCAGATCGAGCAGGTCATCAACCATGTCGCTGAGCTCGCGGGCAGCGGTGCTGACGAAGGCCACCTGCTTGTGCTGTTCAGGGCTGAGCGGACCGTCAAGTTCGTCAGCGAGCAGACTGTTGATGCTCAGGATCGAGCCCAGCGGCGTGCGGAATTCATGGCTCATGTATGACAGGAAACGGCTCTTGAGATCCGATGCCTGACGCAGTTCTTCAGCCTGAGTGTCGAGCTCGGCGTACAGCGCCAGCACGCCCTGGTTGGTTTCATCGAGCTCTTCGCGCAGGGCAGTGGTTTCGCGCTGCAACTGAGCGATGAGCGCCGCCTGTTCAGCAGGGCTCAGGGTTGTCGATTCAGCCATGTGTGGCCTCCAGATCAACGACCAGCACCGTCACGTCATCGCGACCACGACAGAAGTCGCGGTGCAGGACGCTGGCTATCACGGACGGATGGCGATGCACCAGTCCGGGGTAGTCTTTGAGATTCCAACGGGACTGTAAGCCGTCGCTGTACATGATCAATAAATGTCCGTTCACGTGAGCATAGTCAAAGGGTTTGGCTTTACGGTACTGGCCGCCAACGATACCGGGATGCGAGGCCAGCCCGCGTGACTTTGCCGGGTCCAGCAAGCTGGCGCCAATGTTACCGACACCGGCGAACGTCAGACCATCGCGCTGGCTGTCGAACTGCGCGAAAGCGACGGCGCCGCCGCGGGTGCCGAGCATTTCCTGATGCAGGTCTTCCATCAATACCACTGGATCGGCAAACGGTGCCCGGGCAAATGCCTGCGCACCGGCCAGGCCTGCGCGCTCGGCGTCTTCGCCATGACCGAGGCCATCGACCACCAGCGCGCTGATCCGCGAGCCTTCATATGCCAGATGCCAGACATCGCCGCAGGCTGGATCGGCATGCAGCGAATGCTGGCTGACGCCGAAGCGGATATCCGCCTGACGATCGCTGCGCGGAAAAATTCTCGCCAGCAACACCGCGCCACGGTGGTCTGCGTAGACATCGAAAACATTGGTCTGCCGCGACACCGCGCCAAGACCGATGCCCTGCGTACCGCCAGTGGAAAAGCCATCCGCCAGACAGGCATCCAGATCAAAGCCCTGCGCCCGATCCACGGTCTGCATTTCGATGCCGAAACCGTTATCCGGACGAGTCAGCACACGCAGATGGAACTCGCCGCGCTGGGCATGCTTGAGCACGTTGCTTGCCAGTTCCGTCGCGACCAGTGCCACGCGGCCGGCATCGTTTTCGTCGAAGCCATGCTGCTCGGCGAGTTTCTGCGCGGTGCGCCGGGCGTGGCCGATCTGGCTGCTGTCCTCGATCGGCAGAACCTGGGTCAACGACCCGGTGATATTCATGTCCATCGTGTGATCGTAATGCGCGTGCCTTTGCCGGGCTCTGTGTCGAGTTCGAATTCATTGACCAGACGTTTGGCGCCGGTCAGGCCGAGGCCTAGTCCGCTGCCGGAAGTCCAGCCGTCGGTCATCGCCAGTTTGATGTCGGGGATACCCGGGCCTTCGTCGCGGAACGTGATGCGCAAACCGACCCGGCCGTTTTCCTCGAGGATCTGCCAATCCATGTCACCGCCGCCGCCATAGACCATGGTGTTGCGCGCCAGCTCGCTGACGGCGGTGACCAGTTTGGTCAGGTCGATCAGGCGCATGCCGCATTCGGTGGCGAGCTTGCGCGTGGTCTGGCGGGCCAGTACCACGTCCTGTTCGATCAGGATGGGTTGAGTACCACTGCTGCGTACGGTCATTGCAGGCGTACTCGATCCTGCAGCAGTTTCATTCCGCGTTCGACGTTGAGGGCGGTGCTGACGCCCGGCAAGGTCATGCCCAGCTCAACGAGCGTGATCGCCACGGCCGGCTGCATGCCGACCAGCACGGTTTCGGCGTCCATGATTTTCGACAACCCCGAGATGGTGCCGATCATGCGCCCGATGAACGAGTCGACCATGTCCAGTGCGGAAATGTCGATCAGCACACCACGGGCCGAGGTCCGGCTGATGCGCTCGGACAGATCGTCCTGCAGGGTCATGGCGAGCTGGTCGTGCATGTCGACCTGAATGGTCACCAGCAGCAAATCGCCCATTTGAAGAATCGGAATACGTTCCATCGGCTCAGACCGCTTTGCCGAGGCTGATGCCCAGGCGAGTCAGGGCCAGTTTCAAGGCGTCGGCCAGGTTGGCCTTGGTCACAACGCCTTGCAGATCCAGACCCAGGTGAACGATGGTCTGGGCGATCTGCGGACGCACGCCGCTGATGATGCAATCAGCGCCCATCAGGCGAATGGCGGTCACGGTTTTCAGCAGGTGCTGGGCAACCAGGGTGTCGACGGTCGGCACGCCGGTGATGTCGATGATGGCGATCTCGGAACCGGTGTCGACGATGCGTTGCAGCAGCGATTCCATGACTACTTGGGTGCGTTGCGAATCGAGTGTGCCAATCATTGGCAGGGCGAGGACGCCATCCCACAGCTTGACCACCGGAGTCGACAGTTCCAGCAATTCTTCCTGCTGACGCTTGATCACCGCTTCACGGGATTTCTGGAAGGTGCCGATGGTGTGCATGCCGACTGTGTCGAGCAGTTCGGAAACTTCCAGCAGTTGCTCGGCGAGCAGTGCCGGCTGGTCCTGATAATGGTTTTGCAGCAGGGCGAACAACGGTCCCTTCAGGGCAAAGATGAAATTGGCGGTTTGCTGGGAATCCTGGCCGAGCAGGGCGCGGCTCTGCGACAGCTTTTCAAGGAACTGACGGGTGTTTTCCCAGCCTGCGGCGGCAATCTTGCTGCCGTTGCCGTTTTCCAGACCGGCCAGTAGCAGGGAGAGCAAGTCGCGGGTTTGCTGAGCGAGGTCGTGTTCCTTGAGATTGCGCGTGGCACCGCTGGCTTCGAGGCGTTTGGTCCATTCGCTCAGCAGTTGAGCCTGGTTGTTCCTGATTGCTTCAACTGTGCTGTTCTGCAGTGCTGCCATGTGCGTGTCGCTCCGTTACGTATAGGGGCCGGCTCAGCGAAATGACCGGCGCGAATTGACTGACATTTGCCGCTTGAAATAGTTGTTCATCCAGCGGTGAAATTTTCTGCCTGCCGCGTCGAACGCCCCGCTAACTCTAGTCGGCGTGGCAGCAGGCAGCGATCTTTTGAACGAATCTACGGCGTCAGGCTTCGAATCTGCATGCCCGACGTTTTCCAGTCGTGCTGGAAGAAGGAGGCAGGACTATGAATGAGGTGGATATGAACGAGCAAGCGCCGCAACAGCAAAATCAGTCCTCAGAGTCAATTAACCGCAACGACCCGGCCATCGACCCGCAGGCACCGGGACAAAATACCCCCGCGCCGGCTGAACAAGGACAGGCTGACAGCGCGGCTGCCGAGGTCGATCAGAAGCAGCATCACAATGACAACAGCAACGACTTCAGCCCCGGCTTCAAGCCTGACCCGGACCGTCCTGAACCTGGCGAGAACACCGACGCCGATATCGACACCGATGGCGGTTGATCGCTGAAACGCAAAAAGGCCGCATCGAAGGATGCGGCCTTTTTATTGCCGGGCGGTTACTTGCTCGGATGTTTGGCTTGCAGCTCTTTGGCGTGGGCCAGGTGTTTTTCCAGCGCTGGCAGCATCTTCTGCGCGAACGCTTTCAGTTCAGTAGCGCCTTTGGCCTTGTCATCGGTCACGGTGTTTGCCTGTTTCTTGAACAGCTCGATGGTCTCTTCGTGAGCCTTGACCTGGTTGTTGGCGTAGGCCGCATCGAAGGATTCATCGCGCATGTCGAGAATCTTTTCCTTGGCCTGTTTGACCAGGGTGGTGGTGTCCGGGACTTCGATGTCGTTGGCCTTGGCAATTGCTGCCAGCTCATCGTTGGCCTTGCTGTGATCCGTGATCATCTGATTGGCAAAGGCTTTGATGTCAGCGGACTGGCTTTTTTCCAGAGCCAAGCGGCTGGTTTCGATTTCAGCGATGCCACCGGCGGCGGCGTTATCGACAAAGTCATTGTCGGTCGCGGCAAAGGCGCTGCCCATGCCGGCAGACAGTGCAACAGCCAGAGCGAGATGACGCAGGTTGAATCCGTCCATTGGGTATCTCCACGCAGGTTTTTGTGAGCGTTATCCAATGGAGCGGACGCAAACGCCAAAGGTTTTATCGCATTTACGACAGGGCGACGAACGGCAACCGCTGGTCTGACAGGGTGTCGACAGAAGCCATTGCGCAAGGCCATGCTGATAACGAGTCAGCGCATCGGTCGCGCTGGTTGTCGATCAATTTGATGGAGGTGTTTCATGCCGGTTTCACATGATCTGTATCAGGACCTGGGCTGCAAGAAGGAAGAGATCGAGCAAAAACGCTCCGAGGATGCGAAGCTGGATTCGCTGCTCAACAAGTATTTCGAGGTGGATGCTGAAGTGGTCGAAGCCGAGAACGCCCAGTCAGACGCCCCCACTGACGACGAATTGAAAAAGCTCAAAGAGAAGCGCGTGATCGTCAAGGAACAGATCGTCGCCCGGTTGGCCGGGCAGCCGCTGACCGGGCAATAATTACCTGACCCGTGGTCGCCATCCAAAGGGAACGGCGACCACCCACGGCACCTCCAATGTGCAGAGTCTGCAAACCATCGACTCGTTGCGAGGTGCCTCATGAACGATCCGAAATTCCCCAGTGAAGAGCAGGGCGGCTTCGACCCGATTCCGACCCGCCCTGAACCCAACAGCCCGGCGCATACCACAGCGCATCCGGAAAAAACCGTGAAAGAACTGCCGGAGGATGAAGATCCGGAGAAGTTCGACCGGTCCGGCAACTGACAGACCGCCTTCGCGAGCAGGCTCGCTCCCACTTTGGAATTCGTTTCCCCTGTGGGAGCGAGCCTGCTCGCGAAGGCGTCAGTCCATTACATACAAATCCCGCTGGCTCACTTAAGCGCCGCATCCAGCCCCATCCGCCCCATATGCCTCGCCTTCAACGAGCCGAAATACAACCACTGCCCATATTCGCGCACCGTGGTAATCGGCGAATAATTGCCATCGCTCGCGTCCTGCAGATTGGCTATCACCTTGCCGTCCAGATCCAGCCCCAGCACAAACCCACGCTTTTCGACAGGCTTGGGCAAAACCGTCAACGCCCGCACGATCATCTTGCGTACGAACGGGTGCTGCGCGGTACCATCGAGTAACGCGTTGCGCGGCGCGTACAACGCTACCCAAAAGCGATTGCTGCCATTGAACGAGAGGTTGTCCGCAAGCCCCGGCAAGTTGTCGATGAACACATCATGGGTACCGGCCTTCGGCCCGCTCAGCCAGTAGCGGCTGATGCGGTAAGCACCCGTTTCATTGACCAGCACATAGGCTTCGTCGGGGCCAAGGGTGACGCCGTTGGCGAACTGCAACTTGTCGAGCAAGACGCTGGTCTTGCCGGTTTGAAAGTCGTAACGCAGCAAACGGCCGTCGGCGCCGTGCTCGATGATCGCCTCACCGTCATGGCCATAGCCCCAGCGGCTCGAGGCATCGCTGAAGTAGGCGTAGTGGCCTGACTTGTCGACCGCCACATCATCGGTAAAACCAAATGGCACGCCGTTGGCCTCGGTGGTCAAGGGGATCACGCGTCCCTGCGCATCCAGCGACAGCAGGCCTTTGACCGCATCGGCAATCACCAGCATGCCGTTCGGATGACGGGCCAGGCCCAGTGGACGGCCACCGGTGTCGGCGAGGACTTTGCGCTGCGTGCCGTCGAGGCTGCTGCGGATCAGCCGGCCGTCATGCAATCCGGTGATGAGGAATTCGTCTTCCAGCAGCAGCGCCTCAGGCCCTTCGATGTCACTCGGCCCGACCTTCGCCACAGCTTTGAGGCGCTGATTGTCCGCGTAGATCCCGTCTTTCAACGAGGGCGCCGGTGATGGTGTCCAGGCGACCGGTTCGACCTTGGTCGGCAGCAACAACAAGAAGGCGATGACCAGAACGATCAGCAGGCACAGCACATAACGTAATTTCACGCGCTGGCCCTCGCCGCGCCGATGTACTGCGCGGTCGTGTCGCGCAGGGCAAGCATGGACGCGGCAGACTCGCGCTCGATGCGCCGCTTGAGCAACAGGCGATTAGCCAGACGCATGAGCAAACCGTCAAAGCGATATTCCAGCGTACGCACGAATCGCGTGCCACCAGCCTCCGCCGAGCACTCGTAAGTCAAACGCAGGGACAGGCCCTGATCACTTTGCGCGCGTGCGCACCAGCGCCGGCCCGGCAGGTATTCAGTGACTTCCCAGCGCAAGTGACCGGCACGTCCGCCGGCATGGATGTCCTCTTCGAAACGCGCACCGGCATGCAGTGGACCGTGCGGACCGTCAATCTTCAATGAGGAGGGATGCCAGTCCGGCCAGTGACTGACGCTGGCGGCATAGGCCAGCACGGCGACCGGTTCGCCGGCGATATCGATCTGGTGCTGCATGCGCGTCATGGGCATTCGCGAATCACTCAAAGGGGCGGGTTCCGGCTCGAGATACAGCGTGCCGAACAGGTAGTCCATCAAGGGCAGAACGATGTTGAAATTGCGCTCCTGCATGCGCTCGCGGCGGTGATGCAGTTCGTGCAGACGGCGCATCTGGCGGATCCACGGCAAACGGGCCAACGGATTTTGCGGCGGCAGATGTTCGCAGGCATGGAACACCTCATAGAGCAGATAACCGAGCACCATGCATCCGGCGAAAAGCCCGGCGACATTGGCGTTGACCTGCGCGAGCAGCCACCACAGGGGCAGGGTGGTCAATAGCGTATGAATGACGATCAGCCAGGCTGGAAACAGAATCACTCGCCAGTCCCGCGCGCTGTCGTAGGTCATGTGCCCGGGGGTGAAAAAGCTGTGATGGTCGCCGGCATGCCGGGCATAGAACATCTTCGCGAAGGATTTTTTCTGATGACCGAGATGGCGATGGACCATGTACACGCCGAAGTTGAACAACAACAGGCTCAGCGGCACCGTCAGCCATTCCAGCCAACTCACTGAATGCACCGTGCGCCAGAACGCAGCGATCGCGAAAATGCCGAACAGCAACACGAACGCGCCATGCAGCCATGGGTTGTACAAAGGATGAATGGCCGCCCGGTAGCGGCTGCGGAATGCCTCGGTGGTCTGCCTCAATGCGTTTCACCTGCGGGTATTGTTGTTATACCCGGCAGATTAGCCGATCCGCTGACTTGTGCAGGGCGAACCTTGCGGCCTTAAGCGCCATGCTCTGGACTGAGGCTGCCCGTCAGCTCAACGGATTCCAGCGCTGTGACCAGTCGTCATCGGTGCGGATCACTTCGCGCAACAGATCGAATGCCTGCTGCAGCACTGCCGAGTCGCGATCACGGGAATACACCAGATAGGTCGGATAACCGAATTCCGGGGCTTTGGTGACGGCTTCCAGCGCGCCGGTCTCCAGATAAGTGCGCACGACCCGGGTACGGAAATAACCGCTTCCGCCATGTTCGAGGATGTATTGCAAGGCCAGCGGGCCAAGGTTGAAGCTCAGCGCGGCTTTGGCTTTTTCCGGCAGGGCGGCGTCGTGCTGACGGCGAAAGTCCGGGCCCCAGTCGATGTAGACGTAAGGCTCCGGACGCTCGGGCGCGCGCACCAGAATCAGTTTTTCCTCCAGCACTTGCTCGACCTGCAGACCCGGCCAGTATTCCGGCTGATAAACCAGCGCGGCATCGAGCACACCGAGTTCGAGCTGACGCAGCAGATTTTCGCCATCGCGAATTTCCATGCGCAGTGCGTGGCCGGGGATTTTCTCGCGCAGTTCCGCCGCCCAACTGAGCATCAACGGGTTGCACAGGCTGACCTCGCCACCGATATGCAGAACGTTGTGATAACCCTCGGGCAGCGGCAAGTCGCGGCGCGCGGCTTCCCAGGTCTGCACCAGTTGATTGGCGTAGATCACGAACGCTTCGCCATTGGCCGTCAACTTCGCCCCGGCGCGATTGCGCACGAACAGCGTACTGCCCAACTGGCTTTCAAGCTTCTGCACCCTTGCGGTGATCGCGGTCTGCGTGACGAACAGCTTCTGCGCGGCGGCAGCAAGGCTGCCGTGACGGACGATTTCGAGGAAAGTGCGAGCGAGGTCGATGTCCATGGGGCGGGGCCGGTATCTGGAGGTGGGGCGCATTGTAAGTCAAAAGGCTCTCTCCCCAACCTGAAAGCAACAACGGATTGAACCGCTGAAAATTGCGTTTGAGTCCTACGGAAACAGGAGCGTTTTGATCAGATTTGGGGATATTTCTGACGACTTTTTCAGGTTGGTCGTCGGACGCCGGGTCTATAGGATCAGTCCTGACATTGAAGTCATCGAGCGCACAGATCGCTCTGGACCCGGACAAAGGATGGACTATGCGAATCCCACTGATTGAAAGCCATACGCCTGCTTACTCGCCTCGCCATTACTGGCGCGACGATCGCGCCAGGTGTCCCTCGGAGGACGTTGCCATGCCGAGCGCCAAAGTGCCCCGGCTCACGGGCTTGAAGAAGCTCGAGGGCAAACCTCTGGAGTTGCTGTTGCGTGGGCAGGACACCGGCGACGATCCGATGCTCATCCTGCGCTGCACAAGCGAAGGATTTGAGCTGCTTGATGTGGTGAACATGATCGCAACCTCCGAGCTGTACCAACAGGGAGAGATGGTCAAACGTATCACCGGCAAATCCGTGAGAACCGTGCGACGCCTGCTCAAGGAAGGCGCGTCGGTGCGCCTGGACACGCCGCAGAGCGTGATCGCCTACCAATATGCCGCTGCGCTGGAACTGGCCATCGAGGTGTTCGGGCGTCAGGCCAAGGCCGAATCATGGCTGGAACACCGCGCCACTTACTTCTACGGATATGTGCCGCTCGATCTGGTTGGACATGCGTTGGGCTTCAGGATGGTGGAGGAGTATCTGAACCAGATCAAATACGGGGTTTATCAATGAATCCCTTGCCCTGGGATGATCGCTGGTACGCCTGGCGGCTGGATCGCGAGGTGTACAGCGAGACCTGGGACAGCGGCCTCGGATCGAAACGGGACGGCGGCCGCTGGAATACGCCCGGCCGCAGAGTCGTTTATGCGTCGGTCGACCCCTCCACGGCGATACTGGAGGTGGCCGCCCATGGCAGCTTCGATGCGCTTGATCAGGAACCCTATGTGTTGACCTGTTTTGAAATCACCCACGACGCCAGCGTCAGAATCGTGCAACCGGAAGATGTGCCCAATCCCCATTGGCTCACCCCGATCAAAACCTCACCCAACCAGCGAAAGTTTGCCGATGCACTGTTGGCTGAACATCCATTTGTTCTGGTGCCTTCGGTGGCCACCCGACACTCGTGGAATTTGCTGGTGAGTTGCGATCTGGCGGAGGGTCAGTTCAGGATGGTTTCGCAAGAGCGGTTTGGGCTGGATACGCGGTTGTTGCAGGAGGGTTGATCGTATTTGTGTGGGTCTGCGAATCCGACACGACAATTTCCAGGTTCCGGGAGCGATCAAGGGCCGATGAGTCGCTGCCAGCTACATTCGCGGCGGCTCGCATTCTACGCCTGGATTGAGGCTTTCAACCAATATAAAGATCCGGTACATTTCGCGCCCACGCTTACTACAAGGAAGTTAAAGATGGCAAAGCCTGCCGCTCGACTCAGCGATCTTAATGCATGCCCGATCACAGGCCATGGCACCAATCCCGGTAGCAGCGGTTCAGGTAAACATCAATGGAATGCCGGTTTTGCGTGTCGGAGACACCACAGCGTGCGGAGACACTGTCACCGAAGGCATCAGCAATATTTTGATCAATGGCAAGCCTATTGCTTTCTTGGGCAGTGCGACGGCCCACGGAGGCATGATAATCACGGGCTCTGGCGACGTTTTTGTCGGCACCCAGGTCGGTTCCGCACCTTTCTCGCCGATTATCACTGTTCCCAAACACAGCGAGCGCTTCCAACTGGTTGATGAGACCACTGGCGAAGCTATTCCCGACATGCTTTATTGCATCGAAACGGGTGACGGTCAGCGTCTCGTAGGCCATACCGACAGTCATGGTAACGCCGCGCGAGTGTTTACGGCCAACCCGACTTCGATAGTTGTGCAGTGGGGTAAGGAAGCCGCCGCCCATCTCGACGCGCTCGGCCTAGATTACTAAGGGAGGTGGCAGGTGGCAGCCCCCAGAAAGAATCAAGCTCGAACAAGCGATCAACATACAACGACCCAAGTGAAAGGTACGCTGGCACAGGATTACGTAACGGTTGTGGGTGCGTCTTACATGTCCCTTTATGAAAAGGTTCGTGGCCAGAAGGGCAACAAGATGCGCTTTATCAATCAGGGTATTCGCCAACTCACAAAGTATCCAATCGGCACTCCAAACTTCACAATCCAGCGTGTATTTCTGATTTTCCAAAATGACTATCCGGAGAACTTGCTGGCGGCTTTGAAGGACGTTGTCGAAAATCAGCACGGAGCACAGTACCGGGAGATGGACTCGATATCCGGTCTTGTGGATTTCATCGCAGCTCGGCAACGCCGCGGGCGCGAGATCAAACCGCTCGACTTTTTTTCCCATGGTGTGGTGGGCAGTATCGAGTTGGGCTACGAGCTGGATAAAAACGATAGCTACCGTCTGCGTGATGCACAAGCGAATATGTTCAAGCCCGAAGCGTTTGCCTATGGTGCGAAAATTCACTCCTACGCTTGTCGCACAGGTTTGGGTATCGATGCCGACTTCAAGGTCAATGAAACAGAAGATCCTCATTACGAGCGCAGCCTGGCGCAGATTCTTGCTAATGCGACCCGGACCACCGTGTGGGCATTTCCAAGACGCAGCAACTACGACACGACTTATGGTACTGCCGCGGAACGGGGATCTGTGCCGGGAATTCGTGAAAGAGAAGCAGCTGATGGGCGAGCGATGCGGAATTATTTGAGTCGAAAAACCGCTTATGAACGAAAGCTGATCGAACATCGCAAGACCCTCAAAGACCCAACGGCGCAATTACCTGATGAACAGGCGCCGCAGGCGCCAGCGCCAACAGTCTCTGAAGAAGAGCGCAATTTGCTGGCGCACGATGACAGCCGAGCATTGTATGAACGGAAGATTGGATTTCCGCTGGATGCCTTAGGCGCACATCGTGACGTTCGATCAGGTGATACACCGGACGGCGTACCCAAACACCTGCTTGCCTATAAACCGCTATGACGCTCCTGAAGTTTATAGGCAAACGTCACGTCTTATGTGTCTTGTTGATTGCTGTCAGCTTTGCAGGACTATTTATTTACGCCAAGGAAGCCCAGATGCCAGCCAAAGTAATGATGTATTACGGCCCGTGGAGTCCGGAAGAAAACCGTTTCGACGCCAGCCGGTGGTTCAGTTCAGGTATGTATCGCCCGCGTCTCATGGGTACTCCGCCTGAAGAGAGCCCAGTGACCATGCTGCGCAATAAGCCTGAAAGTTTGCGACATATTGAGAATGATGTTCTCTTGACCGAAGCGTTATTCGCTGTAGGGCGACAGTTTCCGAGGTTGGACACCGAAGACCTCATTCTGAATACGCCGGACCTGCATCGCCAGATACGGTATGCCTATAGTTCATTTGCCGAGCCTGACAAGCCCGTGGATTCCTATTGGCTTTTCATTACGTTTGCAAACAAGACCGTGGTCGTTACGATCGATTGGGACGTGACAGAAAAGAAACTCTTGCCCCGCTCCATGGCTTCGAATCTGATCGAAAAAAGTGATGAAGAGGCTGCATACCTTCAGGTAAAAAAAGAGCTTGATGGGACGGCTTCAGCCAAGCGTTAACTCACGTTGCCATGACTTCAATGGTTGAAACGACAAATCCCGCCAATAAGCGGGATCTGTGTTTTACCAAGAAGCTTCTTACGAAGGGAACAGCTCGGACAGTTTCATCGACAGCATCATGTCGCCTTCAACGCGCAGCTTGCCGCCCATGAAGGCCTGCATGCCGTCGGTTTCGCCGCTGACGATGTCTTTCAGGGTCTGGCTGTCCAGCACCAGCGTGCAGTTGGCATCCGGGTTTTCACCTTCCTGGATGTCGCAGGTGCCGTCTTTGACGATCAGTGCGTATTGCTTGTCTTCGTCGGTGATGTTGAAACCGAAGACCAGGTCCAGACCGGCAGCGGCGGCTGGGTTGAACTTGGCTTGCATTGCTTTTACGGCATCAGCTACGGAGGTCATGGTTCGATCCTTTCTTGGTCATGGGAGCTGGGTGGTTACAGCCAGGGTCACAGTAAGCCGGACTCAGCGAAAAGTGATGAGTTCCGGGGCCTTCAGCAGTTGCAGGTGTGCGTGACTGTTGAAGGAAGCCAGAGCCACCTCGCGACCACGAAACTTCAATTGGTTGAGCGAGGTGTTGACGATTTGCCAGTTCAATTCAAAGGCCTGTCTGGCAGGCATTTGCGTAATCAGGTGGAGCAGGGCAGTGATGGTGCCGCCGGAGGTAAACACGGCGATTTTCTGGTTTTTTTCCGCCAGGTCGAGGATGCGGTGCAAACCGGCCTGAACCCGTTCGACGAAACCCAGCCAGCTTTCCAGTCCGGGTGTGTCGTAGGTGCCGGCGAGCCAGCGCTCGACGATCAGGGCGAAGATGCGCTGGAATTCACCGCGGTTCTGCGCGGCGTTACGCAGGATGTCGAGGGCTTCCGGCTCTTCCGGCAGCATGGCCGGGAGCAGAGCGCGGATCACCGCATCGGCATCGAATTCGTTGAAGGCGGAATCGGTTTCGAGGACTGGAACCGGCAAGCCTCTGGCGCTGAATTGCTCCAGTGCACTGGTGGCCGTGTGCTGTTGGCGACGCAGGTCACCGGCAAGGCAACGATCGAAGCTGATACCGAGGTCGGCGAGGTGCTGGCCGAGGATTTCTGCCTGACGCACACCGGTCGGCGACAGCACGTCGTAATCGTCTGCACCAAAGGAGGCCTGGCCATGTCGTATCAAGTAGATGCTGCCCACGTCCGCGTCGTCCCGGTACGTTGAAGGTCAGGCGAGGTTATGAGGATGGCGTAAGGCTGTCAATGAAAAAACATACGCTTGTTTGAAATGCCCGTTACAGGCGTGTTGCCAGAGGTTTCACGGCTGGCCGACGAGCCGGCGCATGGGTATGCTGGAGCCATTCCGCGTGTAATACACCGTCACGCATTGCTTTGAGGAGTCTCTGTGGATTTTTTCACCGAATACGCCAGCTTCCTGGCCAAGACCGTCACGCTGGTGATCGCCATTCTGGTGGTGCTGGCCAGTTTCGCCGCGTTGCGCAGCAAGGGCCGGCGCAAATCGGCGGGCCAGTTGCAGGTCAGCAAGCTCAACGATTTCTACAAGGGCCTGCGTGAACGCCTGGAGCAGACCCTGCTCGACAAGGATCAGCTCAAGGCATTGCGCAAGGGCGAAGCGAAAACAGAAAAAAGCGCGAAGAAGCAAAAGAACAAGCCTGAGACCAAATCCCGGGTGTTCGTGCTCGACTTCGACGGCGATATCAAGGCTTCCGCCACGGAAAGCCTGCGCCACGAGATCACCGCGCTGCTGACCCTGGCCACGCCGAAAGACGAAGTGGTTCTGCGTCTGGAAAGTGGCGGCGGAATGGTGCACAGCTACGGTCTGGCGTCGTCACAATTGGCGCGCATTCGCGACGCTGGGGTGCCACTGACCGTGTGCATCGACAAGGTCGCGGCCAGCGGCGGTTACATGATGGCGTGCATCGGCGAGAAGATCATCAGCGCTCCGTTCGCCATCCTCGGTTCGATCGGCGTGGTCGCGCAATTGCCCAACGTCAATCGCCTTTTGAAGAAGCACGATATCGATTTCGAAGTGCTGACCGCCGGTGAGTACAAACGCACCCTGACCGTGTTTGGCGAAAACACCGAAAAGGGCCGCGAGAAGTTTCAGGAAGACCTCGACATTACCCATCGCTTGTTCAAAAACTTCGTCGCCCGTTATCGCCCGCAACTGGCGATCGATGAGGTGGCTACCGGTGAGGTGTGGCTCGGTGTCGCTGCGCTGGAAAACCAACTGGTGGACGAACTGAAGACCAGCGATGAATACCTGGCACAGAAGGCCAAACAGGCCGAGGTCTATCATCTGCACTACGCCGAGCGCAAAAGCCTGCAGGAACGCATCGGCATGGCCGCCAGCGGTTCAGTGGACCGCGTGCTGTTGAGCTGGTGGAGCCGTCTTACCCAGCAACGGTTCTGGTAAACCGCAGGCATAAAAAAACGCCGGTCACATGACCGGCGTTTTTGTGTCTGCGACAAACGTCCGACGCTTAGCGGCGACGGAACAGCGGCAGTGGTTCGTCAGCGGCAGCCTGGTAAGTCACCGAGAAGTCCTTGAGGCCTTCCAGTGCTTCGTACGGGTCTTTGTCCGCGCGAATGGCAAAGGCGTCGAAACCGCAGCGATGCATGTAGAACAATTGGTCCCGCAGTACATCGCCAATCGCACGCAGCTCGCCTTTGAAACCATAACGGTCACGCAGCAGGCGGGCATTGGAGTAGTTACGGCCGTCGGTAAACGCCGGGAAGTTCAAGGCGATCACCTGAAACTTGGCGACGTCGTCACCGATTTCCTCGGCCTCTTCATCAGCATCCAGCCACACACCCAGACCACCGTCGCGGGCCAGGAGCATGCGGCTGTGTTCGCGCCAGAGCTGCAGCGGCACGATCAGATCGTCGCAGTTGCTGATTTCATCGATATTGAAATCCTTCGGCAACAGGTGCCAGGTTTCGTCGACGACTTCGTTGTTCTTAATGATTCGCTGCATAGACGCGTTCCTTGAAGAGGTCGATGCCAATACGCTGATAAGTGTCGATAAAGCGCTCGTCTTCGGTGCGTTGTTCAACGTACACGTCGATCAGCTTCGAGATCACGTCAGGCATGGCTTCCTGTGCGAAGGACGGGCCGAGGATCTTGCCCAGGCTCGCATCACGGCTGGCGCTGCCGCCGAGGGAGACCTGATAGAACTCTTCGCCTTTCTTGTCCACGCCGAGAATACCGATGTGGCCGACGTGGTGATGACCGCAGGCGTTCATGCAACCGGAGATGTTCAGGTCCAGCTCGCCGATGTCGAACAGGTAGTCCAGATCATCGAAGCGACGCTGGATCGATTCGGCAATCGGGATCGACTTGGCGTTGGCCAGCGAGCAGAAGTCACCGCCTGGGCAGCAGATGATGTCGGTCAGCAGGCCGATGTTTGGCGTGGCAAAACCGCCTTCACGCAACTCGCCCCACAGGGTGAACAACTGGCTCTGCTCGACATCGGCAAGAATGATGTTCTGCTCGTGGGAGGTGCGCAGTTGACCGAAGCTGTAGCGGTCGGCCAGATCGGCGACGGCATCAAGCTGCTTGTCGGTAATGTCGCCCGGGGCAACACCGGTCGGCTTCAGCGACAGCGTCACAGCCACATAGCCGGGTTTCTTGTGCGCCAGGGTGTTGCGGCTGCGCCAGCGGGCGAAACCGGGATGCTCTTGGTCCAGATCGGCCAGTTGCGTAGTCTGGTTGTCGAGGGTTTTGTAGTCCGGGTCGACGAAATGCTTGGCGACGCGATGCAGTTCGGCTTCGGTCAGCGTGGTCTGGCCACCGCGCAGGTGCTCCATTTCCGCATCGACTTTCTGCGCGAACACTTCAGGCGTGAGCGCCTTGACGAGGATCTTGATCCGGGCCTTGTATTTGTTGTCGCGACGGCCGTAGCGGTTGTACACACGCAGGATGGCGTCGAGATAGCTCAGCAGGTCTTGCCAAGGCAGGAATTCATTGATGAATGCGCCCACCACCGGAGTACGCCCGAGGCCGCCGCCAACCAGCACGCGGAAACCCAGCTCGCCAGCAGCGTTGTAGACAGGTTCCAGGCCGATGTCGTGGACTTCAATGGCAGCACGGTCGCTGGTCGAGCCGTTGACGGCGATCTTGAATTTGCGCGGCAGGTAGGCGAATTCCGGGTGGAACGTGGTCCACTGGCGGACGATCTCGCACCATGGACGCGGGTCGATCACTTCATCGGCAGCGACACCGGCGAACTGGTCGGTGGTGACGTTGCGCAGGCAGTTGCCGCTGGTCTGGATGGCGTGCATCTGCACCGTCGCGAGCTCAGCGAGGATGTCCGGGATGTCTTCCACCGCAGGCCAGTTGAACTGCACGTTCTGCCGCGTACTGATGTGGGCATAGCCCTTGTCGTAGTCGCGGGCGATTTTGGCCATCATGCGCACCTGACGCGAAGTCAGCTGGCCGTAAGGCACCGCCACGCGCAACATCGGCGCGAAACGCTGGATGTACAGGCCATTTTGCAGGCGCAGGGGGCGGAATTCTTCTTCGCTCAGCTCACCTGCCAGATAGCGTCGGGTCTGATCACGGAACTGCTTGACGCGGTCCTCGATGATCCGCTGATCGTACTCGTCGTATACGTACATATAAGTCCTGTTCTCAGGCTTGGGCTACTCGGAAAACGCTGCGTTTTCGCTTGCTGGAGTCCGATGTTGCCTCTGCAATTCTGCGCGCACGGCCGCGCACTCCGTCACGGAGCCGGGGCAATATACCCGTTTGCAGTTATGCGCAAAAGTGATGTTTGCGTATATATAAAGAACCAAATCGCCTAACGCGAATGCCGGTCATCTAATCCACATTTGTCGTGCGGACAATCATCGTCTTAACTGTGATCGAGTCTTTGTGCAATCACCGATAAAACCGACAAGAGGCGATGCAATGAGCAACCCGACCAAAGCCAGGAAAAGCGACAGTAGCGTCGACGCGTGGGCCATTTTGTTCCTGATCATTCTCGTTGTAGGAACAGCGGTCTTCTGGGTCAGCCACCAGTAACGTCCGCGCTTCCGGGCCTTTCTCCCAAGGCCCGGATAACCTGCATCAGATACCTTTTTTCGTAGCATCACACCCCGGCCAGATACAACACCAGTTTGACGATGGCAAACAGCGTCAGGCCGAACACTGCTGTAAACAATACGCCGAGAATCACGAAGTGACTGGGTTTGCCGTGGGTAAAATCCCTTTCCCGGTTCTTGCCGCTCTGCACCCCGAAAGCCGCCGCCATGACGCTGTGCAGCATCTGCCAGAAACTCGGCGGTTTGTTGTCGATTGGATCGTCCATAAATCCCTCTGCGAAAAATCGTCCCCCGAAGCATAGTCAATCGCTGTGGTCCCGAATGCCACGTTACAACTTTTGCGCGGCGGATATATCCATGTACCGCCGGACACCGCGGCGTCAGTGATGTGCTGTCGCTCCATTTACAGGAGCGATGTATGTCCACCGATTCAGACGTTTCGACCATTACCGACCGCCCCCTCAAACCTGCGGCGTCCGAGAGCCTTCACGCACCCTGGCTCGAATCCGTGATGCCGCATTGGCTGATTCAGGCGCCGGTGCACAGGAAAACCGAGCTCAAGCAGGCGCAGACAGTGTTCCCGCACTGGTACACGCAAGCGACGCCGGCCCAGCGTCAGGTGGTCGATACCAGGTACAGGATCAGTTTTATTGCTCAGACGAGGCTGGACCGCACCATGTCCACCTTCAAAGACATCGAAACCTTCGCCCGGCCGCTACTGGCGCAGGCGCTGAAGCGCCGCTACGAGGTCGCCGTGGATCTGGATAACACGCTGTTGTGCCTCAGGCGGCCAATACGCGCTGGCATTCTCGGCGAGGAAATCGGTTCATTCGAGGCATTGACGCTGTCGATGCTCCAGGCCGCTTTGCACAACTTCGAAAGTGATGAGTGTGCTTACGGCGCCTTTCACAGCAGCTCTGGCTTCGCAACCGCAACCGCCGTAAAAGGTGCCCTCAAGGCTGTTCCGGTGAATGTGTCGGTCAGGAACTACCTGAACCTGTGCCGCGAACTGGATATCGGTGCCCAGTACCAGGCTTATCTGACAAGGTTTTTCCATCCGGTCGATCCGGCCGCGGAAGCGAAGTTGCGCCGGCACTTTATCGCCAGTCAGAAAACGGCCATGCGCGCGGCAGCCGAGCGCGCACTGTTGACCAAGGATATTCAACCTGAGGATCACGCAATGATCCTTTCGGTGATCAAAGGCAACAGGCACCCCCGGATCGGCGACAAGCAGGTGTGGTTTCAAGACCTGGGCTTGATGCGGCACAGGCTGGTCGGTTGTGTGGTGTTCAAGATCGCGCAAAAGTATGGCCCGGTGGACGCGGTAATTCTGTACGTACCCAACGATCCGGAACACCCGCTCAAGCGCTATACCGGCACGCAAATGCAGGACACCTTCAAGCGTCTGCTGAGTGCTCGCGATGCGCAACAGGCGGACAGCACGGCGCCCACGTCCTATCAGCGATTCTTCAGTCAGTTTTTTCCTTACGAGAAGCGTCCGTATTACTTCAGTCAATTCGTAAAGTCTGCAGACGGAGCATCGGATTGGCTGTCGTCACCGTGGCGCAAGATTCTGCAGACAACGTTGATTTTCGTAGAGATCTGGAAGACTTCACCGAAATATCAAAAAATGGTGCCGGACACCGATCCTTACGTGGCTGTTTCGTTGATGCCGCACCTCCAGGTATATCCATGGGCGAGGAACAACGATCTCTGGGCGTACTTGTACGAAAAACACCGTGACAAGGTCATCAACGACGCTCGTGGTCACGCGGTGCCCACCGCCGACGTCGACGCCAAGGCGCGCGATGCCAAGCTGTCAGGGCTGCTGCAATTCGGTCTGCTGGCGCTGAACATGGCGTCCATGTTCGTTCCGGTACTGGGGGAAATCATGCTGGTTGTCATGACGGCCCAGTTGCTCTACGAAACTGTCGAAGGCGTGATCGAGTGGAGCGAGGGGGACAAGCACGCCGCCAGGGCGCATCTGGTGGATGTTGCTGAAAACCTTGCGCAGATCGGCGTAATGGCCGCCGCAGGAGCAACCTTCAATCGGGTGACAGCCGTTAAACCGGAGCCGGTGATCGAAGATCTGCACCCGGTGACTCTGCCTGATGGCAAGAGGCGCCTGTGGAGGCCGACCTTGCGCGGCTATGAACAAGAACTCATGCCCGGCAAGCTGTCGCGGCCCGACACGCCGGGACAGTACCGCGTCGCCGACAAAACCTGGATGCGCCAGGGCGACAGGCTCTATGAGCAAACGTTTGACCACTCCACCGGGCATTGGCGGTTGAAACATCCCACCGATTCTCTGGCTTACCAACCGTTGCTGAGCCATAACGGCCACGGTGCCTGGCGCCTGAGCCTGGAACAGCCCATGGCGTGGGATCGCTTGACCCTGCTGCGACGCATCGGGCACCTCGCCGATGCTTACTCCGATGACACATTGCTGGCGCTGGCCGATATCAGCGGTATCAGCGATGGCGCCCTGCGCAAGATGCATATGAATCAATTGCCCCCGCCCCCTGAACTGCGAGATGCCATGCGCCTGTTCGATGCCGATGCGCAGGCGAGGCAAATGGTCGAGCAGTTGCGCGGAGCCAGGCCCATAGACGAGCACTACCTGTATGCAGTCCCGCTGGTCACCGAGATGCCCCGTTGGCCTGCCGATCGGGTTTTGGAAATGACAGCTGATCCGCACGGAGCAGGGCCGCCCATCCGCTATGGTGCGCAAAATACGCTGCCCGGCTTGGGCCACAAGCCCGCTATCCGCCTGACACGTACGCAAGTGTTGAACGGGGAAATGCCGGCGCGGATTCTGGCTGCGTTGGAAGAGCAGGAAATCAACTATCTGCTGGGACGAACCGCTGCGCAATTTCGCCCGGCACGGCCCGATGAGTTCGGCAAACAACTCGCCGAATACGCCTATACGCGTCAACCGGCGATTTTTGACAGTCTTTATCGGGGTACCGAATCGTCGAGTGCGCCCGTGCGCCTGTTGCAGCGTGAATGTCCCGGTCTCAGCGACGCGGCTGCCCAGGATGTGATCGAGCATGCTTCGATGCACGAGCTCGCCCGAATGGATGCGACCGGGCGTTCCCCGTTGAGAATGCTGGAAGAGGCTCGATGGCATGCCCGCCAAGGTCGCCAGGCCCGCGCATTCGCCGGTTTGCACAGCGAAAACCTGGCGTCGGCGGACAGTCGGCGACTGGCTTTGCACGCTCTGGAACAATTGTCTGGCTGGACGCACTCGCTGCGTCTGGAAATTCGCGAGGGGAGCGTGACTGGCAACTTGCTCGACAGCATCGGCGAGCCTATGGCACCGGTTAGACGCTATCTGGTGAAAAACGGACCTTTCTATCAAGCGTTCAATGATCACGGCCAGGCATTGAACAGAGTCTCGAGGGTCCAGGACAGCTTTTACAGTTCGCTCATGCATGCGTTGCCTGAGGACACACGTTCATCAATCGGATTGTCTGTCGGCAACGCCCATGGTGAGCTGCAACAGAGGATCATCGAATCGGCTCACCTCCATCGAGCCGAAGCTGCGCGATTGCTGTCACCGGCTGCAAAGTGGTTCAAACCGCCGGTACGCGTGGGCACGCGACTGCTGGGTTATTACGCCAGCGGCCGTGGTACCGGTCTCAATCCATCTCTCGAATCACGCATTGCGCATCTATACCCCGACTCGCGCCAGGCGCGGGCATTCCTCGCTCGGCAAAGCGGCCAGAGTGAAGCGCAGATTCATATCGAACTGGAATCTCGCCGCCAGGAATGGGAGGCATTGAACGTTGCACTTGAGCGATGGCAGGCAGCGCCGAGTGATAGCCGTACTGCAACGCACAGGGCGCAACTGGCGCAGACACTGCGAGAGGCATGGCGTAATGGTCCGCTGGACGGGCAGGCGGCGGCCCGCCTGACAATCCATTGCGACACGCCATTGCCCGAGCTGAGTACAGGCTTTCCCCACGTGCGCGAACTGGCCATCACCGGCATCGGCATCACCGACGTCAATGCGGACGGGTTTCTGGCGGCGTTCCCGAATGTCACCGATTTACGGATCGGTGAATTGAGGCGCTATGGCCAGACACCTGTCACCCGACCGCTTAGCACATTGCCAGAGGCCGTTGAGCGGCTGCCCGGCCTGAGACGTCTGCGTTTCTCTACCGACGCGCCATTGCTGGCGGAGAGCTTTGCGCGAAGGCTTGGTGCACTGACTTCGCTGGAGGACCTGCGCATCGACTATCACGGATTCGATTCCACCACCTTGCATGGTCTTGATCTGCAATCGCTGACACGACTGCGCAGATTACGCATCGATGCGCCCCACGCGTTATGGCGATGGCCGGGATACGTTGAACGACTTCAGCAGCTCAGACGCCTTGACCTGACACACACCTTGATTGAAACCTTGCCCGACTCGCTCTACAGCGGCCATGAAAGACTCTGGGCCGGGTTATCGCTGGATTGGTCACGTGTCACCCCAGCGACGTTCCGTCGGGCCTATGAGTATGTCAGCCGCCACTCCGGCCCGCGTGGCCACCTGCTCGACGTGCATCAGATGGTCAGTGAATATTGCCGCGCCGAACTCGATACCATGGCCGTCGTGGCGGATAGCGCCGACCCTTTGCCGCAGGCATTCAACGCGGCCTGGTCAACACCGTCGGCGAGGGTGGCGGCAATCGAGCAGCTTCGGACCGAACATGAGGCCATCTTCGCCGCGTTTTATCCACCATCCCCGCTGCAGGGATCACGCTATGCAGCGCCTGCGCGGCGCTGGTCGACAGGGGCCAACGCAGACCTGTTACAAGCGCTGAAAAGCAGCTGGCACGGTGCAATTCGTCAGCGCTATGGCCTGGCAGCCAACGTCGAGCGCTTTACCTTCGTCGAGCCGCCCGGCGCCAACACGAGTGTCGAGCTTGCTTCGTTGCCGGCCGGCAGTTTCGCTCATGTGCGCACACTGCGCCTGGGAGGGCTGAACGTGCCCTCCGGCCAGGCGCGGGATTTTATTCGCGCCTTCAGTCATATCGAAACCCTTGAACTGGGGGGAAGTACGTTCACCGAGCTCCCTTTTGCAGCCCAGGAATTGCCCGCGCTACGTCGGCTCGACGTGTCCGGTAACAGAATCACCGTGACGGCGATGGTCCAGCGCCAACTCGATGCCCTGCCACAACTGGTACGACTGAACCTGAGTCATAACCCGCTGGGGCGACTCGATGCCACAGCCTTGAGCGGGCTTGAGGCCTTGAATCTGAGATCGACGGATTTGCAGGCCTGGCCCACCGGGGCGGAAACTCTTTCACGGCTGTCATGGCTCGATTTACGAGACAACCGGATCGCGTCCCTGTCGCCGCAAGCGCTGGCGCATCCTGACGTATTGATGAGGGCGAATCTGTCGGGCAACGTCTTCAGTGCCGAAGGTGAAGCAGCCTTTCACGCGGCGCTGCAGCGCATCGAGCAGCAGCGGGGGTTGCACCAGGGCACGTTGTCACGCTTTGCCGCAGAGCCGGTGCCTGAGCATTTTCCGCCTTTGGAAACCGGCGGTTCGTTCAGTGATCTGCTTCTGCCGCTCCCGCAGCCGGCGCCTGTCAGTTCAGGCGCTTCGGGGCATTTGCAGCGGTTGGCGGTGATACTGAATCGCGAACGGGCGCAACGTAGTCTGCTGGTGCTGCGGACACGGGCCTTGAATGACGCTCAGATCGATGCGCAGATCAGCGAATGGCATCTGAGCTGCGAGGCGCTGACCCGTCAGTTGAACGATTGGCTTTATACCAGGGAAGTACGAACGAACACTGTCCTGGTCAGTGCGCAAGTGCGTTCACTGGTGGCCCGGCGAATCAGCGAGACATGGCGCGACACCCTGACCCAACACCCCGGCAGCGTCGGTCTGGAGCTCGAATTGGCAGGATTGCAGACTGGAGAACTGCCGGCGCTTGTGGTGCAGTTTCCGGGCGTGACGATGCTGGATCTGAGCGGGGCAGGGATCACAGCGCGGGGAAGCGCGGGTTTTCTCGAGGGTTTTCCCGACCTCGATACGTTGTTTCTGGGTGGTAACGAATTAGGTGCGGTACCTGCTCCGGTGCTGCGAATGCGCCATTTGACGCGACTGGAGATGCAGTATTGCAGCTTGCGCAGTGCGACGAGTGTTTACCCTTTGCTGGGCAATGCGCGGCTGCGCACGCTGGATTTGAGTTACAACGAACTTCGCGTATTCAATCCGCCCGACTATGGTGTGATCGAGTCTCTGGATCTGCGATACAACCAATTGAGCGAATGGCCTGACGGGGTGTTGAGAGCGCCCGGATTGCGGGAATTGAACCTGTGCGGTAACGAAATCACCGACATCCCCAGGGCGCTTTTCGCTGATGATCATTCCGGTCTGATCGCGGGCTCGGATTTGTCGGATAATCGCCGTTTGTCGCTCTCGGCACTCCAGGACCTCAGGCGCTACAGCCGCGAACACTCGGCACCGTATGTGCTGGGCATGACGCGCGGCCAGATTGAGGCAATGATCGAACGTCTGGTGTTTGGTGATCTGTTAGGAATTCCCGAAAACGGCGTTGCAATTGAAAACGCTGGCGGCGTTGTTCACGACCCCCATGCGCAAGTATTTCCTCCCGAGGACGTCTTCGATCCAGCCAACGATGTCGCGCCACGCTCGCGCGATCCATGGCTGGCCGACAGCGATCCGCAGCAGGTTGCGCAGAGAACCGAACTCTGGGCGCAATTGGCGCAAGAACCTGATCATGAGCGGTTTTTCCAGTTGCTGCGCTTGTTGCTCGACACGCAAGACTACTTGCAGGTGCGAGGCGACCTGACCGAGAGAGTCTGGCGTGTCATGCAAGCCGCTGCCGAAAATACTGAGCTGCGGCAACTGTTGTTTGAGGGCGCCGAGACCCATGGTACCTGCCCGGACGGGCGAATTCTGACATTCAGTGATATGGAAGTGCGGGTTGCGGTACATCACCAATTACATGACATTCCGTTGAATCGAATGGCCCCCAGAGGTCGGGCGCTGCTGCGTCTGTCGCGGCAACTGTTTCGTCTGGATCGCGTCGAAACGCTGGCTGAAGCCGCAGCGCTGGGTATGGATCGTGCGGAAGTGCGCCTTAAATATCGCATCGGTTTGACGGGCGGCTGGGGTGACGGTGTCGATTTACCGGGCCAACCCGCGTCGATGATTTATGACGTCCCGCTGAGTGATGAACTGCTGGAGTACACCCGCGCCTCGATTCTTGAGGCAGAGGGCACCGATGCGCTGTCCGTAAGCATGGCAGAGCGCGACTACTGGATCTCTTACCTGCAAGATCTCCACCCACAAGAGATGGCCGCGCTGGACGTTGCGGTTGACGAGCGACGCCAGCAACTGTGGGACCAGCTCAATCAGCGTCTCGCCCGCAATGAACTGAGTTCCGAGCAATACGACATTGAGCTGTACAGGTTGGGCAAGGCCATGGACGTGCTGCGCACACAGAAACGCGCCGAGCTGACACGCCGGGTGATCAACGAGCTGAACAGCTTCGCCACGGAATCCGAACAACCCGGGCGCCTGCCTTCACCATCCGGTTCCTGAGGGCACCCTGCTGAGGCGGTCCGAGGCAGGACAAGTCACATCCGCTTACCACTGATGGTTGCGCTATATCCGGATAACGCAGAAGCGATAACGCGACATGGTCTGCTGAGCGCTCCATCAACAAGGAGTGACCATGATCGCTATCCCCCCTAAACCCGTGTCGACGCAGCCTGCGTCGACCGCTCGGCCGGCAGACGTCAGTCGGTCAGTAAAACCCATTGCCACGCAAAGCCTGCACGGCGAGTTTCTTGAGGCCTCGATCCCGCAATGGTTGACCGAGGCTTCGCCGCAACGGCGCGAAGCCTTCAAGGCGGTTGCGACGACGTTGCCAGCCTGGTATCAGGATGCGACGCCGGCCCAGCGCAAAACCGTGGACGACACGTTCAAGGCCAGTGTCATCGCCCAGAACAGTCTCGACAAGCGCATGGCGAAACTTCAGGACGTCGAGACGTTTGCCCGGCCATTGGTCATCAAAGCGCTGAAAGACAAACACTCGCTGGATATCGATGTCGACAAAACGCTGCTGTGTCTGCGCCGCCCGGTTGAGATCGGTATCCAGCGAATCGAGCTGGCCTCATTCGAGGCGCTGAAGATAACGCTGCTGGAAGCCGCACTGCACAACTTCGAAGCTGGCGAATGCGAAGGGACCTACCATTCAAGCTCTGGTTTTGTCGTGGCAACCACCACGGCGCAGACGTTCGACCACGTAGAGATCGGTATTTCGGTCAGCCAGTTTCTGCGCCTTTGCCGCGATCTGGATATCGGCCAGCAATACCAGACTTACCTGCAAGAATTCTTTCATCCTGAGGAAGCGGTGGCTGAGGCGTTGCTTGCCGAACGCTTCATCGCCGCCCAGAAGGCGACGCTGCGCGCTGCGGCCGAGCAGGCGCTGTTGCAGAAGGATATCGAGGCTGCGGATCACGCGATGATCCTCTCGGTGATTGACGGCGAGATGCACCCCTGGATGGGTAAAAAACAGGTCTGGTTCAAGGACCTGGGGTTGATGAAAAAAAGACTCACCGGCTGCGTCGCGTTCGTCATCTGCGAGAAATACCGCTACACCGACGAACTGATTCTTTACATCCCGCACGATCCTGAACATCCGCTCAAGCGCTACACGTTCCAGCAGATGCGCGACGAACTCAAACGCTTGCTCACTGCACGCGACACTCTGCAACAGACGGGCGCGGAGCCCACCGCCTACCAGCGCTTTCTCGGCCAGTTCCTGCCTTATGACCAGCGTCCCGAGTATTTCAGCCAGTTCAGGCAAAAGGCGGCTGACTCACCGGGCGATGGCTGGGATCTGCTGCGCTCCCCATGGCTGGCAGTGCTGCAGGGATTCACCGGCGGTTCAGCGTTCACCCGCATTCAGCAGGTACCGCCCGAACGCCAGGTCAAATGGGAGCCAGTGGCGGACCCCTACATCGCACCGTCCACCCTGGGACGCAAGGGGCAGGGACTTTGGGCTCCCAACGAGGACCTGTGGCAATACCTCTATAGCCAGAACCGCACCAAGCTGATCGATGATGCCCGAAGCCATGCGGTACCGACTGCCGAGGTAGACGCGCGAGCAAGGGACGCCAAACTGGCCCATCTGATGCAACTTGGCATGCTCGGTCTGAACATGGTCTCGATGTTCGTGCCTGTGTTGGGCGAAGTGATGATGGTGGTGATGGCCGGGCAACTGCTCTATGAAACGCTTGAGGGCGCAATCGAATGGGCCGAGGGCGATCGGCGTGCGGCCAAGGATCATTTGATCGATGTGGCGGAAAACCTTGCGCAGATTGCGCTGATGGCCGGTGTGGGCGCCGCCGTAAGGAAAATCTCGAGCGCCAAAGCCGTGCCGGTCATTGAAAGTCTGCATCCGGTGAAGTTGCCCAACGGCGAAACCCGGCTGTGGAAACCCGACCTGAGCGCTTACGAGTCGACTGTTGCACTGCCTGACAGTCCCGGGCCAAACAGTGCCGGCCAGCACGTGCTTGAGGGTAAAACCTATATTCGCCAGAGCGGCAAGGTCTATGAGCAGTTTTTCGATGCATCGATCGGCAAATGGCGAATCAGGCATCCGACCGACATCAACGCCTGGCAGCCGGTGCTCCACAGCAATGGAAGCGGTGCCTGGCGGCATACTTTGGAACGTCCGCGGGATTGGGATCGTCTGACACTGTTGCGGCGCATCGGCCATGCAACCGAAGCCTTCTCCGATGCACAGCTGATCAAGGCTGCCGATATCAGCGGTGTCAGTGAAGCCGCATTGCGCAAGATGCACATTGATTCTTCGCTGCCACCACCGGAACTGACCCAGGCCATGCGCATGATGCAAGCAGACGGCAACGCGGCACTGGTTGTCGAGCAGTTGCGCGGGATAAAACCGATCGATGAACTGTACCTCTACGCGTTGCCGCTGATCACCGAAATGCCGCGCTGGCCGGAGAACCGGGTGCTGGAAGTCTTCGACGGCGAGCAATTGTCCGGCAAGTCCGTCAGGTATGGCTCCGCGCGGCGGTTTCGCGACATCGGCGTCAAGTCACCCATTCAGATATCGCGGGCCGATATCTCCAGCGGTGAACTGCCAGCACGTATCCTCGCGGCGCTGGACGAGTCAGAAATCACTCGGCTGCTGGGCGAGCAGGGTGCACGGGTGCGCAATGCCCGGCCGGCAGAGTTCGGCCAGCAGATCGCCGACTACGCCAGCACCCGCCAGCCGGCGATTTACGACAGCATTTACCTGGGGACCGACCCCGTCGATCCGCAGGTCGTGCGTTTACAGAAGGCCTGCCCGGGACTCAGTGAACCGGCGGCACAAACGGTGCTGGCACATGCTCGCCCCGATGATCTTGAGCAACTCGGCGCAGGGCAACGAATACCGCTGCGTCTGTTGGAGGAGGCCCGCTGGTACGCGCGCCAGAGTCGACAGGTAGCGGCATATGCCGGTCTGCGCAGCGAAAACGTCGCTTCTGCGGACAGCCGGCGCCTGGCGTTGCACACGCTGGAGCAATTGGCGGGTTGGCCCGACAGCCTTCGCATTGAAGTACGCGAAGGCCACGACGCCGGCATGCTGCTCGACAGCATCGGCAGTGAAACCGCCGGCGAGAAAAAATACCTGATCAAAACAGGCGTTCAGTTTCAGGCATACAACGAGCGCGGTGAGGCACTCAACAGCCTGCCTCGCAACGGCGACAATTTTTACTCCTCGATCATGCATGCCCTGCCTGATCATGCGCGCCGCAGCCTCGGTGTCCCTGAGGTCGGGCAGTCCGCAGAGTTGCAAGCCAAGATCATCGATTACGCCGACCAGCACCAGGGTGATGCCCACGCGCTGCTGGCCCCCCAGGCCAGGTGGATGAAACCGCCGGTGCGGGTGCACGGCACGTTGATCGGTTATCCCGCCAGTGGACGCGGCGCGGGATGGGCACCGAATTTGCTGGCTCATGTGCAGGATATCTACCCGCAACTGACCGACGAACAGGCTCGCGGCTTCCTCCTTGACCAATATCGGGCAGGAAAAGACAACCGCGCCATTTTCGAGCTGTTGCAATCCCGTCGGCGTGAGTGGGAACAACTGAATGCGACGCTGGATGAATGGGCAGGGACAGCGACGGCGGCGCCCTGGGAACGTTCCGGAACCAATTACAAGTTTCGCACCGCTCAAGCGCTCAAAGCCTGCTGGCGCAACGCTTTGTCCACTGGGCTCGCGGGTGCCGATCAGCTCTTGATTCTCACCTACGATCCTCTGCCAGAGCTGACCGCCGACTTTGCTCACGTGCGTGAACTTTCGATTGGCGGCGGCGGCTTGACCGACGCCAATGCTGACGCCTTCCTGGCACGATTTGCCAATATCGAAAAGTTGTCGCTGGGGGAGCGGGGCAGTCTGTTCGGCACCTATATGGCGCGCGAGCAGTCACTGACGACCTTGCCCCTGAGCGTGACTCGCATGTCCGCGCTGAAAAAGCTCAAGTTCAGAACGCCAGCCAGAGTGATGGCTTCCGATCTGTCGACAAGATTGCGTAGCCTGACCGCCCTTGAGGAGCTTCATCTCGATTTTCTCGGCGGCGCAGGCAGTCCGCCTGATTTGGATCTGGCCCCCCTTGCAGGACTGAAGAAACTCAAGATCGAAGCGGCGGGTCTGAGACAGTGGCCGGCTTATGTGGAACAACTGCCTGAGCTGGAGCGTCTGGATCTGACGCAGACCGCCATCGCTTCCCTTCCACAGACCCTCTATGCCGGGCACGAGAAACTCTGGGCCGGTTTGTCCCTGGACTGGTCGAGGTTCTCCCATGGAGCGTTCAAACCGGCTTACGACTATGTAAAAAACTACATGGGGGAGTGGGGGCATCTGGTTGACCTGGATTCGATGGTCCGCCGCTACTGCGCCGGGGAACTGAAGTTTCTGACGGGTGAGGCCGGGCGTCTCAACCCGTTACCTCAGCGCATCATGAGTCTGTGGAACACTCCGGAAACCCGACTTAAAGCCGTGGAGATTCTGCGCGTGGAACACAACGCAATTTTCCGCCAGTTCTACGAGGCCAGCGCATCCGCGGAGTTGCGTACGGCGACGCCGGCAGCGCGCTGGCAAGCGCCGCCCAATGCCCGGGTGGTTCGTGCCCTGGAAAAAAACTGGCGCGCGGCCATACGCCGGCGTTATCGCTTGAACGATGACGTTCGTCCCTTCGATGCTGAGGACGGGATATCCGCCAGCGATCTGGACGACGCCAGCATGTTTGAACTGATTGACACCGCCTGGACGCAGGGCGCGGAGTCGGTCAGTGAGCTGCCGCAATTGCCAGCCGGTACGTTTGCTCATGTGCAGAGGGTTCGGCTGGACCGGTTGACTGTGCCGGTCGAACAGATCCGCGGCTTTCTCCAGGCATTCAGTGGCGCCACAAGCCTGGAAGTCACTGCTTGCGGTTTGACAGAAGTGCCGGTCCGGGCAGCCGATATGACCCGGCTTGCACAGCTGGACCTGTCTTTCAACCGTATCGCCGTGACCCCTGAGGTTCAAGGTCAATTCAACGCGCTGAGCAATCTGGAACATCTCAATGCCCGCCTCAATCGGCTGGACACACTGGACGTTTCTCGCCTGACCGGGCTCAGGACGCTGAACCTCAGCTCAAACGGGCTCAATGAGTGGCCGAGGGGGGCGGAGAACCTGGCGCATTTGCAGGCACTGGATCTGCGCCATAACACCATCGGATCGCTCCCGGAACAGGTGCTTGCCAACGACACCGTGCTGCTCAAGACCCGGCTGCTGAACAACCGCTTCAGTGTCAGCGGCGAAGCGAGCATGGAGGCGGCGCAGCGACGTGTCGAAATGACCTTGGGTTTGCCCGAAGGGGCGCTGCAACGGTTCGAATCGCAATCGGCTTCGTTACCCGCCGGTTTCGGCGGTGCCACGCCTGACACGGCTCTCAATCGCGCCGCTCATCTATTGCCGCTGCCACCCGCCACGGCCATTACGCAAGGCGCCGACATGAGCCGTACCGTGGTGGAAATCTTTCCGTCACTTTCGCTTGAAAATGCCCAGGCCAGCGTTGAGCGTTTACGCAATGAGGGTCTGTCCGCTGAGCAAATGGTCGGCAGACTGAGCCAGTGGCGAGCAAGTAACGAGGCGTTGACGCGCGAGTTGAATGGCTGGATCTTCAACGCGGCGCAAGGGGCTGGTGAAAGGGCGCAGCCATCAACAAGGTACTTCGATGCGACCAGAATCCGCGCTTGCTGGCGGGACGGACTCACGGGCCATACCGAATCCGCCGGGCGGACGCTGAGCCTTTCAGCGGGTGGCATGGGTGATTTGCCTGCGCTGTCGAACGTGTTTTCCCATGTGCGAACACTGGACCTGACCGGGGCAAAGTTTTCCGTCGAGAGCTTCAACCTGTTCTGCCCGGCCTTTCCTGAGTTGACCACTCTGATGCTCAATGGCACTGGCCGGGCACGCCTGCCGGAAGCTGTCGCCAGTCTGAGCCGGCTCGAACGGCTGGAATTGAGCGGTAATCGCCTGGCCGAGGCGCAATCGGTGTATCAGCACGCGAGCGGGGCGCGGCTACGTTGGCTCGACCTCAGTCACAATCAGCTGGAAGAATTCAACGCCGCAACCTTCAGCCGTCTGGAAACCCTCAACCTCGGCCAGAATGGCCTGGAACGCTGGCCTGAAGGCGTGCTTGAACTGGCGCATCTGCAAAGGCTGGACCTGTCGGGCAACAACATCATGGTTTTCCCGGACCGGCTGTTGGGCGGCAATCATGAGGCGCTCGTGGCAGGCACCGATCTGTCGGAGAATTCGCTGGAGCTTAATTCGCTGGAGCAGATCAGGGACTACAGCGTTGCGCATGGCGGCGGTGACGTGCTGGGCTACACGCCGGAGACCTTGCAGCGCCTGATCGCCGAGCGTATGAGCGACTCGGAAAGCGATACCGGTTCCGAATCGGATTCGGGCTCAGGCTCTGGCTCTGGCTCTGGCTCTGGCTCCGACAGCGACAACGATGATGACCCGCGTGGCGGAGGCGGTGGCGGTAGCAGGCCCGTGGATGTGCATGCCGGTGTGGAGGCAGCGGAGGTGATTGCCAATCCGGCGCAGGACGTGGCGGCACCGGCGATGGATATATGGATGACCTATACCCATGCAGATGCGCGTGCAGCGCGGCAAGCGCTATGGCTGCAATTGGCTCGACAGGCCAACCATGAGGCGTTCTTTCATTTGCTCTCGACTTTGCCCGACACCCTGGAATTCAGGTTTGCCGGTGCCGATCTGACCCACCGGGTCTGGCAGGTGATCCAGGCTGCCACGGAAAACGCTGAACTGCGCGAGCTGCTGTTTCTCAACGCCGAAACCCACGGCACGTGCCCCGATGGCCGGATCCTGTCTTTCAGCGAACTGGAAACCCGCGTCTATGAGTTCAACGCCCTGCGCGACATTCCACGGCATCGTCCGCTGCAACGCGGCAGGGCGTTGCTTGATCTGACTCGACGGCTGTTCCGCCTGGAAAGGGTGGATCGACTGGCCGAAGCCGCCGCCAGGAACAAGGACCGCGCGGAAGTCCGCCTGCAATACCGCATCGGCCTGACACGCGGCTGGCCGGACGACCTGGAGTTGCCGGCGCAACCCGAACACATGTTGTACGCCTCACCGATTCGCGGGCGACGATTGCTCAATGCGCGTGCCTCGGTTCTCGCGGACGAGGCATCACCCATGTTTCTGGAGGATCTGATTGCGCGGGACTACTGGATCCGCTATCTGCAGGATCGCCACATCGAGGCGTTCGAGGCACTTGAGCGCGAAGCCACCCGGCGGCACGAAGCGGTCGAGGATGCCTACCCCGATAAAGAAAACAGCGATTATCTGGACGCGATGAGGGTGCTTGAAATCGAACTGGCGGATGCGCGTATCGAGAAACTCAAGGCTTTGACTCGCACAGAACTGGAGAGCCTGGCGTCGCAGGATGCGGGAGCGTCGCCACCGGCCCCATCCTCACCGAAACCCGGGCCTTCGTGGCGCCGTGACTGATTGATCGAGCAGACCTGGGAGCAGGGCGCTCCCAGGTCTGAGGTCCGACTCAGCTGTCATAACCCAGATTCGGCGCCAGCCAACGCTCGGTCACGCTCAGGTCCTGGCCTTTGCGCGCGGTGTAGCTTTGTACCTGATCCTTGTCGATTTTGCCCACGGCAAAGTATTGCGCCTGCGGATGAGCAAAGTACCAGCCGCTGACCGCAGCGGCGGGGAACATCGCGTAGTGCTCGGTGAGGAACACACCGCTGCGTCCGGCGCGCATTTCCGCAGCTTCCGGGTCGAGCAGGGTGAACAGCGCGGCTTTCTCGGTGTGATCCGGGCAGGCCGGGTAGCCGGGAGCGGGGCGGATGCCGCGGTATTGCTCTTTGATCAGCGCCTCGTTGTCCAGCGTTTCATCCTTGGCGTAACCCCAGTGCTCTTTACGTACTTGCTGGTGCAGCCATTCGGCGCAAGCCTCGGCGAGACGGTCGGCGAGGGCCTTGACCATGATCGAGTTGTAGTCATCGCCCGCGTCCTGATAGGCCTTGGCCACTTCTTCGGCGCCGATGCCCGCGGTGGTGATGAAACCACCGACGTAATCGGTCACTTCGCTGTCTTTCGGCGCAACGAAGTCGGCGAGGCAGAAGTTCGGTTTGCCGTCGGTCTTGATGATCTGCTGACGCAGGTGATGCAGCTTGGCCAGCGGCTTGCCGTTATCGTCGTACAGCTCGATGTCGTCTTCGTTGACCTGATTGGCTGGCCAGAAACCGAACACCGCACGGGCGCTGATCAGCTTTTCGTCGATCAGTTTGGTGAGCATTTCCCGGGCGTCCTTGTACAGCGCAGTGGCGGCGTCACCGACCACTTCATCTTCAAGGATGCGCGGAAACTTGCCGGCCAGGTCCCAGGAGATGAAAAACGGCGTCCAGTCGATGTACTCGGCCAGCACGTTCAAATCGATATTGTCGAGCACCTTGCTGCCGGTGAAAGTCGGTACCACTGGCTGATAATTGGCCCAGTCGAATTGCGGCTTCTTCGCGATCGCGGCGGCGTAGCTCAGGCGTTCGGTACGGGCGCTGCGATTGGACGTACGCTCGCGCACGTCGATGTATTCCAGGCGGGTCTTCTCGACGAAACCGGCCTTGAGTTCCTTGGACAACAATTGTGTCGCCACGCCGACGGCGCGCGACGCGTCGGTCACGTAGACCACGGCATCGTTGCTGTACTTTGGCTCGATCTTCACCGCGGTGTGCGCTTTCGACGTCGTCGCGCCACCGATCATCAGTGGCAGATGGAAATCCTGACGCTGCATTTCACGGGCAACGTGGACCATCTCGTCCAGCGACGGCGTGATCAGGCCGGAAAGGCCGATGATGTCGCATTTTTCTTCCTTGGCGACCTGCAGGATCTTCTCGGCCGGAACCATCACGCCGAGGTCGACGATGTCATAGCCGTTGCAACCAAGCACCACGCCGACGATGTTCTTGCCGATGTCGTGCACGTCGCCCTTGACCGTGGCCATGAGGATCTTGCCCTTGGCTTCCGGCTTGTCGCCTTTCTCCAGTTCGATGAACGGGATCAAGTGCGCCACGGCCTGCTTCATCACGCGCGCGGATTTCACCACTTGCGGGAGGAACATTTTGCCGGCGCCGAACAGGTCGCCGACGATGTTCATGCCGGACATCAGCGGGCCTTCGATCACTTCGATCGGCCGCGCAAACGACTGGCGGGATTCTTCGGTGTCTTCGACGATGTGCGTGGTAATGCCCTTGACCAGCGCATGTTCCAGACGCTTGTTGACGTCCCAGTTGCGCCACTCTTCGGTCTCGGCTTCCTTGACGCTGCCGTCGCCCTTGTACTTGTCAGCGATGGCGAGAAGGGCGTCGGTGCCGTCCGGGGTGCGGTTGAGGATCACGTCTTCGACCGCGTCGCGCAGCTCGACCGGAATCTGATCGTAGATTTCCAGCTGGCCGGCATTGACGATGCCCATGGTCAGCCCGGCGCGGATCGCGTAGAGCAGGAACACCGAGTGAATCGCCTCACGCACCGGGTTGTTGCCACGGAACGAGAACGACACGTTGGACACGCCGCCGGAGCTCAGCGCGTACGGCAGCTCATCGCGGATGTAGGCGCAGGCATTGATGAAGTCGACGGCGTAATTGTTGTGCTCTTCGATGCCGGTAGCGACGGCGAAGATGTTCGGGTCGAAGATGATGTCTTCCGGCGGGAAGCCGACTTCGTTGACCAGAATGTCGTAGGAGCGTTTGCAGATCTCTTTCTTGCGCGCTTCGGTGTCGGCCTGGCCGGCTTCGTCGAAGGCCATCACTACCACCGCAGCACCGTAGCGCTTGCACAGCTTGGCGTGATGGATGAACTGCTCGACGCCTTCTTTCATGCTGATCGAGTTGACGATGCCCTTGCCCTGGATGCACTTGAGGCCGGCTTCGATGACCTCCCATTTCGACGAGTCGATCATGATCGGCACGCGCGAGATATCCGGTTCGCCGGCGATCAGATTGAGGAAGGTGACCATGGCCTTCTTCGAATCGAGCATGCCCTCGTCCATGTTGATGTCGATGATCTGCGCGCCGGCCTCGACCTGCTGCAGAGCGACTTCGAGGGCTTCGGTGTAGTTGTCTTCACGGATCAGGCGGGCGAATTTTGCCGAACCAGTGATGTTGGTGCGTTCGCCGACGTTGACGAACAGCGAGCTGCGATCGATGGTGAACGGCTCCAGACCGGAGAGGCGGCAGGCCTTGGGGATATCCGGAATCTGCCGCGGCGCGTAACCGGCCACGGCTTTGGCGATGGCTTCGATGTGGCCCGGTGTGGTGCCGCAGCAACCGCCGACGATGTTGAGAAAACCGCTCTGGGCGAATTCTTCGATGACTTTGGCGGTCTGCGACGGCAGTTCATCGTACTCGCCGAATTCATTCGGCAGGCCGGCATTCGGGTGCGCGGATACGTGGGTGCTGGCCTTGTTCGACAGCTCTTCCAGGTACGGACGCAGTTCGCTGGCGCCGAGGGCGCAGTTCAAACCCACGGAGATCGGCTTGGCGTGGGCCACCGAGTTCCAGAACGCTTCGGTGGTCTGGCCCGACAGGGTCCGGCCGGAGGCATCGGTGATCGTCCCGGAAATCATGATCGGCAGTTCGAGGTGCAGCTCTTCGAACACACCTTGCACGGCAAAGATCGCCGCTTTGGCGTTGAGGGTGTCGAAAATGGTTTCGATCAGAATCAGGTCGGCGCCGCCCTCGATCAAGCCTTTGGTGGCTTCGGTGTAGTTTTCCACCAGCTCATCGAAGGTCACGTTGCGGTAGCCGGGATTGTTGACGTCGGGCGACAGCGAGCAGGTGCGGCTGGTCGGGCCGAGCACGCCGGCAACGAAGCGCGGCTTGGCCGGGTTTTCGGCGGTCTTGGCGTCGGCAATCTTGCGCGCCAGACGTGCGCCTTCTACGTTTAACTCGTAAGCCAGCTCTTCCATGCCGTAATCGGCCATGGAAATGCGCGTGGCGTTGAAGGTGTTGGTTTCGAGAATGTCGGCGCCGGCGTCCAGATAGGCTTTTTCGATACCGCCGATCACGTCCGGACGGGTGATCACCAGCAGGTCGTTGTTGCCCTTGACGTCACTCGGCCAGTCCGCGAAGCGCTTGCCGCGATAATCCTGTTCTTCGAGCTTGTAGCTCTGGATCATCGTGCCCATCCCGCCGTCGAGAATCAGGATGCGCTCTTTGAGGGCTTGCTTGAGAGCTTGAAGGCGGACGCTGCGATCGGACATGTGGACTACTCGGAAAGACCATTACGAAGGAGCGGGATCATAGCAAACCTGTGCGCTTTTGGAGCATGTGCAGCTTTTGCATGAATATCGCTCATGTTGGTACGAGCGTCATAACGGTAGAATCGCAGCCTTTTTTTATCATCGAGATCAGCAACATGCCGCACCGCTTCATCAGTTTATGGTTGCTGGTCCTGAGCGGGAGCGTTGCGGCGCAAGATCCTGCCGTTTCTTCTTCCATCTCCTACAGCCGAGACATCCAACCGATCTTCACCGAGAAGTGCGTAGCCTGCCATGCGTGCTATGACTCGGCCTGTCAGCTCAATCTCGGCAGTGGCGAAGGCGCCGCCCGTGGCGCGAGCAAGATGCCGGTATATGACGGCGAACGCACCCAGGCAGCACCGACCACGCGCTTGTTTTACGACGCCTTCGGCAAGCGCGCCTGGCAGCAGAAAGACTTCTATTCGGTACTCGACGCCCAGGGCAGTCAGGCTGCGCTGATGGCACGCATGCTTGAACTCGGCCACAAGACGCCGCTGACGCCGAACGCCAAGCTGCCCGAAGACATTGTCCTGGGGCTCAATCGCAACAATCTATGCGCAATGCCTGCGGAGTTCGACGGATATGCCGGCGCGCACCCGAAGGAGGGCATGCCGCTGGCGGTCACCGGGCTGACCGACCAGCAATATCAGACCTTGCAGCGCTGGCTGGCGTCTGGCGCGCCGATTGACGAGCAGAGCCTGGCGCCGAGTGCCAAAGAGGCCATGCAGATCCTGCAGTGGGAAAACCTGCTCAACGCCCCCGGCGCCCGGCAGAGTCTGGTCGGTCGCTGGCTGTTCGAGCACTGGTATCTGGCGCACATTTATTTCAAGGACGGCGAGCCGGGGCATTATTTCCAGTGGGTACGGTCGCGTACGCCGAGCGGCCAGCCGATCGACCTGATCGCCACGCGCCGCCCGAACGACGACCCGGGCACGCAGGTGTATTACCGCTTGTGGCCGGTGCAGGGGGTGATCGTGCACAAGACGCACATCACTTATCCGCTGAGCGCGGCGAAAATGGCCCGGATCAAGAGCCTGTTCTACAGCGGCAACTGGCAGGTCAATGCGCTGCCGGGTTACGGGCCGCAGAGCCGTGCCAATCCGTTTGCCACCTTCGAGGCGATTCCGGCGCAGGCGCGCTATCAGTTCATGCTCGATAACGCCGAATACTTCGTCCGCACCTTCATTCGCGGCCCGGTGTGCCGTGGGCAGATCGCGACCGACGTGATCCGCGACAACTTCTGGGCGCTGTTCCAGGCCCCGGAGCATGACCTCTACATCACCGACCCGAACTACCGTGGCCAGGCCACGCCGCTGCTGGCGATGCCGGGGCAGAACGACGATGTCGGCAGCGTGCTGAGCCTGTGGCGCAACTATCGCGACAAGCGCAACGAATACGAGGCACTGCGCCGTGACAGCTACGCCGATCTGCCGGCGCCGAGCTGGTCGACGCTGTGGGCCGGCAACGACAACGCCTTGCTGAGCATTTTCCGCCATTTCGACAGTGCTTCGGTGACCAAGGGGCTGATCGGTGAGGTGCCGCAAACCATGTGGCTGTTCGACTATCCGCTGCTTGAGCGCACCTATTACCAGCTCGCGGTCAACTTCGACGTGTTCGGCAACGTCTCCCATCAAGCGCAGACTCGCCTGTATTTCGACCTGATCCGTAATGGCGCGGAGCAGAACTTCCTGCGCCTGATGCCCGCCGACTCACGCGAGGATTACCTCAACGATTGGTACCAGGACGGCGGCCAATTCAAGATGTGGCTCGATTACGAGGCCATTGATGACGACAAACCGACCGCGCTGAAGCTCGACGAGAAAGACCCGAAACACGATTTCGCCATGCAGTTGCTGGCGCGCTACGGTGATCTGAACGCGCGGCCAGACCCGATCAATCGCTGCGACGGCGCTTATTGCTCGCGACCGAATATAGATCCGGCGTTGCAGAACGCCGAGCAGGCCCTGAGCCGTCTGGCCTCGCGACCGGCCGCAGGGTTGAAAGTCATCGACCAGATGCCCGAAGCGACCTTGCTGCGCGTTGAAACCGCCAGCGGCAAGCGCGAGGTCTACAGCGTGCTGCGCAACCGCGCGCACAGCAACGTGGCGTTTCTGCTCGGTGAGTCGCTGCGCTATCAACCGGGTCTCGACACCTTGACGATCTATCCGGGCGTACTCACCAGTTACCCGAACTTCATCTTCAACGTACCGGCCGAGCAGGTGCCAGCGTTTGTCGATGCGATGGAGAATGCCAGGGATGCCAATCGGTTCGAAAAAATCGTCGAACGCTGGGGCATTCGTCGCAGTCATCCACAGTTCTGGCTGTATTTCCACGATCTGAGCCAGTACATCCACGAAACCGATCCGGTGGAAGAGGGTGTGCTGGATATGAACCGGTACGAGAACCTTTGAGCATTCGCAGGCATATGCCGGGATTCTTTCCCGACAAAAATACTAGGACTTTGTCAGTCGCGCCGATTGGCGTAAACTGCGCCCAAGCCTGCGAGGAGTTTTTATGACCGCTATTACCATTACCGACGCCGCCCATGATTACCTGGCCGATCTGCTCTCCAAGCAGAACACCCCGGGCATCGGCATCCGTGTCTTCATCACCCAGCCTGGCACCCAGTACGCCGAAACCTGCATTGCCTACTGCAAGCCGGGCGAAGAGAAGCCTGAAGATACCGCGCTGGGGCTGAAAAGCTTCACCGCTTACATCGATTCCTTCAGCGAAGCGTTTCTTGACGACGCCGTTGTCGACTATGCCACCGACCGTATGGGCGGCCAGCTGACCATCAAGGCGCCAAATGCCAAGGTGCCGATGGTCAATGCCGACAGCCCGGTCAACGAGCGCATCAACTACTACCTGCAAACCGAAATCAACCCGGGGCTGGCCAGCCACGGCGGTCAGGTCAGCCTGATCGATGTGGTCGAGGACGGCATCGCTGTGTTGCAGTTTGGTGGCGGTTGCCAGGGCTGCGGCCAGGCCGACGTGACCTTGAAGGAAGGCATCGAGCGCACTCTGCTCGAGCGCATCCCGGAGCTCAAGGGCGTTCGCGACGTGACCGACCACACGCAGAAAGAAAACGCCTACTACTAAGGCGTTCGCTGCGAACATGAAAAACGGCGCCCCGTGAGCGCCGTTTTTTTATGCCTGTGGTTCGATCGTGCCCACGCTCTGCGTGGGTACGCAGCCCGGGACGCTCCGCGTTCCACTCACGGTCGATACAGATGCGCATGCCCGGCGCGATACAACGAAGACTCGCTAAACACCTCACTGCCCAGCACCCGCCCGACCAGAATCAACGCCGTGCGCCGAAACGCTTTGGCCTCGACCTTTGCGGCAATGTCCGCCAATGTTCCCACCACCCAATCCTGATCCGGCCACGTTGCCCGGTGAATCACCGCAATCGGGCAATCCGCACCGTAATGCGGCAACAGTTCAAGCAGTATCTTTTGCAGATGATTGACCCCCAGATGAATCGCCATGGTCGCGCCATGTTGCGCCAGACTGGCCAGTTCCTCGCCGGCCGGCATCGCGGTCTTGTCGGCGTAACGGGTCAGAATCACGCTTTGCGAGATATCCGGCAGAGTGAGCTCGGCGCCCAGCAGCGCTGCGCATGCTGCCGTCGCGGTCACGCCCGGAATGATCTCGAAAGGAATGTTCAGCTCACGCAAGTAGCGGATCTGCTCACCGATCGCGCCGTACAGACCTGGATCCCCCGAATGCACACGGGCAACATCCTGGCCTTTAGCATGGGCAGTTTTGATCAGATCGATGATTTGTTCCAGATGCAGTTCAGCGCTGTTGGCCACGATTTCGGCCTGATGACCTTCCAGCACCGCTGCGGGTACCAGCGAACCGGCATAAATGATCACCGGGCAGTTGCGAATCAGCCGTTGGCCTTTGACGGTAATGAGTTCCGGGTCGCCGGGGCCGGCGCCGATGAAGTAGACGGTCATCGTTGAATCCTTGTGAAGAAGCGCAGCCGCACCTCAGATGAAGTGTGCTCATGATCAATGGCGGGGATTATCGGGATTTTACCCGGCGCCGGCCAACGCCAGCGTGGCCTGCGCATATTTCAGCCGGGGAATCAGCAGTTTCACCGGAGCCTGAATCAGTTGCTCGGCCAGCGCCAGCGCGGCGCTTTCCGCCACGCCGTAGCAGCCGGTGCGCTCAAAGGCGATCTGCGATTGATGACTGAGGCGCTGTTGATAGGGCGCCAACTCGGCACTGTTGAAATACTGCAGGGGCAGGTTCAATTGTGTGGCCAGTTCCAGCAACCCCGGTTCGTGGCGCTTGAGGTCGATACTCGCCAAAGCCTTGACCGCTCGCAGCTCGATGCGGTGCGCCTGCAACGCTTGATCGAGTAATGCACGCAACGTACTGGCCGGGCAGCCGCGCTGGCAGCCGAGGCCGACCACGAGGGTCGGCGCTGCGCGGTCATCGGTCATGCCTGATATGGACCTGCGCTTTTACGGCGGAACAACCATGCACTGATCAAGCCCAAGGCCAGCCAGAACGCGACGTTGGTCAGCTGCGAAGCGATTTTGAACTGGGTTTCCAGTGCCTCTGGGGCAAGCATCGAATGCACCTGCGGTTGCGGCGCGCCGATCACATGCGGCACGGCGAGAATCGCCACACCGAGAAGCTTCATCAGCCAGTGACGACTGAAGGCGATCAGTGCCAGGCCGACGGCGGTCGAAGCGGCGGTGCCGATCCACCAGATCTGCCGCGAAGCCAGATCGGCAGCCGCAGTGCCCGGCAATTCAGGTGGCAGGCCCAAGGTCGGCGCGAGTACGAACGTCGCGTAACCGGCCAGACCCCAGAGCAGCCCTTGCGAGGTTTTGGTTGGCGCGCGCAAGGTGTACAGGCCGGCGAGCATCAGGGCGAAACCCACCGCCACCACCAGATTACCGCCAGTGGTCGAGACCACGCGCTGCCAGCCGTCTTCCGGCTCCCAGGCTTCGCCATCATGGCTGTGGGCGGCGGTGCCGGCGGCGTGTTCGTGAACTTGCGCGACCGGTTCGGATTTCTCGAAGGTTTCGGCCTGCAGAATCAGTGGCGATACCCAGAAACTCTGCAGCAGGGTCAGCAGCAGGGCGGCCAGCAAGCCGGTGAAGCCTGCGGTTTGCGCGATACGCTTGATCATCTCGGCAAGCCTCAGTGGCACGGGAACGCGGCGCTGTGGCGGGTATCGTGAGCGGCGTTGTGCACCGCTTCGATGTGCGAGAAGCCGGCGAACCAGACCAGACTGGCACCGAGGATCGAGGCGAAGAGGGCGGCGGCCACGCGTTGGCCGAGTGTGGTGCTGCTGGAGATGTGGTCAGTGTGGCTGACGGTATTGCTGATGATCGACATAGCGCTTCCCTCTGAAATGTCAGCGGGTAAACAGAGCGCATGAAAATCCCTGCGAGCCGGGCACGCAGGGATTTCGAACAGCGCCCGCCCACCGCGGGTTTGTTTGTGGTCAGCGGCGCTTGCGCGCGCTGGGTGTTGCGGGCCGGTCTCCGGGCTCGCGAGGGGTTGGCACGAGGCCGACCTGCAAGCATCACCTTCCCATGCCGGGGCACAGTGGATCTGACGCATCGCTCGCTTACCGTTGCGGGGGCAGCACCGGACTGACATGGCTTTGAGTAAAGCACATGATTCACCGGTTTCCCGTTTCACCCTGTGAAGGGCACCCGTAACAAGGTGGGCAGGAGAACATGGGTTTGGGTTTTTAGTCAATTTCCGGGGAGTTTTCGGTGCTGCGGTGGGGGTGTTTTTCTGATGTTTTTGTGTGTATATCCGTTGCTGCGGGTGTTGCTGATTACGGTTTCGCCCTTACGGCGAGGCACTTTTTCCAAACGCCGAAAAAGTACCCAAAAAGGCTTGCTCCTACGTTCGGCCCTCGCAGGCTCGGGTTCCTTCGCTGCGGAACTGATCCGGGAGCAGCGGCTCCGGTTTGCTTCGCTGCACCTCCTTCCGCTGTGTACGACTGCGTCGTACGGTCGCTGCGCTCCCACGCCCGGATCAATCCCTCCGCTCAGCCTTCCGACTTCGCCGGTGGATCAAGATCAAGAGCACTCGAGCTTGCGCTCATTGTTGAGTGGGGCGGCTTCGCCGCGGGCAGCTGCGCTGCTTTGCTTTTGCTTTTGTGGGAGCGAGCCTGCTCGCGAAGGCGGCCTGACAGCCGACCTGTTCTTGAAGTGGTACCCAATCCAACTGTAGGAGCCGCCGAAGGCTGCGATCTTTTGATCTGGCTTTTGCTTTTGCTGTTGCTTTTGATCTTTTGCCCCTCCGTAACGAAGGTACCCCGAGCTCCAGCGAGCGGGCCGTACGCCGGGGCAAAGCCTTTTGGTTCCTTTTTGCTGGGCCGGCACTCCGGCGTTTGAAAAAGGGACTCGCTGTAAGAGCGAAACCATAAGAAGCCGTTACCGCAGCAACGGATATACCCCAGTTTCAGACTCACCGACCATTGACCCATGACGGACCCATGCGTAGCCTTGCGCTTTCGAGGTTCTTCGGCACTCGCCGAAGCTAAGAAGGGAACGCGGTCAAAGCCGCGGCTGCCCCCGCAACTGTGAACGGTGATGTTCGTTGCCACGCCACTGCCAGCTCAACCGATGAGCCAGCGGGAAGGCGCAATGGACGCCAGGCCCAGCGCCTGAACGCCGTCAGCCAGGAGACCTGCCTCGTCACAGATTCTCACTACAACCGGGCGGGGTGATCCGGTGGCGAATGCTTCCGGCGTGCATGCGCGCTGCCGGTTCTCGTCCCGTATGCCCGCCGCTTGCCAAAGGGCATACCGATGAAAACACTGGCCAAACTCCCCGTCACCATCGTCACCGGTTTCCTCGGTTCAGGCAAAACCACGCTGCTGCGACACATGCTCGATAACGCTCAGGGCCGGCGCATCGCGGTGATCGTCAACGAGTTTGGCGAGCTCGGCATCGACGGTGAAATCCTCAAGCAATGCACCATCGGCTGCACCGAAGAAGAGGCCAGCGGCCGTGTTTACGAACTGGCCAACGGCTGCCTGTGCTGCACGGTGCAGGAAGAATTCTTCCCGGTAATGCGCGAACTGGTTGCCCGTCGCGGCGATCTCGACCACATCCTTATTGAAACCTCGGGCCTGGCCCTGCCAAAACCGCTGGTGCAGGCCTTCCAGTGGCCGGAAATCCGTAGCGCCTGCACCGTTGATGCGGTGATCACCGTGGTCGACAGCCCGGCCGTCGCTGCTGGCACCTTCGCAGCGTTCCCGGATCAGGTCGATGCCCAGCGCAAACTCGATCCGAACCTTGATCACGAGTCGCCGCTGCACGAATTGTTCGCCGATCAACTGGCCAGTGCTGACCTGGTCATCCTCAACAAGGCCGACCAGACCAGCGCGGAAGATCTGGCTCGGGTGCGCGCTGAAGTCGCCGAAGAGCTGCCGCCAGCGGTAAAAATCATCGAAGCCAGCAATGGCCGCCTGCCGCTCGACGTGCTGATCGGCCTCGGTGCCGGCTCCGAGGAGCACATCGACAGCCGCCACAGTCACCACGATCACCACCATGACGGTGATGACGACGATCACGATCACGACGCGTTCGATTCGATCTCAATCGAACTGCCGCAAGCCGATGAAAGCCTGCTGCTCGACGCGCTGACGCAACTGGTGGTGCAGCACGGCATTCTGCGCGTGAAAGGCTTCGCGGCGATTCCGAACAAGCCGATGCGCCTGTTGATTCAGGGTGTGGGCACGCGTTTTGACAAGCATTTCGACCGTCAGTGGGGCGCCGAAGAAGCGCGCGTCACGCGTCTGGTGCTGATCGGCCAGGAACTCGATGCCGCACAACTCGAAGCGCAATTGCGCGCTGCGCTCAGCGTTTAAGCCATGCACCTGCTCAGGACCCAGCCCGGCGGATTCGTCTCGGACGACAACATTGCCGATCTCGGACAAACCCCCGCCGAGCTGGTGATCCTGTGCAGCGGCGATTCCAGCCTGGCGCTGCTTGCCGAGGCTGCGCAGCAATTGCCCGATAACTATCCGAGCTTGCGTCTGGCCAACCCGATGCAGGTGCAGAATCATGCCTCGGTCGATCTGTATGTCGACGAAGTGCTGCGCCACGCCAAGGTCATTCTGATCTCACTGCACGGCGGCATCGCCTATTGGCGCTACGGTGTCGAGCGGCTGGTCGAGTTGTCCGAACGCGGCGTGCAACTGATTCTGGTGCCCGGCGACGACCGCCCGGACCCCGAGCTCAGTGACTTGAGCACGGTCAGCGCCGAAGTACGCGATCGACTCTGGCAATTTCTGCGTCAGGGCGGCATGGGCAATGCACTGGATTTCTTCCGTTGCCTGGGCCACCAATGGTTCGCCCGCGATTACCCGTGGAACGAGCCGCAAACCCTGCCGCGCACGGCGATTTATCAACCACAGAAAAACAGCGCTGCCCTGAGCGACTGGCAAGCCGAATGGCTGCCCGGTCAACCGGTGGCGGCGCTGTTGTTCTATCGCTCGCATTTGCAAGCGGCGAACACGGCGTTCATCGATGTGTTCTGCCAGCGCTTACAGGCAGCCGGGCTCAGTCCGCTGCCGATCGCGGTGGCCAGTCTGAAAGAACCCGGTTGCTTGTCGGTGGTCGAGGATTGGCTGGATGAAGTCGAGGCGGGGGTGATTATCAACACCACCGGTTTTGCCCAATCGAGTCCCGAAGCACCGCATCTGCGCCCGTTTCGCCGCAACATCCCGGTAATTCAAGCGATCTGCGCCCAGGACAACGAGCCCGGCTGGCGCGACAGCGAACAGGGCCTCGGGCCGCGTGATCTGGCGATGCACATTGCTTTGCCAGAGCTTGACGGGCGCATCATCAGCCGACCGATCAGCTTCAAGGATCTGGCCTGGCGCAGCGAGCGCAGCCAGTCCGATGTGGTCTGCTACCGCGCCCAGCCCGAACGCATGGATTTCGTCGCCGAACTGGCGCGGCGCTGGGTAGCTTTGGCACGCGTGCCGAACGGCGAAAAACGCATCGCGCTGATCCTCGCCAACTACCCGACCCGTGACGGCCGCATCGGCAATGGCGTCGGCCTCGATACGCCGGCGGCGGCGCTGAACATCCTCCGCGCATTGCGTGCCGAAGGTTATCCGATCACGGCCGAGTTGCCCGACAGCGGCACCGAACTGATCCAGCAACTGCTCGGCGGCGTCAGCAACGACCTCGACAGTCTCGACTTGCGCCCGTGCCAGCAGAGCCTGGCGATGGACGATTACCTGGCAATGTTCAATGCGTTGCCGGAAGCGAATCGCGCCGCGGTACTCGAGCGTTGGGGATCGCCACACAACGATCCGATGTGTCGCGACGGTCGCTTGATGATCGCCGGTCTGCGTTTCGGTCTGACCTTTGTCGGCATCCAGCCCGCCCGCGGTTATCAGGTCGATCCGAGCGCGGTGTACCACGACCCGGATCTGGTTCCGCCGCACGGTTATCTAGCGTTCTATTTCTGGTTGCGCAACACCTACGGCGCTCACGGCGTGATCCACGTCGGCAAGCATGGCAATCTCGAATGGTTGCCGGGCAAAGGCGTCGGCCTTTCGGAGAATTGCTGGCCGGACGCGCTGCTCGGGCCGCTGCCGAATATCTATCCGTTTATCGTCAACGATCCGGGCGAGGGCGCTCAGGCCAAACGCCGCACGCAGGCGGTGATCATCGACCACCTGATGCCGCCACTGACCCGCGCCGAAACCTACGGGCCGCTGCGCAATCTGGAGCTGCTCGCCGACGAATATTACGAGGCGCAACTGCTCGATCCGCGCCGTGCCCGCGAGTTGCAACGCGACATTCTGCAACTGGTGCGGGACACGCAGATCGACAGGGAACTGCAACTGGATGCAGCGCTGGACAGCGACGCCGATGCGGCGATCTGGTTGCCGCGTCTGGACACTTATCTGTGCGACCTGAAGGAATCGCAGATTCGCGATGGGTTGCACATTTTTGGCGAATCGCCGAGCGGGCGCTTGCGTATCGACACCTTGCTGGCGTTGCTGCGCATCCCGCGCGGTGACGGCAAGGGCGCGCAGTCGAGTCTGCTGCGAGCACTGGCCAACGCGTTTGATCTCGGTTTTGATCCGCTGGATTGCGCCTTGGCCGATCCTTGGAACGGCCCGCGTCCGACCGAGTTGCAGACCATCAGCGAAGAAGTCTGGCGCACCGCCGGCGACACCCGCGAGCGCCTCGAATTGTTTGCCGCAGACTTGATCTCCCAAACACTGAACGTGCCCTGTGGGAGCGAGCCTGCTCGCGAAAGCGGTGTGTCAGTAAAAGAACAGCTGTCTGACCCGACGCCTTCGCGAGCAGGCTCGCTCCCACAAGGGTCGGGTTGGGCTGAGGTTAATTCGATAATCGAGCATCTGCGCGAAGTCGTCGCCCCACGGCTCGATGCTTGTGGCCCGGCCGAAATGCGCGGGCTGCTCGACGCCCTCAGCGGTCGTTTCGTCCCTGCCGGCCCCAGCGGTGCTCCGAGCCGTGGCCGTCTCGACGTGCTGCCGACCGGGCGCAACTTCTATTCGGTGGACGTGCGCAATCTGCCGACCACCACCGCGTGGCGCATCGGATTCCAGTCGGCAACGCTGATTCTTGAGCGACACCTGCAGGATCACGGCGATCACTTGCGCCAGCTCGGCTTGTCCGTGTGGGGCACCGCAACCATGCGCACCGGCGGCGACGACATCGCTCAGGCCATGGCGTTGATGGGCGTGCGTCCGGTCTGGGCCACGGGCAGTCAGCGTGTGGATGATTTCGAGATTCTGCCGCTGAGTCTGCTCGATCGTCCGCGGGTCGACGTGACATTGCGGGTTTCGGGGTTTTTCCGTGATGCGTTTGCCAATCTCATCCGCCTGTTCGACGCCGCCGTGCAAGCGGTGGCCGCGCTGGACGAGCCGGACGACCTGAATCCGCTGGCCGCTAAAGTGCGTGCCGAACGCGAGGCGCTGTTGCAGTCGGGCGTCGATGAAGACACCGCGCGGCGTCAGGCCGGGTGGCGCATCTTCGGCGCGAAACCGGGGGCGTATGGCGCCGGGGTGCAAGGCGCAATCGACGGGCGTTTGTGGCAGAGCCGCGAAGATCTCGCCGAGGTTTACCTGAACTGGGGCGCCTACGCTTACGGCGGCGCCGACGAGGGCACGGCTGCCCGCGCGCAATTCAGCCAGCGTCTGAGCCAGGTACAGGCAGTTCTGCAAAACCAGGACAACCGCGAGCATGACTTGCTCGATTCCAACGATTACTACCAGTTCCAGGGCGGCATGCTCGCGGCGGTGGAGACTCTGCGTGGCGAAGCGGCGGCCAGCTATCACGGCGATCACAGCCAGCCGGATTTGCCGAAGATTCGTACCCTGAAGGAAGAGTTGAACCGTGTGGTGCGCTCGCGCGCGGCGAATCCGAAGTGGATCGACGGAATCAAGCGTCACGGCTACAAAGGCGCGTTCGAACTGGCGGCGACGGTTGATAATCTGTTCGCCTTCGATGCGACTACGCAGTTGATCGATGACCATCAATATGCGTTGCTGGCGGAGGCATATTTGCTTGATCCGGCGACCCGGGATTTTGTTCGTGAACATAATCCCCATGCGTTGCGCGACATGACCGAACGCATGCTCGAAGCGCAGCAGCGCGGGATGTGGCAGGAGCCTGGGGCTTATAAAGAGGCGCTGGAGAATTTGCTGTTGGATGTCGAGGAAGATATGTAGCCGCTAAAAAGCTACCCTCACCCCAGCCCTCTCCCGGAGGGAGAGGGAGAGGGAGCCGATTTGTGTTGGTTTTGAGGCCTGAGTTCAAATCGATAATTCAGGTCGGCGCAACTTTCAAGAACACCCGGATCAGTTCCCTCTCCCTCTGGGAGAGGGTTAGGGTGAGGGCCACCCAACTGACACCCCACTAAAACTCAAGCACACCAAAGACCACGAAAGGGAAAACCCAAATGACCGACACCCCGCATTTCCCACTCTCCGCCGTGGTCGGCGCCGATGACTTGAAGCTCGCCCTGTGCCTGACCGCCATCGACCCGAAAATCGGCGGCGTACTCATCGAAGGTCCGCGCGGCATGGCCAAGTCGACGCTGGCCCGGGGCCTGGCAGATCTGCTCGCCAGCGGCCAGTTTGTCACTTTGCCGTTGGGCGCTACCGAAGAGCGGCTGGTCGGCACCCTCGATCTCGACGCTGCCCTGAGCGACGGTCGCGCGCAGTTTTCGCCCGGTGTTCTGGCCAAGGCTGACGGTGGCGTGCTCTATGTCGATGAGGTCAATCTGCTGCCCGACCACTTGGTCGACCTGCTGCTCGATGTCGCCGCCAGCGGTACCAATCTGATCGAGCGTGACGGCATTTCCCATCGGCATTCGGCCAAATTCGTCCTGATCGGCACCATGAACCCGGAAGAGGGCGAACTGCGGCCGCAACTGCTTGACCGCTTCGGTTTGAACGTTGCCCTCAGCGGCCACACCGCGCCCGCCGAACGCGGACAGATCATTCGCCGGCGGCTGGATTTCGACAGCGATCCACAAGGGTTCTGCGCGCAGTGGGCGAGCGAGCAACACATCCTGCGTTCGCGCTGTGAAAGCGCCCGCGAGCGCTTGGCAGCCATCCCACTGGATGACGCGGCATTGGCGTTGATTACCGAGCGTTGTTTCGCTGCTGGCGTCGATGGCTTGCGTGCCGATCTGGTCTGGTTGCGCGCGGCTCGCGCCCATGCGGCGTGGCGTGGGGCGGATGCGATTGCTGAAGAGGACATCGACGCGGTGGCCGAATTTGCCCTGCGCCATCGCCGTCGCGAGCAGCCCTTGGCCGGCGCGGAGCCACAAGCGCAATCTCCGTCAGGCGCAGACAGCAAATCCGGTGAAGGGCAGGGCCAGTGGGGCGAGATGCCGGCGACGGCGCAAGCCACCGGTACCCGCCGCGAAGTTCCGAGCTGGCCACCACTGGCAAAAAAGCCCTAGGCATTCGCCCCCGGTCCGACGCGGGGGCGAATGCCAGACCCCGTGCCGGACAACTAGACAATGGCCGCCAGGGCCAGCGGCATGCGGCCGGCAGCGGATCGGTGAACTGGCCGGGCACGCTGCTCAATGGCCGCCCCCAGCGCCGCGCCGATCTGCTGTTTCAACAGCGTACCCGCTCGCCCCATGAAATCTGGCTGGTGATCGTCGACGCGTCGGCCTCGACCCGTCGCCATCAGGCCTTGAGCGATGCCAAGGGCCTGCTCGCGCAGTTGTTCGACGATGCTTACCACCAGCGGGCGCGGCTGGCGTTGCTGACCGCCAGTGGTTTTGCGCCGAAATGGCAGGTGCAAGGCTTGAAGGCCTCAAGCGGCCTGCGCGTCTGGCTCGACGGTCTGGGCGCCGGTGGCGGCACGCCGTTGCTCGCGGCACTGGAACAGGCGCAGCAATGGCTGACGCTGCGGCGCAAGCGTTTTCCCGCCGAACAGCAACGCTGCCTGATCGTGACCGATGGTCGCGTGAAAGAGCTGTCGGCGTTGCCCGTGCTGGCGTGCCCCGGATTGCTCATCGACATCGAGCGCGGGCCGATTCGACTGGGCCGGGCGAAGGATCTGGCGACCGCGCTGCAAGCGCAGTATCAGCATATCGATGAGCTGGGTTTGCGCTGAAATCCGCCGCGCCGCTCGCACCCTGTGGGAGCGAGCCTGCTCGCGAAGGCGTCTTCAGCAACGCTGAAAATCTCCGGTCGAGTTCATTCATACAGATTTTGAAATGATTTGCCTCTATAGAACAGGCCGGTTGAACCTGTACGCTCCAAGGCCATTTTTCATTCAGGATCTACATGAACACCCTCTCGGAGCCTCCCAGTCAGCACTCTCCAGCACGCCTTCGCGCGGTCTTGATCCTTTCGCAGCACCCCGTCTTCCGACTTCCGACTATGGTTGATAACGCGGCTCTTGAGCCTTTGCGTTGCACTTCGCCGTGTCCGGCCGCCTGAATTCACTGAAGAGAGATCGAGACGTTTTATGGAATGGTTAGCGGATCCCACAGCCTGGTTAGGCCTGTTGACTCTGATCGTGCTGGAACTGGTACTGGGTATCGACAACCTGGTGTTCATCGCAATTCTTGCCGACAAACTGCCGCCGCATCAGCGTGATCGCGCGCGGATCATCGGCCTGTCGCTGGCGTTGATCATGCGCCTGGGCCTATTGGCGAGCATTTCCTGGCTGGTTACGCTCACGCAGCCGTTGTTCGAGGTGTTCGACAAGAGCTTCTCCGGTCGTGATCTGATCATGCTGTTCGGTGGCGTGTTCCTGTTGTTCAAGGCGACGATGGAGTTGCATGAGCGCCTCGAAGGCCATGTCGGCGAGCGCTCGACCAACACAACCTACGCGCTGTTCTGGCCGATCGTGGCGCAGATCGTGGTGCTCGACGCGGTGTTCTCCCTCGATGCGGTGATTACCGCTGTGGGCATGGTCGATGAACTGGCGGTGATGATGATCGCCGTGATCATTTCCATCGGCCTGATGATCGTCGCCAGCAAGCCGCTGACCCGCTTCGTCAACGCACATCCGACCGTGATCATGCTGTGTCTGGGTTTCCTGATGATGATCGGTTTTGCCCTGACCGCAGAAGGTCTGGGCTTCCATATTCCGAAAGGTTACCTGTACGCCGCGATCGGTTTCTCGATCCTCATCGAAGTCTTCAACCAGATCGCCCGGGCTCGGCGCAAACGTTCGATGCAGGGCGTGCGCCCGATGCGCGAGCGCACAGCCCATGCGGTGATGCGTCTGCTCGGTGGCCGCAAGCTGGCGGCGGAGGAGGTTGGTGAGGAAATCTCCGACCTGCTGGACAACGGTGAAGCGCCGGTGGCCGAGCTGTTCGACCGTCGTGAGCGGGTGATGATCAGCGGTGTGCTGCAACTGGCGGAGCGGCCGATTCGCAACCTGATGACGGTGCGCGCCGACGTTGACCTGATTGATCTTGCCGATGACGCCGAAGCCATTCGCACGAAGCTGATGCATTCGTCGTATTCACGCTTGCCGCTGATTCGCGATGGCGCGGTGGACGAGCCGCTGGGCTTCGTACACAAGAAGGAATTGCTCAAGGAGTATCTGGCCGGCAACGAGCCGAACCTTGAGCATCTGGCACGCAAGACCGTCAATCTGCTCGACAGTTATTCGATCCTCAATGCCCTGGAGCAGATGCGCGCGGCATCGACGCACATCGCCTTCGTGGTCAATGAGTTTGGCGATTTCGTCGGCGTATTGACCATGACCGACATCCTCGAATCGATCGCCGGTGAGTTGCCCGATGCCAGTGAAATCGAAGGCCCTGATGTGGTCGAAGAGCGCGGCGGGTTTCTGGTCAGTGGCGCGCTGCCCTTGGCCCGCGTTCGCCAGCGTACCGGCTTCGATGCCGAGCCGACCGAGGATTATCAGACCATGGCCGGGTTGGTAATGAGTCTGCTGGATCGGTTGCCGATGACCGGAGATCGACTGGAATACGAGGGCTGGCAATTGACCGTCAAAGCGGTTGAAGAGCGACGGGTGACGCGGGTGTTGCTGGAGCGTGAGGTGGCTTGAGCATTCGTGGAATGGCGCAGCGGTCGCTGCGCTTGTTACTGATGAAACGTAAAGCGGTCCTTGCCCGTATGCTTTGATTCGTACAACGCCGCATCCGCCTTGATCAGCGCCTGATTCAACGAGTCACCCTCGGCCACCCGGGTAATGCCGATGCTGATGGTGACCGGGTGCCGGGTGGGGTGTTCACGCACTGACTGGCACAGTTGCGTGGCAAGGCTTTCAACATCCTCGCGCCGCACTCCCGCCAGATAGATCGCGAACTCCTCACCGCCCATACGCGCGTAGTCAAACGCAATCATCACTGCCTTGATATCGGCTGCGACGCGAATGAGCACCTCATCACCGATGTCATGCCCGTAGGTATCGTTGACCTTCTTGAAGTTGTCGATGTCGATCATCATCAGGTAATGATCGCGCTCGCGCGGGCTTGCCAGCAGCCGTTGCCCTGCGTGGGTCATGAACGAGCGTCGGTTGGGAATCTGCGTCAGCGGGTCGTTATAGGCCTGATCCAGCAGCAACCGCGACATCAGGTAGTTGTTCAGCTTGGCCTCACGGAACTTCAAAAAGGTGTACACCGTGAGTGCGCAGAGGAACACGCTGTAGCAGGCAGTCAGAACGCCGCGCAGTTCAGTGATTTCGGTAGTGGTGGCGAGAAACGGGTTGAGGATCACCCAGATCACAACTTGTACCGCAAAGAACGCCCAGCGCCGCAGCGGCAGTACTGACACGCTGTACAACATGCTCGCTGCTGCCAGCACCAGCCACAAGCTGTGCGAAGCAGGCGCGAGGCCGTCGACGATCATTCGCACACCGACGGTCAATCCCAGGACCAGCAACAGGGTGAGCACATCGAAATGGCTAGCCCTGCGCGTAAAACCGAGCACCACCGTCAACAGCGCGAAACCAGCGAGAAACGCCATCGAGCGCCACGTGAAGCCTTGGCCGCCGAGAAAACTGACGATCAGATCAAACAGCAGCCACATGAACACACTGACCACGTAGATCAACAGGCTGAATGGTTTGAGCCGTTCGAACTCGCGCTGGAGAAACTCGTCCCTCAACTCGTTAGACGCGGTTTCCTTCAATGCTTGCGCTTCAATGGTTTCGAACATGCTTATCCTGCTGTCTGCGCAAATCTGGCAACCACCCGAACCGGCGGGCGGCGCGCAATGTGTTTGCTCAACAGCAAAGCAGGCAGACAACAGGTTGTCCAATACCGGTCGGGTCAGCGCAAAACCCGGTGGCGCGAACCAGTGACGGTGCGCAACGTCCTGAGGGTGCGCCGCAGCCATGCCAGATCATGGTGATGTTTGCGTGGCGTTGCGGGAGCCTTTGTCCTGCCGACATGCCGGGCCATATCCCTCGCCAGGGTTTCCTCGGTGCCGATACCTTTGAGCTTTTTCAGCAGCCTGCCGTTTTTATAGAACAGCACTGTCGGCGTGCCCGTGACGTTCGGGTGCTTGGGCGATTGGCTGGTGTTGAGCATATAGATGTTGGCGCGCAGTCGGTATGGCTCGGCAATCTGCCGAAAGATCGGCCCGGCCCATTCGCAGGCGGGGCAGTGATCATTGGCGAAATACAGAATGACCGGACGCCAGGTTTTCAGGGCTTTGCGGTAGACCGGATCCAGCGCGGAAGTTGTGTTTGTGGCGTTCATCGAAGGGTCCTTTTCAACGAGCGGGTAGGCACCTTGACGTTAAAGGAGCAGGGGCGTCGCGGTCTACTGTCAGAAATTACAGGTGGGGTGCGTAACCACGAGAAGTGCTGTCGTGACGGTGATAGCCGTCGGGAAACGGCAGGGTGGGGATGTCTACAGGCAGGCGCTAAAGCGCTGATACCGGGTCTTGTTCAACTGTCACCCTGATTCGCACCACAACGGCGCGATCTGACCCAAGTTGGGAACGCATTACCCCTTTAATGGCTGTGTCAGGTCTTTCCTTCGTTCTAAGTCGGGCCAAACCCCTTGGTCCACGAATCATATCTTGTTGATTCCAATAGCGTTAAAAGCAGTTACAGATTTCGCGAGATTCCTGTGGCACACTTTCTGCTGTCTATTCCGTAGTAACAAACCGTGTTCCGGTATAGCGGAATAAACACAATTCTGGAGTGCTTGCCATGCATCGCCGTCCTTCGTTGTTCAAAGCGTGTGTTTTTGTTCTCGCGGCTTCTTCCTCGGTCATGGGCCTGGCCCAGGCTGCCGACAGCAAGCTCGACAGTGTTCTCGCCCGTGGCAAGTTGATCGTGGGCACTGGCAGCACCAATGCGCCGTGGCACTTTCAGGGCGCGGACGGCAAGTTGCAGGGTTTTGATATCGACATCGCCAGGATCGTGGCCAAAGGGCTGTTCAACGACCCGAGCAAGGTCGAGTTCGTGGTGCAGTCGTCCGATGCGCGGATTCCCAATCTGCTCACCGACAAGGTCGACATGAGCTGCCAGTTCATCACCGTTACCGCCAGCCGCGCCCAGCAAGTCGCGTTCACCTTGCCGTACTACCGCGAAGGTGTTGGCCTGCTGTTGCCGAACAACAGCAAGTACAAGGAAATCGAAGACCTGCAGGCGGCGGGCGATGACGTCACCGTTGCGGTGCTGCAGAACGTCTACGCCGAAGAATTGGTGCATCAGGCATTGCCCAAGGCCAAGGTCGACCAGTACGACAGCGTCGATCTGATGTACCAGGCGGTGAACTCCGGTCGCGCCGATGCCGCTGCCACCGATCAGTCCTCGGTCAAATACCTGATGGTGCAGAATCCCGGCCGTTACCGCAGCCCGAGCTATGCCTGGAGTCCGCAGACTTACGCTTGCGCCGTCAAACGTGGCGATCAGGACTGGCTGAACTTCGTCAACACCGCGCTGCATGAAGCCATGACCGGAGTTGAGTTCCCGACCTACGCCGCTTCGTTCAAACAATGGTTCGGTGTTGATCTGCCATCTCCAGCCATCGGTTTCCCAGTCGAATTCAAATGATCCCGTGAGAGTGGGGCGAGTTAAATCGCCCCGCTCAAGGTACTGCTGACCATGAACTATCAGTTGAACTTTGCCGCCGTGTGGCGCGATTTCGACACCTTGCTGGCGGGGCTCGGTCTGGGCTTGCAGCTGGCGCTGGTGTCGATCGCCATCGGCTGCGTGATCGGCCTGCTGATGGCGTTTGCCTTGCTTTCGAAGCATCGCGCCTTGCGGGTGCTGGCCTCGGTGTACGTCACGGTGGTACGCAACACGCCGATCCTGGTGTTGATTCTGTTGATGTACTTTGCGCTGCCCAGCCTTGGCATTCGTCTGGACAAGATTCCTTCGTTCATCATCACGCTGTCGCTGTATGCCGGCGCGTACCTGACCGAAGTCTTCCGTGGCGGCTTGCTGAGCATTCCCAAAGGCCAGCGCGAAGCCGGGCTGGCAATCGGTCTCGGTGAATGGCAGGTCAAGGCTTACGTCACCGTGCCGGTGATGCTGCGCAACGTGTTGCCGGCGCTGTCGAACAACTTCATTTCGCTGTTCAAGGACACCTCGCTGGCGGCTGCGATTGCGGTACCGGAGCTGACCTATTACGCGCGCAAGATCAACGTCGAGAGCTACCGGGTGATCGAAACCTGGCTGGTGACCACGGCGTTGTATGTCGCGGCCTGTTACCTCATTGCCATGCTGCTGCGTTACCTCGAGCAGCGTCTGGCGATCCGCCGATAGGAGGCTGCGATGTACGAATCTCCCAGTTGGTTGCATGAATTGTGGGTCGCGCGCGAGCCGTTGTGGCAGGGCTTTCTGACCAGCGTGCAGGTCTCGGCGCTGGCCATTGTGTTGGGCACCATGCTCGGCGTGGTTGCCGGCCTGGTCCTGACTTACGGCAGATTCTGGATGCGCGCGCCGTTTCGGCTGTACGTCGATCTGATTCGCGGCACGCCAGTGTTTGTATTGGTGCTGGCCTGCTTTTATATGGCGCCGGCGCTCGGTTGGCAGATCAGTGCGTTTCAGGCCGGAGCCCTGGGCCTGACGCTGTTTTGCGGCTCGCACGTCGCCGAAATCGTTCGTGGTGCGCTGCAAGCCTTGCCGCGCGGGCAGATGGAGGCGGGGAAAGCCATCGGCCTGACGTTCTACCAATCCCTCGGCTACGTCCTGTTGCCTCAGGCATTGCGGCAGATCCTGCCGACCTGGGTCAATTCGTCGACCGAAATCGTCAAGGCGTCGACCTTGCTCTCGGTGATCGGCGTCGCCGAATTGCTGCTCAGCACACAACAGATCATCGCCCGGAACTTCATGACCCTGGAGTTCTACCTGTTCGCCGGTTTTCTGTTCTTCGTCATCAACTACGGCATCGAATTACTCGGCCGGCACATTGAAAAGCGGGTGGCCCTGCCATGACTCAAGCTCAAGTTGCTTCACAAAATCAGGCATTGCTGGACATTCGCGGCCTGCACAAACAGTACGGCACGGTGGAAGTGCTCAAGGGTGTCGACCTGAGCATGCAGCGCGGCAACGTCGTCACGCTGATCGGCTCCAGCGGTTCGGGCAAAACCACGCTGCTGCGTTGCGTGAACATGCTCGAAGAATTCCAGGGCGGGCAGATCCTGCTCGACGGCGAGTCCATCGGCTACGACGAGGTCAACGGCAAACGCGTGCGCCATGCGGAAAAGGTCATTGCCCGCCATCGTGCGATGACCGGCATGGCCTTCCAGCAATTCAACCTCTTCCCGCACCTGACCGCGTTGCAGAACGTCACCTTGGGCCTGCTCAAGGTGAAGAAGATGCACAAGGACGAAGCCGTAGTGCTCGCGGAGAAATGGCTGGAGCGCGTTGGCCTGCTGGAGCGGCGCAATCACTTTCCCGGTCAGTTGTCCGGCGGTCAGCAACAGCGCGTGGCGATTGCCCGAGCGATTGCGATGAACCCGAGTCTGATGCTCTTTGACGAAGTCACCTCGGCCCTCGACCCGGAACTGGTTGGCGAGGTGCTCAACGTGATCAAGGGGTTGGCCGAGGACGGCATGACGATGTTGCTGGTGACCCACGAAATGCGTTTCGCCTTTGAGGTCTCGGACAAGATCGTTTTCATGAATCAAGGGCGGATCGAAGAGCAGGGGCCTCCCAAGGAACTGTTCGAACGCCCGCAATCGCCGCGTCTGGCGGAATTTCTCAAGAGCACGCGGTTTTGAATCTGTACTTTTGCAATCAGGAGAAACACCCATGAGCATTACGCGTTACGGCACCGGCAGCACCGCCGCCGGCGGCCAGCCTCGTCCATTCGCCCGCGCTGTTGAAGCGGATGGCTGGCTGCATGTGTCCGGCCAGGTACCGGCGGTGGATGGCGAGATTATCGTTGGCGGCATCGTCGAACAGACCCACCAGACCATGAAGAACCTGATCGCCATTCTCGAAGAGGCTGGTTATGGCCTCGAGGACGTGGTCCGCGCCGGCGTCTGGCTGGACGATCCACGGGATTTCAGCAGTTTCAACAAGGTCTTCGCCGAGTATTTCAAACCCGAACACGCCCCGGCGCGGGCCTGTGTGCAGGCGAGCATGATGGTTGATTGCAAGGTTGAGATCGACTGCATTGCCTACAAGAAGAAGGCCTGAAACAAGTGCAGCCCTCTTCGCGAGCAGGCTCGCTCCCACATTTGGAATGCGTTTTCCTGTGGGAGCGAGCCTGCTCGCGAAAGCGATGTAACAGGCGACACTGGACTCTCGGTAAACTCCCGGCGACTTTGAATGGAAACCACTGACATGACCGAAGACACCATCAAGCGCCGGGCACGCGGTCTGGACCGGGCGTTCGATATCCTCGATTTTCTCAAGGAAATCGGCCAGCCCCTGCGTCCCAACGACATCGCCAACGGCATCGGCAGTCCGAAATCGACGGTCTACGAACTGGTCGCATCCTTGCTGGAGCGACGGATTCTCGAGCCGGTGGGCAAGGACGGCCACGTCTACCTTGGCCGCCAGTTGTACTTCCTTGGCCAGGCGCATTTGCGCCATTTCGACCTCAGCCGCGAGGCCGATCACGCTTTGCAGGAGATCGTCAGCCAGACCCGCGAAACTGCGCAGATGTGTCTGCTCAACGGGCGCAAATACACCGTGGCGTTGATGAAGGAGGGCGAGCGGCATTTCCGCATCTCATCGGATATCGGCGAAAACGCGCCGATCCCATGGACAGCTTCCGGGCGTCTGTTGCTCGCGCACTTGAGCGATCAACAGATCATCGACCTGATCGACGAAGACGACTACATCCTGCCCGACGGCGAACGCCTGCCACTGGACCGTTTTCTGGCGGAGATTCGTCAGGCCGGCAGCGATGGTTTCTTCTCCTTCGACAGCGTCGCCGACACCTTCACCCATTGCTTCGCCGCGCCGGTCAAAGACCGGCAGGGCGTGGCCATTTGCACTTTGTGCATCGTCGCCCCGCGCGCCGATGCGAAAAACAATTACAACGACTATCGCCGGGTGCTGATCGAGAGCGCCAACAGCCTCGCCCGGCGGATCAACGAATAACCGCGGCTGCCTGCGGCCGCGCCTGTGAGGATTGGACCATGACCACTGCCATCAACTCTGCCGTAGAAAAAGGCGACGCCGCCATCGGTGCGCAATTGACTCGCGACGTCAGCCTGCCGGCGCTGGTGCTGCACCGCGAGGCGCTGGAGCACAACATTCGCTGGATGCAGAAATTTGTCAGCGACAGCGGCGCCGAACTGGCGCCTCACGGCAAAACCAGCATGACTCCGGCACTGTTCAAACGACAGCTCGACGCCGGCGCCTGGGGCATCACCCTCGCCAGCGCCACCCAGACCCGCGCCGCCTATGCCCACGGCGTGCGCCGGGTGTTGATGGCCAATCAACTGGTCGGCACGCCGAACATGGCGTTGATTGCCGACCTGCTCGCTGATCCGACGTTCGATTTCCATTGCATGGTCGATCACCCCGACAACGTCGCCGACCTTGGGGCTTACTTCGCTTCGCGGGGAGTGAAGCTCAACGTGATGATCGAATACGGCGTGGTTGGCGGCCGTTGCGGTTGCCGCAGCGAGCAGGAAGTCATCGAGCTGGCCAAGGCCATCGATGCGCAACCGGCACTGGCCCTGACCGGCATCGAAGGTTACGAAGGTGTTATTCACGGCGACCACGCGGTCCGTGGCATTCGCGAATTCGCCGCGTCGCTGGTTCGCCTCGCGGTGCAGCTACAGGACAGCGGCGCCTTTGCCATCGCCAGACCGATCATCACTGCGTCGGGTTCGGCCTGGTACGACCTGATCGCCGAATCTTTCGAAACCCAGAACGCCGCTGGCCGCTTCCTCAGTGTGTTGCGCCCGGGCAGTTATGTCGCGCACGACCATGGCATCTACAAAGAGGCGCAGTGCTGCGTGCTCGACCGTCGCAGCGATTTGCACGAGGGTCTGCGTCCGGCACTGGAAGTCTGGGCCCATGTGCAGTCGCTGCCGGAACCGGGTTTTGCGGTGATCGCCCTGGGCAAGCGCGACGTCGCCTTCGATGCCGGTTTGCCGGTGCCGTTGTTGCGCTACAAGGCCGGTGTGGTGCCGGCGGCGGGGGATGATGTCGGCGCGTGCAAGGTCACCGCGGTGATGGATCAGCATGCGTTCATGACCGTGGCGCCGGGTGTCGAGTTGCGGGTCGGCGACATCATCTCATTTGGTACATCGCACCCGTGCCTGACGTTCGATAAATGGCGTGTTGGGTTGCTGGTGGATAAGCAGATGGCGGTCATCGAGACCATGGAGACTTGTTTCTAAGGCTTGAGATTGCGTTGCGGCGGCTATTCGCGAGCAGGCTCGCTCCCACAAGATCAATGCGCTCCATTGTGGGAGCGAGCCTGCTCGCGAAGACGCCCGCTTAGCCACCACTGAACCACCCGAGATCCCACCCGATGAAAATCCTCAGCAACACCCCGCGCATCGCCCTGATCGGCGAATGCATGATCGAACTGCAGCAACGCGCCGACGGCAGTCTGCAGCAAAGCTTCGGTGGCGACACCCTCAACACGGCGGTGTATCTGTCCCGTGCGCTGGGCGACAAGGCGCAGGTCGACTACGTCACCGCGCTGGGCGATGACAGTTTCAGCGACGCCATGTGCCAGATCTGGCGCAGCGAAGGCATCGGCCTCGATCTGGTGCAGCGCCTGCCCGGTCGGCTGCCCGGTTTGTATTGCATCCAGACCGACGCCAACGGCGAGCGGCGTTTTCTGTACTGGCGCAACGAAGCGGCGGTACGCGATTGCTTCACCACCCCTGCGGCCGAGCCGATCCTCGCGGCGTTGCCGCACTACGACGTGCTGTATTTCAGTGGGATCACCCTCGCCGTACTCGGAATGCAAGGCCGCGCCCGACTGATCAAGGCCCTGATTGAAGCCAGACAGCGCGGCGCACGCATCGTTTTCGACAACAACTACCGCCCGCGCCTGTGGGCGTCGGTGGAAGAGGCGCGCGCGGCATATCGCAGCGTCTTGCCATATGTCGATCTGGCGTTGCTGACGGTGGATGACGAACAGGCATTGTTCGGGTTTGCCGATTGCGCTGAGGTGTTTGCCACGTACGCACAGATCGGCACGCCGGAAGTGGTGCTCAAGCGCGGCGCCGAGGCGTGCCTGATTCGTTGTCAGGGGGAGGCGTTTGAAGTGCCGGCGCAGAAGGTCGATAAGGTTGTCGACACCACGGCGGCGGGGGATTCGTTCAGTGCGGCGTACCTGGCCAGGCGCTTGCTCGGCGGCAGTCCGGCAGAGGCGGCGCAAGCGGGACATGAATTGGCCAGTCGGGTGATACAGGTGCCTGGAGCGCTGATCCCCAGGTAATCAGAGAATGGCCGCTTGCTGCGCAATCGGTTCGCGAGCAGGCTCGCTCCCACAATGAAAACGCGGTCGACATGTGGGAGCGAGCCTGCTCGCGAAGAAGTCCGGCAGCCAGCCGATCAATCCCGATAAAACACCTGCACCAGGTGATAACCAAACTTGCTCTTGATCGGCCCATGCACGGTGCGCAGTGGCTTCTTGAAAATCACCGCATCAATCGCGCCGACCATCTGCCCCGGCCGCACTTCGCCCAGGTCGCCGCCGCGTTTGCCGGACGGGCAGGTGGAAAATTTCTTCGCCAGCACATCGAACGCTTCGCCCTTGGCAATGCGCTGTTTGAGTTGTTCGGCCTCTTCGGCGGTTTTCACCAGAATGTGGCGGGCTTGGGCTTTCATCGTGCAATACCTGATAACGGGGTGACAGCGGGGCGCGCGATTATGCCTCAAGTCGCGGGGTCGGGTTGCTCAACTTGCGAATCTTGCTCGCCAGCACTTCAAGGACAAAGGGCTTGGCGACCATGTCCATGCCCTCTTCAAGAAAGCCCTGACGCTCGGCAGCAATCTGCGCGTAACCGGTCATGAACAGCACTTTAAGCCCCGGACGATGTTGGCGAGCAATCTCCGCCAACTGCCGACCGTTCATGCCCGGCAGGCCGACATCGGTAACCAGCAGATCGACGCGTTGCACGGACTCGAGCACGGGCAGGGCGTTCGTGGCGTTTTCCGCTTCGAAGGTTGTGTAGCCCAGTTCCTTGAGCAGATCGAGCACCAGCATGCGCACTGCCGGATCATCCTCGACCACAATCGCGGTCTCGCCTGAAGATGAAGCTGCAATCGGTTCGGCTTTCTCCACAGACGAGGATTCGGGTGCTGGCTCAAGCAAACGCGGCAAGTACAGACGTACACAAGTGCCTTGCCCCGGCACACTGTCGAGGCTGACATGGCCGCCGGACTGCTGGGCGAAACCATAAATCATTGACAGGCCGAGCCCGGTGCCTTGGCCGATCGGTTTGGTGGTGAAAAACGGGTCGAACGCCTTGGAACGGATTGACGGCGTCATGCCGGTGCCGTTATCGCTGACCGCTAGCATCACGTATTCCCCGGCCTTCACCGGCTCGAGAATGGTGGTGTCGCTGCTGTCGAGATACACGTTCGCGGTCTGGATCAGCAACGTGCCGCCGTCGGGCATCGCGTCGCGGGCATTGATCACCAGATTGAGCAGGGCATTTTCCAGCTGGCTGACGTCGGTACTCACCGGCCACAAATCCTCGGGCAGGCGCAGTTGCAGCTCGATGGCATCGCCCTTGGTGCGGCGGATCAGGTCTTCCAGTGAATGCACCAGTTCGTTGACGTGCAGTTGCTTGCGATCCAAGGACTGGCGCCGCGAGAAGGCCAGCAAGCGATGCGTCAGCGCGGCCGCACGGTTGGCCGACGACACGGCCGCCTCGGTGAAGCGACCAATCTCATCGGCGCGACCGTTGGCGATGTAGCGCTGCATCAAGTCGAGGCTGCCGATGATGCCGGTGAGCATGTTGTTGAAGTCATGGGCGATGCCGCCGGTGAGCTGGCCGACAGCTTCCATCTTCTGCGCGTGGCGCAAGGCGTCTTCGGCGCGCTCGCGTTCGAACATCTCGTTCTGCAAACGCTCGTTGGCCTGAGCCAGTTGCTCGGTGCGCGCGCTGACGCGCTCTTCGAGGGTCTCGTTGAGATTGCGCAGGGCTTCCTCGGTTTTCTTGCGCTCGGTTTCGTCGATGACAAAGATGTAGAAGCCATTCACTGCGCCGTCCGCGCCATGTCGCGGCAGATAATTCATGAGGGCATGACGGGTGCTGCCGTCGCGGTGCGGCGTGTAGAAACTGAAGGAGCAGGAGCGCCCGGCCAGTGCTTCGGCGATGTACGGCGCACGCAGGAAATACGCCTCTTCGCCGATGACTTCGCGGATCGTGCGCCCATACAACTCCTGCGGCGTCAGGCCGTACCAGTCCAGATAGGCTGCGTTGTTCAAGCGAAAGCGTTCTTCGGCGTCGACATAGCTGATCAGGATCGGCATGGCGTTGATGATCAACTGCAATTCGGTCTGGCTCTGACGCAGCGCCTGCTCCGTATGTTTGCGTTCGGTCAGGTCCAGCGCCGCGCCGAGAAAGCGCATCGGCCGACCATGATGATCCTTGTAGCAACGCCCGCGCGCGAACACCCAGCGCAGCGTGCCATCGGCTTGCAACAGGCGATATTCCTCAGCGTACTCGGTGCCATGGGTGATGCAGTATTTGATGCCGCGCGCGACCATGGCGCGGTCTTCGGGGTGCACCCCGTGCATGTATTCGCTGATCGGCAACTGCCCGGCCCTGGTCGGATCGACGCCGTGCAGTTCGGCGAAGTGCGCATCGGCGATGAAACGGTCTTCGCCAATGTCCCAATCCCAGGTGCCGACGGCGTCGGTGGCGGCGAGGGCCAGTTGCAGACGCTCCTCGGACTGGCGCTGGGCCTTGAGGCTTTCTTCGGAACGACGCTGCAATTCCAGGGCAATGCGTCGGCGCTCGTTGGTTTCGATGGCAGTGATCAGAATCCCGGCCACCTGTGCGGTTTCATCGCGAATCGGGCTGTAGGTCAGATCCAGCCAGAAATCGGTTTTTTTGCCGTCCCGCTGCACGCTGAACCGCTGCTCGCTGAAGCTGCGCACCTGGCCCTGCAGCACCGCCTGGTATATCGGCTCGGCAAAATCCCGCACCTCTGGCCAGACCTCATGCGTCGGCTGCCCGAACGCTTCGGGATGCTTGCTGCCAGCGAGCAGGGCAAAGCCATTGTTGTAGATCTGCGTGAGTTGCGGCCCCCATAACAGCAGCATCGGCATCGGCGAATGAATCACGATGTCCACCGCCGTGCGCAGGCTCTGCGGCCAGGTGCCGGCGGCGCCCAGCGGGCTGCGGCTCCAGTCGGTGCGGGCAATCAGGGCCTGAGCGTCATCGGTGGTGGATACAGCATTCATGTTTCAATCCTGAGCGTGGTTCGGTGAGACGGGGTCTATCATTGTTGCAGGAGCCGCGCCAAGCGTCGGCCAAATTTGCTCATTCAATGCTTCGCGGGTGCTTTCAGCCATGGAAATCGATGCACTGTTGTCAATATTGTCGCAAAAAAACGGCTCGGATCTGTTCCTCTCTACCGGCGCAGCGCCGAGCGCGCGCATTGATGGCGTGCTGACGGCGCTCAGCGATCAGCCATTCAAACCCGGCGAAACCGCGGCCATCGCCACCTCCCTGATGGACGCCGAGCAGCGCCGGGAGTTCGACCGGGATCTGGAAATGAACCTGGCAATCTCCCGAACGGGCGTCGGGCGGTTCCGGGTGAACATTTTCAAGCAGCGCAACGACGTTTCGATCGTGATCCGCAACGTCAAGGTCGACATCCCGCGATTCGAAGACCTGAAGCTGCCGCCGGTGTTGCTGGAAACGGTGATGCTCAAACGTGGCCTGATTCTTTTTGTCGGCGCGACCAGTTCAGGCAAGTCGACTTCGCTGGCGGCACTCATCGATCACCGCAACCGTCACAGTGCCGGACACATTGTGACGATCGAAGACCCGATCGAATATATCCATCGGCACAAGCGCTCGATCATCAATCAGCGTGAAGTCGGCGTAGATACCCGAAGCTTTCATGCGGCTTTGAAGAACACTCTGCGCCAGGCTCCGGATGTTGTATTGATTGGTGAGATCCGTGACCGCGAAACCATGGAGCATGCGCTGTCATTCGCTGATACCGGCCATCTTGTGTTGTCGACGCTGCATGCGACCAACGCCAATCAGGCGCTGGATCGAATCATCAATATGTTTCCCGAGGAGAAGCGCGAACAGCTTTTGCAGACATTGGGCAACAACCTGAAAGCCTGTGTTTCGCAGCGTCTGCTCCGCACTGTCGATGGGCAAAGGCGCGCGGCAGTCGAAATTCTTCTGGGTACGCCGACCATCGCTGACCTGGTCCGACGCGGCCAGTTCGAAGAGCTCAAGCCGATGATGGAAAAATCGACCGGACTCGGTATGCAGACATTTGACGCGGCACTGTTTGCGCTGTTTGCAGAAGGTGCAATCAGTGAGCAGGAAGCATTGAAGAATGCCGATTCGGTGAATAACTTGAAGTTGCGAATCAAACTTCAGCACGATCAGGCAGGTGTTAACAATACAGGCACTGGCGAGTGGGGTTTGATGGATTGACTTGGTGTCTTCGATTGCATCGAGTGTTTGCACGGCAACAACACTTAATAATTAACTCGTGGTTCGGTTGTATGTGTTTGGGTAAAACGTCATCACGCTGAATGGTCAGCTAGTTGGTTTGATTAGGTTTTACCTTGAGCGAAGTTAAGAAAAATAAAGTATTCCGCCCATCGAAAGTTGCGCTGGCTGAATGGAAGTATCGGTCTGCGGCAGATGCTACCGAGCGCGATATGGTTCTTCGGCATCTGGAAGAGGCATTGAATGAGTACACTGAAGATCACGATATAGACTGGTATGGGCGTGAAGTAGAGTTGCAACCAGGCTCTTCACTGCATGAAATATATAACCCCGGCAGACTTCTGCTCAATGAACTGCTGAAAACCGGGCCGGTCATTGGTGCAATCGGTCGAGAGGAGGCGCGCGAGCATAACGGCCTGGTTCGGATTACGCCGGAAGGCAAGATGGAAGTTCGTGCCGTCAGAGGTTGGGTAGATCTGGTTGCGGCGCAGTATTTTGAATACAGTCAACCTACGCGCTCGACGGTGAGTCTCATCGCCGACATTGCCGCAGTCGCCGGCGGTTTTGTATGGCCCGATCTGGATGTAACCCTGGATCAGTGGTTCAAGTTTCATGATATCGATCTGCCTGACACCAAGGCCAAGATCAGTAACTTGATCGGCTTGTTCAAGTTTTCACCCGAGGTCAGGGAGCCAGTTGCTTTTTGGGATCACTTTCAATCCAGTGAGCAGAGTCACAACGCGTTATCCGAAGAGCAGTTTGCAGATATTCGTGGCGTCACCGCCAAGTTGATGCCGAAGCGCAAACTGTTGACAGCCTTGTACAACGTCACGGGGCGCGCGGATATATCTCACGAAACGGCGGCGCAGCGCCTCGTTGAATTTGTCGCCTATCCAGTTTCGCTGGATCTTGCCAGAAGTTATATCAAAGAGCTGAATTGGTACGGGGTGAATGACGGGCAAACGCTTTCCGAAAATATTCTCCGCCAATTGTTGATGACCGCGATCCTACTCGACCTGGACCCATCGATCGGCCATCGCCACCTGGTCGAACGGCGGGACCTGTACTCGCCAGACAATCTTGAGCGCCATCCATCAGAGATACTCGAGGATTACACCGAGTTTGTGCGGAACAAGCGCTGGGTAGATCCGATATTGGCGCCTTTGGTGGTTCATCTTCTCCTGGCACGCAACGCACCCGAATTTCTGGTCAGGAAAATTCCGACAGAAGTGACACTTGGGTCGATCGCCTGGGTCAAGTTCTGTCGCGCTGTAGTATTGGTCGAGGCAGTAAAGACCGGGGCCTCGCGGGAATTGACCTATGCACAGATCATCGCTTACGGCGAACTGGAGCCGGTCAGTGAAGCGCAGAAGCATATGCGCGATCTGGCGCTGATCGACCCGATCGTGGAGTGGGCGTTGCTCAACCGGATTATCTCCAGAGCCGAACTCGAAGAGGCAGAAGAAACCTGTACACGAAGGGCGATTGACGCGTTTGAGCACCACGCAGACCAATTCGCCCAGCTAGCCCGCGCATTTTCGACACCGTTACCCAACCGAGCGGAAATTGCCCGAAGCCAATTGAGAAAAGCTGCACCTGGCTGCGACACACTGGATGAAAAGGCGCTGTCCGAGAAAGGCGGACAGCTAATCATGTCCATGGTCGAGCTGCACCAATCGGGCGATCTGGTCACCGGTCAGTGGGACAGGCGCACCGTACGTTTGATCGTCAACGGATTGCTGCAACCTGCGATCAACTACAACCCTGCGGGTCTCAGTCTTTATCAGCGTTATCCGCGACTGCTGACGATTGAATCCTGTGACGAGGAAATGGATCGTCAGTTGGCCGTGCATTTCGAAGCGGTGAACGGCGGCATGATGTCTGCCGTCAAGCTGGCGTTGGCACACATGCCGGAAGCGGATCTGCAAGTGTTCATGAATGCCGACATTCATTTTTTCACCGTGCGCGAATCGGCATCCTATGTGACTACGCGCCGGGCCGGCGGACCTTTGAATCTAGGGCTTGAACAAGAAACACAACACAGCCGGGATGCCGCCACGGGCCGCTTCGGCGTTGTGATGTACACGTCTGATGAAGACGCTGATCTTTGTTATGAATTATTCACTTCGCGTGCAGAAACCCGCAGGAATGATGCGCTGGGTGCTTTCATCAGGCGGGAAAGAAAGCTTCAGCAACGCTCAAGAATGAGCGCCAGTGCCAACATGACGACGCCCCTGAGCAACACCCTGACCCAGAGCGTTCCGCTGAACATCAGGCGCTATACCCATGCCGCGGCCGAGGACGCTTCGATCAGCAGCAGTATGGCGATCATCGATTACTTCGGCGCGCTGAAAGCACCAGCGCAATCTGCGCAGTTGCAACCAGGGTTCTACCAGAAATTCAACGACCCGAACGTCGTGCGCATCGCCGGGTTTCTCGCCGAGAACAGACCGTTCCTGAATAAAACCGAGCTCAGAGAGCTCGTGCGTGTACCGACGCCGCTCGAGCTCTCCCGGGAAGAGGGCGAACGCTTGCTGACTTACTTCATCGACCTGTTGGTGCCGTTCAAAAAATGCATCGAGGACATCGCCTCGGGCGAACACAACAAGATGGTGGACGGGGTTTACGGATGTTTGATGGACGGCATCGGCCTGGTGGGAACAGTGGCTGGCGCCAGCTCGAAGGCGCTGAGTATTTCCACCAGGGCCATTTCCACTACTGCCAAGGCCGCGCGTTTCACCCGGCTGGCGTTTACTTCGGCCATCTCGCTTTTCAATCCCTTCGACGGTGTGCCCTCTGGTCTGCAGGCGGGCGGTAAACTGGTACACAAGGGCCTGCTGCGGTTCAACAAGAACACTCATGACCTGATTACTCTGGCCAGGGGGCAATTGCACAGGATCAGCGGTCGCCGGCAATCCTATGATCTGCTTGAAGCGGCCGATAACGCGCAATTCGGGTTGGGGAGCTGGCGGCCACGCGGGGCTACGCATGAAGCCGTCGCCGTGCTGGCCGCGCGCAGTGGTGACAAATGGTACTCGCTGAATCGACGCGGCAACTTGTGGGGCAAGTCTCTGGAGGGTTTTGTGTATCAAGCCCCCTTGCAGCTGCCTGCTTCGCCGCGCACGTTGCCGCTCAGTTACACGCGCAAGTTCATCGAGCAAAGCCTGCCCCGTGCACGGGCCAAGATCGACAACGCATTGGAAATCTTCAACCGTCATGATTTCAAACGCGATCGCGACGCGCTGATGAAGATCGTGTTCGGCGATGCTTCTCAGGTGTCCACTGATCGGCTGGTGAACTACTTGCGTTTGATCCGCTTCGATTTCGCCGGTTTCTCCTTGAGCAACATGGTTCTCGACGGCCTCAAGATCAACGACACCCTGGCATCGTTCGATGCAAACAATTACCAGCGCTGGAAAGACGCGGGTTCGAGCGGTGATTGCGCTATAGCGTTTGTTGAGGTCTACACGAAAAACTTCAATCGACACTTCGTCAGCATGGGTCTGAACCACGATGTGATCGCCGACGACCTGATTCATGAGCTGTTCCACGCCAGCGCACAAACCGACGATGTCGGTTATGCCACCGACGCCGTGCATGCCAGTGACAGCGGACAGCAGCTGGATGTGTCCGTATTGCTCAATCTGGGGGCAGGTTGCCTGGCGCAGTCGCAGAGCGGCACTGATTGTCATGCGCCGTCCAGAGCCTTCGAAAACGCCGACTCGCTCACGCTGGTCACCTCATTGCTGAGTCAACTGATCACTGACGAGGTCACTTTCGATCAAAACATGACTGTTCTCGACAGTGCGCTCGAGGCCAGTGCGGGCCGGGCGATTGGCGAGCCGGTGGTCATTACCTTGAACAAACCTCGTTGATGAAAAGCACTGCCGCCAGCCTGTCGGATGAGGGCGTCAGTGCCGGTTTCAATCAGCCAGTTCCGGTCGATCCCGAAACTGCTCCAGCGCTTCGGGATTGGCCAGTGCATCGGTGTTTTTTACCGGCCTTCCATGCACGACATCACGCACCGCCAGCTCCACGACTTTGCCGCTGATGGTGCGCGGTATGTCCGTCACTGCAACGATCCGCGCCGGGACATGCCTCGGCGTGGTATTGGCGCGGATCACCTCGCGGATTCGCTGTTCGAGTCCTTGATCGAGTTCGACACTATCGCGCAAACGCACGAACAGCACGACCCGCACATCATCCTGCCACTGCTGACCGATGGCGACGCTGTCCAGTACCTCGGTGATTTTCTCGACCTGACGATAGATTTCCGCCGTGCCGATGCGCACGCCGCCCGGGTTCAGCACCGCATCCGAGCGGCCATGAATCATCATCGCGCCGTGGGGCAACTGTTCGGCGTAATCACCCTGTGCCCAGACGCCGGGGAACAGGCTGAAATAGGACTGGCGGAGTTTTGAGCCGTCGGGGTCATTCCACAAGCCGATCGGCATCGCCGGGAAATGCCGTGTGCAGACCAGCTCACCTTTCTCACCGATCACCGGCTGGCGAGCGTCGTTCCACACTTCGACGGCCATGCCCAGGCTCTTGCCCATGATTTCCCCGCGCCGCACCGGCGACAGCGGATTACCATTGACGAAGCAGGAAACGATGTCGGTGCCACCGGACATCGAGGCCAGACACACATCGGTTTTGAAGTCGCGGTAAACGAAATCGTAGCTTTGCGGTGACAAAGCCGAACCTGTGCACAGCAGCGTTTTCAAACTGCCCAAATCATGACTTTCGCGGGGCCTGGCGCCGCTGCTTTCCAACGTGGCAAGGAATTTCGGACTGGTGCCAAACACACTGATGCGTTCGTCGTCGATCAGATCGAGCAAGCGCTGATGGTCCGGATGAAACGGCGAGCCGTCGTAGAGCACCACGGCGCTGCCCACCGCGAGCCCTGAAACCAGCCAGTTCCACATCATCCAGCCGCAGGTCGTGTAGTAGAACAAGCGGTCACCGGGACCGAGGTCGCAGTGCAAGCCATGTTCCTTGACGTGTTGCAGCAGCACACCGCCGGTGCTGTGGACGATGCATTTCGGCACGCCAGTGGTACCGCTGGAGTACAGCACGTAGAGCGGATGATTGAACGGCACTGGAGCGAAATCCGGTTCGCCGCCGGGTTGATAAAAATCCTCCCAGAAGCAGACATCGGCCAGGGTTTGGTAATCCTCGATGCGCGCTTGCGGACGGGCGTACGGCACGATGATCAACTGCTGCAGCGACGGCAGCTGTATCAGGATTTCGTTGAGCTTGGCGGTCTGATCCAGGATTTTTCCGGCGTATTGATAACCGGCGCAGGTGAGCAGCACTTTCGGTTCGATCTGGCCAAAGCGATCGATCACGCCGTGGGTGCCGAAGTCCGGCGACGAGCAGGACCAGATCGCGCCGAGGCTGGTGGTGGCCAACATCGCCACCAGGGTTTGCCAGGTGTTGGGCATGCACGCCGCCACGCGATCACCCAGGCCAACGCCTGTTGCGCGCAGGCTCGCCTGAAAACCGGCGACGTGTTCGGCCAGTTCGGCCCAGGTCAGTTGTTCGCGCTGGCCGTTTTCCGCCACAGCAACCACCGCCACGGCATCGTCGCGGCGGCGCAGCAGGTGTTCGGCAAAGTTCAGCGTCGCGCCCGGAAACCACTCGGCGCTGGGCATTTCCGCACCTTCACGCAAGATGGCGTCGGGCTGGGTGTGAAAGCGGATGTCGAAGAAATCGACGATCGCCTGCCAGAACGCCGGGCGCTGCTCGATGCTCCATTGGTGCAGGGCAGGGTAGCCGTCGAGCTCAAGCGAATGCCGCTGATTGATTTCGCGCCGGAAAACGTCCATCCGCGAACGGTCGATACGCTGGGCGTCGGGTTGCCAGAGGATGTCGGACATGGGTTTGCCTCTTCTTATCGGATTCGCGAGCAGGCTCGCTCCCACAATGGCCAGGTGTTTATTGCGCCAACCACCCACCATCAATATTCCACGCCGCGCCGCGCACCTGGCTGCCGGCTTCACTGCACAAGAACAGCACCAGCTCACCCAAATGCTGCGGTGTAACGAACTCCAGCGACGGCTGTTTTTCCGCCAGCAGATCATGCTGCGCCTGCTGCGGATCAATACCCTTGGCCGCGCGATCATCGATCTGCTTCTGCACTAGCGGCGTCAACACCCAGCCCGGACAGATCGCATTGCAGGTGACGTTGCTGGTCGCGGTTTCCAGCCCGACCACTTTAGTCAGACCGATCACGCCATGCTTGGCGGCGACGTACGCGGCTTTGCCGGTGGAGCCGACCTGGCCGTGCACCGAGGCGATATTGATGATGCGCCCCCAATTCTTGCGGCGCATGCCCGGCAGGCTCAACCGCGTGCTGTGAAATACCGATGACAGGTTGATCGCGATGATCGAATCCCAGCGCTCAACAGGAAACTCTTCTACGGCCGCAACGTGCTGAATGCCGGCGTTGTTGACCAGAATGTCGACGCCGCCAAACTCGCGCTCGGCGTAGGCGACCATGTCGGCAATCTGCGCCGGGTCGCTGACATCGGCGGGATGATGGCCGACCTTGCCGCCGTACTGAGCGACGTCGGCGATCACCTTCGAGGCGTCGCCGAAGCCATTGAGAATCAGGTTGGCGCCCGCTTTCGCGAGGGTCAGCGCGATGCCCAGGCCGATGCCGCTGGTGGAGCCGGTTACCAAGGCTGTCTTGCCGGAAAGAGTGGTCATGAATACCTCACACAATGCCAGTGGCGTAGAAAGTGCCGATCACCACGAAAACCGCGAGGGTCTTGATCAGCGTAATACAGAAAATGTCTTTGTAGGCTTCGCGGTGGGTCAGTCCGGTCACCGCCAGCAAGGTGATTACCGCGCCGTTGTGCGGCAGGGTGTCCATGCCGCCGCTGGCCATCGCGGCCACGCGGTGCAGCACTTCCAGCGGAATATTCGCCGCGTGCGCTGCACTGATGAACTGCTCGGACATCGCCGCCAGCGCGATGCTCATGCCGCCCGACGCCGATCCGGTAATGCCGGCGAGCAGTGTCACGGTAATCGCTTCGTTGACCAACGGATTGGGAATCTGCTTGAGCCAGTCGGCCAGCACCAGGAACCCCGGCAGCGAAGCGATTACCGCACCAAAGCCGTATTCAGACGCGGTGTTCATGGCCGCGAGCAACGCACCGCTGACCGCGCTTTTGCTGCCTTCGGCGAGCTTGCTTTTGATCGCCTTGAAACCGAACGCCAGGACCATGAGGATGCCGACCAGCAACGCCGCCTGCACCGCCCAGATCGCCGTGAGCTTGGCGATTTCGGTGGTGACCGGCGCGGCCATGCCCGGCAGTGCCAGGCTGTGGGTCTTGCCGTACCACTGCGGAATCCACTGGGTGAAGAGCAGGTTCATGATGCCCACCGCCAGCAATGGCGACAGGGCAATCCACGGGTTGGGCAGCTTCAGGTCTTCGGCGGTTTCCGGTTCGTTGCGCAGTTCAGTGCCGTAACCTTCGCCGGCACGTTGCGCCTTGTTGCGTTGGCGCTGCAGAAACAGCATGCCGGCGCAGAACACGAAAATCGTGCCGATCACCCCCAGCCACGGCGCCGCCCATGCGGTGGTGTTGAAGAAGGTGCTGGGGATGATGTTCTGGATCTGCGGCGTGCCGGGCAGGGCGTCCATGGTGAACGAGAATGCACCGAGGGCAATGGTCGCCGGGATCAGACGTTTGGGAATATTGCTCTGGCGGAACATCTCCGCTGCAAACGGGTAAACAGCGAAGACAACGACGAACAACGACACGCCGCCATAAGTGAGCAAGGCGCACACCAGCACGATCACCAGCATCGCTTGTTTGGTGCCAAGCAGGCGAATCGCAGCGGCGACGATCGAGCGCGAGAAACCGGACAGTTCGATGAGCTTGCCGAACACCGCGCCGAGCAGGAATACCGGGAAATAGAGCTTGATGAAACCGACCATCTTGTCCATGAACACCCCGGTGAACGCAGGGGCAACGGCGGACGGATCGGTGAGCAGGACCGCGCCGAGGGCGGCGATCGGGGCAAAGAGGATGACGCTGTAGCCACGGTAGGCGGCGAGCATCAGCAGCGTCAGGGCTGCCAAGGCAATGATCACACTCATGGTGTGTCTCTCCAGGATTGTTATTTTTGTGGGTGGAACGGGTGCGGAGAGTGGGTTAGCGAGATTTGTGCCAATCTTCTAACTGTTTGAAATATAAGGAAATTAGATCAGAGTCGCGTTCTGGGAGCTGTTTTTGTCTCTTAATTGAGATTTTCTTTGAATGGGCCGTCGCCTTCGCGAGCAGGCTCGCTCCCACATTGGTCATGCATTCCCCTGTGGGAGCGCGCCTGCTCGCGAAGCTTTTGCTCTAGTCTTAAAATGGAGATCAGATGTCTCTATATGTAGACTCTGCAATCCCCAGCGCAGCCATTTTCTTGTACAGCGTCGACCGCCCCAGCCCCAGCCGAACCGCAGCCTCCGGTACTTTCCCCGCGCATTGCGCCAGGGTCGACTCGATCAACTGCCGATCAAACCGCGCCCGCGCCTGTGCAAATGTCTCCCCAGCGGAGGCTTGCATGCTCGGCTCGGACGTTCGCTCAACCGGAGTAAAGGTGCCAATCGCGCCGCGAATATCCTGCTCGGTCAGCATCAGATCATCACTGAGCAACGCCGCCCGCTCCAGCACATTGCGCAACTCACGGATGTTGCCCGGCCAGGCATGCTGGCCGAGCAACGCCAGCGCATCGCGGTGCAGTTCATGCTGGCTGCGCAGCTCTTCCAGAATCGCTTCGCTCAGCGCTGGCAGATCATCAAGACGTTCACGCAGCGGCGGCACCTGGATCGGCAGTACGTTGAGGCGGTAGTACAAATCGGCGCGAAATTCGCCGCGCTTGATCGCAGCCTGCAAATCCGTCGACGTCGCGGCGATTACCCGCACATCGCTTTGAATCACTTCATTGGAGCCGACCGGCTCGAACTCCTTTTCCTGCAACACGCGCAGCAGTTTGCTTTGCAGCGGCAGCGGCATATCGCCGATCTCATCGAGAAACAGCGTGCCACCCTGAGCGATTTGTAATTTACCGGTGCGGCCCTTGCGGTCAGCGCCGGTAAAGGCGCCGGGTGCCGTGCCAAAGAACTCGGCTTCCAGCAGCGCCTCGGGAATTGCCGCGCTGTTGATGCTGACGAAGGCTTTGTGCGCGCGTGGCGAGGCGCTGTGGATCGCTTGCGCGAGCAACTCCTTGCCGGTGCCGGTTTCGCCCAGCAGCAACACCGGCGAATCGGCGCTGGCACTGCGCCTGGCGCGGCGTTTGACTTCGAGGCTGGCGGCGCTGGTACCGATGAAGTGGGCAAAGTTGTATTTGGTCTGCCGCGCACGCAGCAGCGAACGGGTCGAGGCCAGTTCTTCCTGCATGCTCAGGTAGCGTTTGAGCATCGGCGACAGCGTACGCAACTCGTCGAACAGAGCGAAACCGATGGCGCCGATTACGCTGCCGGCATCGTCGTGGATCGGCAGGCGCATCACCACCAGCGGTTCCTTTGGCGTGTCCTGCATATCCAGCAGAATCGGCCGACCGGTGCGTACCACCTCGCGCAGCAGACTGCCGGGGATCACGCTTTCGCAGGGTTTGCCGATAGCGCCGGCCGCTGAATCGAGACCGAAGCGCCGGGCGTAGCGTTCGTTCATCCAGACGATATTCGCATCGCGATCGACAATCACCGTGCCCTCACTGGATTGCTCGATGATCTCGAACAGCGAACGGATCGCCAGGGTGCGTACCCGTTGGTAGTCCTTGAGGCTTTCGGTGGTGTTCATGGAGGCTGGTCCTGATTGTTTGTTGCCGGTACCGGCCCGTTCGCGAGCAGGCTCGCTCCCACAGGGGACTGCATTCCAATGTGGGAGCGAGACTGCTCGCGAATGCCGAGCCGCGAAGTAGCAGAAAAAAACCTACCCCGGATGCGCCGCCGCCAACAGCTCTTTGGTGTAGGGATGCTGCGGGTTGTCAAACACGTCGTGACTGGCACCACGCTCGACCACCTGACCGTCCTTGATCACGATCATGTCGTGGGCCAACGCGCGCACCACGGCCAGATCATGGCTGATGAACAGGTAGGTCAAACCGTATTTTTCCTGCAAATCACGGAGCAGGGCGACCACTTGTTTCTGTACGGTGCGATCGAGGGCCGAGGTCGGTTCATCGAGCAGGATCAGTGCGGGTTTGAGCACCAGAGCCCGGGCGATGGCGATGCGTTGGCGCTGGCCACCGGAAAATTCATGCGGGTAGCGATGGCGGCTTTCCGGGTCGAGGCCGACTTCCTTGAGCACGCGAATCACTTGCTTATCACATTCGTTTGCGGTCGACTCGCAATGCACTTCGAGACCTTCGCTGATGATCTGTGCCACCGACATGCGCGGGCTGAGGCTGCCAAACGGGTCCTGAAACACCACCTGCATCTGCCGCCGCCACGGGCGCAATTGCTTTTGATTGAGGCCATCCAGCGCTTCGCCCTGAAAGCGAATGCTGCCCTCGGAATCCAGCAAACGCAGGATCGCCTGACCCAGCGTCGACTTGCCCGAACCGGACTCGCCAACAATGCCCAAGGTCTTGCCGCGCTGAATATTCAGACTGATGCCATCGACAGCGCGCAGGTACTGCTTGCGCCTGAACAACCCGCCGCCGACCTGGAAATCGACGCGCAGGTCAGCGACTTCCAGCACATTTTCACGTTCGTCACGGGGCAGGGCTTCACCTTCCGGCTCTGCGTTCAACAGCACGCAGCTGTAAGGGTGTTTGGGTTCGGTAAACAGGGTTTCGCAGGGCGCCTGCTCGACGATCTCGCCAGCCTTCATCACGCACACCCGCTGCGCGATGCTGCGCACCAGATTGAGATCGTGACTGATCAGCAGCAGCGACATGCCGAGCCGCTGTTGCAGGGACTTGAGCAGCAAGAGAATCTTGCGCTGCACGGTGACATCCAGCGCCGTGGTCGGCTCATCGGCAATCAACAACTCCGGTTCGCAGGCCAGGGCCATGGCGATCATCACCCGTTGCCGTTGCCCGCCAGAGAGCTGATGCGGATAGGCTTTCAACCGCTCCTTGGGCTTTTGAATGCCGACCAGTCCGAGCAATTCCAGAATGCGCTGCTGCGCTTGCTTGCCACCGAGGCCACGGTGCAGCAACAGGGTTTCGCCGATTTGCTTTTCAATGGTGTGCAATGGATTGAGCGAAGTCATCGGCTCCTGAAAGATCATGGCGATGCGATTGCCGCGCAGTTCTCGCAAGACCTTCGGATCAGCACCGAGCAATTCTTGCCCGCGATAGCGGATGCTGCCACGGGTTTGCGCCTCAGTATCGGGCAGCAGCTGCAGGATCGAATGCGCGGTCACCGATTTCCCCGAGCCCGATTCGCCCACCAGTGCCAGGCACTCACCGGGGCGGATATCCAGGCACAGGTCACGCACCACGGTCTGGCCATGGAAGGCGACATTGAGGTTGCGGATTTCAATCAGGTTTTCAGTCATGGTCACGCTTCAGGATCGAGGGTCAAAAGCGTCACGTAACGCTTCGCCGATGAATACCAACAAAGAGAGGATCAGCGCCAGGGTAAAGAACGCGGTCAACCCGAGCCACGGCGCTTGCAGGTTCTGCTTGCCCTGACCGATCAGTTCACCCAGCGAGGCACTGCCGGCCGGCATGCCGAAGCCGAGGAAATCCAGCGCGGTCAGCGTCGAAATGGCCCCGGTCAGAATGAACGGCAGGTAGCTCAGCGTCGCGTTCATTGCGTTGGGCAGGATGTGCCGGAAGATCACCTTGCGGTCAGTCAGGCCCAGGGCGCGTGCGGCTTTGACGTATTCCAGATTGCGCCCGCGCAGGAACTCGGCGCGCACCACGTCCACCAGCGCCAACCAGGAAAACAGCGCCATGATCCCCAGCAGCCACCAGAAATTCGGCTCGACGAACCCGGAAAGGATGATCAGCAGATACAACACCGGCAGCCCCGACCAGACTTCCAGCACGCGCTGTCCGAGCAAGTCGACCCAGCCGCCGTAATAGCCCTGCAACGCGCCGGCGGCGATACCGATCAGCGCGCTGACAAAGGTCAACATCAAGGCAAACAGAATCGACACCCGGGCACCAAAGATGACCCGCGCCAGCACGTCGCGCGCCTGATCGTCGGTGCCCAGCCAATTGACCGAAGTCGGCGGACTCGGCGCCGGTTTGTTCAGGTCATAGTTGGGCGTGTCGTCGCTGAACGGAATCGGCGGGAACAGCAACCAGCCACCGTCCTTGCGTATCAGATTCTGCACGTACTCGCTGCGGTAATCGGCCTGGAACGGCAGTTGCCCGCCGAATTCCTGTTCGGTATGGCGCTTGAACACCGGGAAGTACCATTGGCCCTGATAACTGACCATCAACGGTTTGTCGTTGGCGATCAATTCGCCACCCAGCGTCAGCAGGAACAGGCCGATGAACAGCCACAGCGACCACCAGCCACGACGGTTTTTCTTGAAGCGTTCGAAACGGCGACGACCCAAAGGCGAGAGCTTGAACATCAGGCATTCCTCGCGGCAAAGTCGATACGCGGGTCGACCAGGGTGTAGCAGAGGTCGCCGATCAGTTTTATCAGCAGGCCGAACAGGGTGAAGATGAACAGTGAACCGAACACTACCGGATAGTCGCGCGATACCGCTGCTTCGTAACTCATGCGCCCAAGGCCATCGAGGGAGAAGATCACTTCGATCAGCAGCGAGCCGGCGAAGAACACGCTGATGAACGCCTGAGGTATGCCCGAGACCACCAACAGCATGGCGTTGCGAAACACGTGTCCGTACAGCACGCGGCGTTCGCTCAAGCCTTTGGCGCGAGCCGTTACTACGTACTGTCGGGTGATTTCATTGAGGAACGAGTTTTTTGTAAGGATCGTCAAGGTCGCGAATCCACCGATCACCAGCGCGGTGACCGGCAGCACCAGATGCCAGAAGTAATCGGCGATCTTGCCCAGGGTCGATAGCGATTCGAAGTTGTCCGAAACCAGTCCGCGCACCGGAAACCAGTTCAACGAAGTACCGCCGGCGAATACCACGATCAGGAACATCGCGAACAGAAACGCCGGCATGGCGTAACCGATGATGATCGCCGTGCTGCTCCAGATATCGAAATGGCTGCCGTGGTGCACAGCCTTGCGGATGCCCAGCGGGATCGACACCAGATAGGTGATTAGTGTCGCCCACAGTCCGAGCGAAATGGTCACCGGCATCTTTTCCAGAATCAGGTCGGTAACTGTCGCGCCACGGAAGAAGCTCTTGCCGAAGTCCAGTTGCGCGTAATTCATCAGCATCAGCCACAGGCGCTCGTGGGCCGGTTTGTCGAAGCCGTACTGCTTTTCAATGTCCTTGATCAATTGCGGATCGAGGCCACGGCTGGCGCGCGAAGCGTTGCTCGATGTCTCGCTGGCACCACCGCCAACACCGGCGCCGCCAATGCCTTGCAGGTGGGCGATGGCTTGTTCCACTGGTCCGCCGGGCGCGGCTTGAATGATGACGAAATTGACCAGCAGGATGATCACCAGCGTCGGAATGATCAGCAGCAGGCGCCGCAGTATGTAACCCCACATCAGTGCGGTCCTCCGGGTCGGCCGCGACTGATTTTCTCGGCGGTCATTTGCTGATTGGTCAGCGGCGTGCGGCTGATTTCCCACCAGCTCTCGATGGCTTCGTCATTGCTCGCCTGCACCGTGGGAATGCCGAAGCGGTTCCACCACACGGTCGAGGTGCCCGGCGGGTAATAGTTGGGAATCCAGTAGTAATTCCATTGCAGCACCCGGTCCAGCGCATGGGCGTAATGCAGCATGTCCGACTGAGTAGAGGCGCGGATCAGGCCGTTGATCAAGGTGTCGACCGCCGGGTTTTTCAACACCATGTAATTGTTCGCGCCCGGATCGTTGGCCGCTGCCGAGCCGAAATAGTTGAGCAACTCACCGCCCGGAGAAGTGGTAACGGGGTAGCCGGTGACGATCATGTCGTAGTCGCGACTCATCAGGCGATTGACGTATTGCGAGGCGTCGATGCGACGGATATTCAGCTCGATGCCGATCTGCTTCAGCGTGCGCTTGTAGGGCAACAGCAGGCGGTCCATGCCGTTCTGGCTGACCAGAAAAGTGAAGCTCAGCGGCTCGCCGGCGCCGTTGACCAGTTGATCGCCATCCGGTTTCCAGCCGGCCTGCTCCAGCAGTTGCAGGGCTTGCAACTGCTTGTCACGGATGATGCCGCTGCCGTCGGTCTTCGGCGCCTCGAAGACTTTGCTGAACACTTCCTCAGGCACCTGACCGCGCAGCGGTTCAAGGATTTCCAACTCTTTTGCATCGGGCAACTGCCGGGCGGCGAGATCGGTATTGGAAAAGTAGCTCTGCTGGCGGATATAGACGTTGCGCATCATCTGCCGGTTGCTCCATTCGAAATCCCAGAGCATCGCCAGTGCCTGGCGTACCCGGCGGTCCTGGAACATCGGCTTTTGCAGATTGAACACGAAACCCTGGGCCGATTGCGGCGCTTCAGTGGCGAGGTGGGCCTTCTGCAAACGGCCATCGCTGAGGGCGGGACTGTCGTAGCCGATCGAATAGCCGGTCGCGGAAAACTCGCGGTTGTAGTCGTAGGCGCCACCACGCAGCACCTGACGGGCGACATCGGTGTCGCCGAAATACTCGATACTGAAATGGTCGAAGTTGTACAGGCCGCGACTGACCGGCAGGTCCTTGCCCCACCAGTCGCCATTGCGTTCAAAGGTGATGCTGCGCCCGGAGTCGACCTTGCCAACCCGGTACGGCCCGCTGCCCAGCGGCGGTTCATAACCACCGCCGCTGGCGAAATCGCGGCTCTTCCACCAGTGTTCGGGGAACACCGGCAGGGTCGCGATATCCAGGGGCAGGGTGCGGTTTTCGTTGCTTTTGAAGTCGAAGCGCACGGTCAGTGGCGCCTCGATTTCGACGCCTTTGACGTCGGCAAACTGGGTGCGATAACGCAGGCTGCCCTGGGTCATCAGCAGGTTGTAGGTGTAGCGAACGTCTTCGGCGGTAATCGGTTTGCCATCGGCAAAGCGCGCCTTCGGGTTGATGAAAAAGCGCAGCGACAGGCCGTCTTCCGAGCGTTCCATTTTTTCCGCCACCAGACCGTACACCGTGTAGGGCTCATCCAGCGAGCGCTGGGCCAGTGGCGAATACAGCAGGCCGTCGATCTGCGTGACGCCGATGCCTTTGTCTATATAGGGCAGCAGATGATCGAAGTGGCCGATTTCGATTGCCGAGCGCCGCATCGTCCCACCCTTCGGCGCCTGCGGGTTGGTGTAGTCGAAATGGCCGAAGCCGGCGGGGTATTTGGCCGGTTCGCCGTAAACGGTCAGTGCGTGTTGCGGGGCAGCGGTCGCACCGGCGGCACCCGTGAGCAGGGCGAGGGCGGTGAGCATCAGTGTGGGAAAAACCAGTCGCATCGTCAGCCTTGGAACGCAAAATCGATAAGCGCAAGTTGTACGCGAGCGGCGCGCCACTCGCCAGCCGTATATGTAACCGAAACACAACGGCCCACCAAAGGGTGGGCCGTTGTCAGCAACAGGACGACGAATCAGTCCTGACGGCTGGTGACTTCCAGCAGGTGGTAACCGAACTGGGTCTTCACCGGGCCTTGCACGACGTTGATCGGCGCGCTGAACACCACGGTGTCGAATTCCTTGACCATCTGGCCTGGACCGAACGAACCCAGGTCTCCGCCCTGACGGCTGGATGGGCAGCTGGAGTTGGCTTTGGCGACTTCAGCAAAATCGGCGCCGGCTTCGATCTGAGCCTTGAGTTCGTTGCACTTGTCTTCGCTGGAAACCAGGATGTGGCGGGCAGTGGCTTTGGCCATGGGGAATTCTCCGAACTGTTTCAATAAAAGGTGGAGCGTACCGGAATCAGTCGGTGAATTCTCGGCAAAGTTCCATTCTGATTCCCTGACTCTACTCACAGATCCGCCGCCCGCAGGCGCTGGGCATGCTCGACGTACAGCTCGATAGGGTCCGGCGAAGACGCGTTTACGCCTGGGCTGCGCCGCAAACTAGCCAAGTGATCCATTGGATAATCAGAGCGGACCACTTGGCCGAGATGGCTACTGAAGCGTCCGACGAAACCGTCATTCTGCTGGGGTTCGGTGGTGAAATATTGCGACAGCACCCAGCAGATGCCCTGAACCGGATCCTGCGCTGGCAACGTGGATTGCGGGACAACGCCGCTCCACGAGTAATAGCGCACGCCGTTGACCTGCTCGGCGCCGTGACCGCCCCAAGTCAGTGGCAGCCCCTGTGGAAATTTGTCATTGAATTGACCGACGCCGACCGTGGTCAGTGCGTTGAGTGCGGCCAACGCGTTCTGTGGCAGTGCCACGCTGCCGCTGAGCAGCGACATTAAGTCAGCAAATTGGGTCGCCACGTTTTGAGCGACGGCGTCGGGGAGCTTGCCCGGGATCAGCGCCTTGCGCAGGAAGTCGGCGAGCTCCGAACCATGGTTCGGACCACTGACGGAGGTGACCGAAGCGACTACGTTTGGTGCAAGCGCCGCCGCATAGCGTGCAGCGAGTGCGCCCTGACTGTGTCCTATAAGGTTGACTTTCTTCGCGCCTGTGCCTCGCAGCACACAGGCAATCTGTGACAGCAATTGCTCACCCCTCACTTCATTGTCATGGGTGGCCGAAAGGTGTGGAACAAACAATCGACAGCCAGCCGCTTTCAGCGCGGATTTGACGTCATGGAACAGCTCGAAATGACCGATACGCTCGAACCCGAACAGACCGTGGACCAACAGGATGGGATAACGAGTTGTAGCATTCCGTTGCATGTTCTTACCTTTTTCGTAGAAGTTCATCGGGAAATCACCGAGCCACTCTAAAACACTCATCTCGTTGAAGAAGTACGAAGACGCTTCACGTTGCGTTTGAAAATGGACTAAGAGACGTACGAAGTTTCGGAGAGCTGTGAAATCCGAATCGGAAGTTCATAGGGTCGTTTGTCGTCACAACAGCGCGAACACCCCAGTTGCCTACCTTGTGAGTAGAGGTTGCGCCGTCGTCGCGGTGTATTCGGCTGACATCCAGAACCTGCAAGGAAGTCCTCAATGTAGGTGTCAGTGTCGTCATTCGGGACGGCACGTTTTCCAGGGAGTGGAGACGAAAATGAATAGCCATGAAGTCGAGTTTTACTGGCGGATGCGTCCGTCCGCGGTTGCCGATGTGTCTTTCGATCCTCTGATCGCGCCGACCATTGACGGGCTTGAGGGCAGCGTGCTTGAGCCTTCTCTGGTCAGGGCCATCGTTCGCATTTCTCCTTATGCCAACATGAGCTGTGGCGATCAGCTGGTGCTGTATTGGGAGGGGCTGGATATCGAAGGCTTTGCCTATCAATACGAGAGCGTTCGATTCATCAGCCAGGCCCAGATTGGCAAAGACGTAATCTTCATCATCAAGGGCATGCATGTGGCTGCGCTGGATGGAGGCTCGCTGGAGGTTTACTGGACACTGCAAAGTGCGTCCGCGCCCAAGGCATTGGAATCTGCACGCCTGCAACTGTCTGTGGGCGATATGCGCACGCAATTTTTGGCGCCACAGATCGAAGGCTCGGTAAACGGAGCGCTGGAGCCATCGCGAGTGGCAGAGGGCACCCTGGTGACTCTGCAGCCTTACGCGAGGATGTCGGCGGGTGATCGGGTGATGTTGTCCTGGCACGGCGATACCTCGCCCGAGATCTTTACCGACTCATTGAACGTGGAGGCCTACTCCGTCGCGCAATGCCTGTCGTTCTGGGTGCCGGGTAGCTACATCGAGGCGCATCGCGGTGGCGAGGTGGTGGTCGCCTACCGTGTTGAACAATGCTGGGGAACGATCCGAACGTCGGAGCCTGCGACGGTTTTCATTGGGCCGGCAGTGCGTGCTGAACTGGCCGCGCCGGATATTGTTGGGGCGATCGATGATGTGCTGTCGGTCAAGGACTCGATAGAGGGGGTTGCCATTCTGATCAAAGACCCGCAGGTGCACGAAGACGAGTTGGTCTATCTCAAGTGCGATGGTGAGTTCTTCAGTCATCGCGATGATCTTGAAATCACTCGGGAGACGGCCGGGCAACCGGTGAGTTTCACTGTTCCCCATCGGTTCTGGCGCGAGCACCACGGCACGACGGTGGAGATTGGCTACATCATCGAACGTCTGGACGACATCAGTCAGCAATCTGCCGTGAGGCGGATCAGCGTCGTGGCCTAGACCGGGGCAGTGAGCCCTCCGCGCTCTTGATGGAGCGGGAGGGCAATCTGCGATCAGGCTCTGGCTTGTGCCAGGCGCGTAGCAGCGTCGGTCAACAATTGTTCCGTTGCGCTGAAGCCGAGGCAGCCGTCGGTGATCGATACGCCGTAGCGCAGAGAGCTGCTCAGCGGCTGGCAGCCTTCGAACAGATGGGATTCGAGCATCATGCCAATCAGCGCATGGTTACCATGCAGGCGTTGTTCAAGCACATCGTTGAACACGGCTGGCTGGCGCAGTGGATCCTTGCCGCTGTTGGCATGGCTGCAATCGACCATGATCCGGCTGGGGATCTTCAGTCGGCTGAGCTCGGCGCTGATGTTGGCCACGCTGCTTGCATCGTAGTTCGGCCCTTGATGGCCACCGCGCAGCACGATGTGGGTATCAGCGTTGCCAGCTGTCTGCACGATCGCCGGATGCCCTTGGCTGTCGACGCCGAAGTGCCGATGCGCATGGGCTGCCGAGCGCATGGCGTCGACAGCAACGGCGGCGCCGCCGTCGGTGCCGTTCTTGAAGCCCACCGGCATGTTCAGGCCGCTGGCCATTTCGCGGTGGATTTGCGATTCGGTGGTGCGGGCACCAATGGCCACCCAGCTCAGCAGGTCATCAAAGTAGTTGGCGGCCATGGGTTGCAGGAGTTCGGTAGCGACCGGTAGTCCGAGCCGGATCATTTCCAGCATCAGTTCGCGCGACAGCGTCAGGCCGGTAGCCATGTCGTCAGTGCCGTCCAGATGCGGATCGTAGGCCAGACCTTTCCAGCCGATCGTCGTTCGCGGCTTTTCGACGTAGGCGCGCATGACCAGCAGCATTTCACCGCTGACATCTTCGGCCAGGCGAGCGAGTTTTCTGGCGTATTCGACTGCCGACTGCGGATCATGGATAGAGCAGGGGCCAACGATGACCAGCAGGCGCGGGTCTTCACCGTCGAGGATGGCGCGCACCGCCTGGCGATGGGCAGTGACCTGCTGATGCAGGGAGTGGCTGAGCGGTAATTGCTGTTTGAGCTGCAACGAGCTGGGCAGACGCAGGGTCAGCGCTTCGTTGGCAGAATCGAGGATGGACGGCGGCAAAGCGGAAACTGAAGAGTTCATGTTCGGTCTTCCTGGGCGGATGGCGGGTTTTTCCCGCGCACTCGGCCCTACTGGGGTGTTCGACAAATGGCCGTACTGGCTAGGCGTGTGTGTTTGCCACCTGTAGGTGACCGATCGGAGGCGGCAGGCTGTCCCGAGCGGAGGCTGGTAAATCGCCAGGCGCTAAAGCTGTCGTAACGGTAATAAGTGGCGTAGTTCATGGTGTAAACCTCGAAATGTGGTGTGTCGCTGAAAGTGATGGGCCTGAAAAAACAAAACCCCCGGTCGGGAAGCCGACCGGGGGTTGAGAAATCTCTGGTAGGCGACCCGTTATCATGGGCGCCGTTTGGGTATCAGGCGCGCCAGTGGCTAAACCAATACCCAAAATAAAAGTTGTCTGGAGCGCAGGCGTCGTTCACCCACGCAGCCGCAATCGAGCGCGAGGCGCTGGCGATGCAAGACTGTGAAGGGGCGTTGAACATGGTCTGTCTCCGATGAATGCGCCGAGCTTACTCGACGCTGATACGCGTCAGCAATCAGAAAATGCTATTGCGTGCCGAGCGAAACGGCTATCACTGGCAAACGATCTGGTTAAAGTGCATTTTTACGATTGGAGAGAGCTGAATGAGTTATCGAATTCGGCATGCCACCCATGATGATCTTGCTTTTGCGCGGGACCTGACCTGTCGCAACATGCTGCGTTATTACATTGACCACGATCTGTTGTGGCAGGACGAGGCGTTTGACGCAGGCTGGCAGTATCGTGAGAGCTGGATGATCCTCCAGGATGAACTGCTGATCGGCTTTGTCAGTCTGAGCGAGGATTCGCGGGCGCTGTACATACGCGAATTGCAGATTGATCAGACCTGGCGAGGGCAGGGCGCCGGGTCCTGGGCTATCGATCAGGTTATTGACATGGCCCGTCAGGCGCGACGTCCTGCACTGCGACTGACGGTCTTCGATAACAATCCTGCGCAAGCACTGTATGTCCGCAAAGGACTGCGTATCGTAGGCAGGGATGAGTGTTTCCTCAGAATGCAGCTTGATGTGAGTACAGCTGTGCTCTGAAACCCACAGCCGGCAAGCCCTGAATGATGAATTGAAACTTTTTAAATGCGGCTTTCCGCTAGGTCTGTCTGGCACTTTTTGCTAAGGTGTCCGGCATCCCAATAAGACCATATCGCGAGGTGTCTGCTTGATTAGGGTGCTAGTGGTCGACGACCATGATCTCGTTCGTACAGGCATTACACGGATGCTGGCCGATATCGATGGCCTGCAGGTGGTGGGTCAGGCCGAGTCAGGTGAAGAGTCCCTGATCAAAGCCCGTGAATTGAAGCCTGACGTAGTGCTCATGGACGTCAAGATGCCCGGCATCGGCGGCCTCGAAGCCACACGGAAACTGCTGCGCAGCCACCCGGACATCAAGGTGGTTGCCGTTACGGTGTGCGAGGAAGACCCTTTCCCGACGCGTTTGCTGCAGGCCGGCGCCGCCGGTTACCTGACCAAGGGGGCGGGTCTGCCGGAAATGGTTCAGGCCATTCGGCTGGTTTTCGCCGGGCAGCGTTACATCAGTCCGCAGATCGCTCAGCAGTTGGCGATCAAATCATTTCAGCCAACCAATGATTCGCCGTTCGATGCCTTGTCGGAGCGGGAAATCCAGATTGCCTTGATGATTGTCGGCTGCCAGAAGGTCCAGATCATTTCCGACAAGTTGTGCCTGTCGCCGAAAACCGTGAACACCTACCGCTACCGCATTTTCGAGAAGCTTTCGATCAGCAGCGACGTCGAGCTGACACTGCTCGCGGTGCGTCACGGCATGGTGGATGCCAGCGCCTGACCATGACCGAGACATTTGATTCCAGTGCTTTCCTGTCGACCGTCAGCGGTCGCCCGGGCGTCTATCGCATGTTCGACAGCGAGGCGCGCCTGCTGTATGTCGGCAAGGCGAAAAACCTGAAGAAACGTCTGGCGAGCTACTTTCGCAAGACCGGGCTGGCGCCGAAAACGGCTGCACTGGTAGGGCGTATCGCTCAGGTCGAGACGACCATCACCGCCAACGAAACCGAAGCGCTGCTGCTGGAACAGACGCTGATCAAGGAGTGGCGCCCGCCGTACAACATCCTGCTGCGCGACGATAAATCCTATCCGTACGTGTTTCTCTCCGACGGACAGTTTCCGCGCCTGAGCATCCATCGCGGCGCCAAAAAGGCCAAGGGCAAGTATTTCGGCCCCTATCCGAGTGCCGGCGCCATACGTGAAAGCCTGAGCATCCTGCAAAAAACCTTTTTCGTCCGCCAGTGCGAGGACAGCTATTACAAGAATCGCACCCGTCCGTGCCTGCAATACCAGATCAAACGCTGCAAGGCGCCATGCGTGGGCCTGGTCGAGCCTGACGTCTACGCCGAAGACGTGCGCCACTCGGTGATGTTCCTCGAAGGTCGCAGCCACGCGCTGACCAACGAGCTGTCCACCGCGATGGAAGAGGCAGCGATCAATCTCGAATTCGAACGCGCGGCCGAATTGCGCGACCAGATTGCCTTGCTGCGCCGGGTGCAGGACCAGCAGAGCATGGAAGGCGGAACCGGCGATATCGACGTTATTGCCGCATTCGTCAACCCAGGCGGCGCCTGTGTCCACCTGATCAGCGTGCGCGGCGGGCGCGTGCTCGGCAGCAAGAATTTCTTCCCGCAGGTCGGCATTGAGGAAGACGTTTCCGAGGTCATGGCAGCATTCCTCGGTCAGTACTACATTAGTAGCCCCGAACGCGATCTGCCGAGCGAACTGATCGTCAACGTGGTTCACGAAGACTTCCCGGCGTTGATCGAAGGCATTCATACCTTGCGCGGCCGCGAGTTGGCAATCAGCCATCGAGTGCGCGGCACGCGCGCGCGCTGGCAGCAATTGGCCGTGACTAACGCTGAACAAGCGTTGGGCGCGCGTCTGGCCAACCGTCAGCACACCGCCGCGCGATTCGATGCGCTGGCCGAAGTGCTGAATCTGGATGAACCGCCGCAGCGCCTGGAATGCTATGACATCAGTCATTCCAGCGGCGAAGCCACGGTGGCCTCGTGCGTGGTGTTCGGGCCGGAAGGCGCGATCAAGTCGGATTATCGCCGCTACAACATCGAAGGCGTCACCGCCGGCGACGACTACGCGGCCATGCACCAGGCGCTGACTCGCCGCTTCAGCAAACTCAAGGACGGCGAAGGCAAGTTGCCGGACATTCTGCTGGTCGACGGTGGCAAAGGCCAATTGTCGATGGCCCGGGATGTGCTCAACGAACTGGCCGTACCGGATCTGATCCTGTTGGGCGTCGCCAAAGGTGCTACCCGCAAGGCCGGTTTCGAAACGTTGTATCTGAATGATGCAGCGCACGAGTTCACCTTGCGCGGCGATTCACCTGCCTTGCACTTGATCCAGCAGATCCGCGATGAGGCGCACCGCTTCGCAATTACGGGGCATCGCGCTCGTCGCGGCAAGACCCGCCGAACCTCAACGCTGGAAGGCGTGGCAGGGGTAGGGCCGACCCGCCGCCGTGACCTGTTGAAACATTTTGGTGGATTGCAGGAGCTGTCTCGTGCAAGCATCGAAGAGATCGCCAAAGCCCCGGGGATCAGTAAAAAGCTCGCTGAGTCGATTTATGCGAACCTGCATAGTGAGTAGAATGCCCCTTCACCTCGTAGCCAGTTGTGCCGATGAATATCCCTAATCTGATTACCGTTCTACGCGTCCTGCTCATCCCGATCTTTATTTTGCTGTTCTATCTGCCCTACGAGTGGAGTTACATGGCCTCCGCTTCGGTGTTCGCCTTCGCGGCCGCAACCGACTGGCTCGATGGTTACCTGGCGCGCCGACTGGAGCAGAGCACACCGTTCGGGGCGTTTCTCGATCCGGTCGCCGACAAGCTGATGGTCGCTGTTGCCCTGGTCCTGCTGGTGCAGGAACACGGCAATCTCTGGCTCACACTGCCAGCGGCGGTCATCATCGGTCGCGAGATCGTGATTTCGGCCCTGCGCGAATGGATGGCCGAACTCGGCGCACGAGCGCAGGTAGCCGTTTCCAATCTGGGCAAATGGAAAACCGCTGCGCAGATGCTCGCGCTGGTGATTCTGCTGGCTCATCCAAAGGCATTCAGCTTCTGGGTCGTGCTCGGTTATACGCTGCTGATCGTATCGGCAGGGCTGACCCTGTGGTCGATGGTTCAATACCTTCGCGCCGCCTGGCCGCACCTGAAGACCGATGTCGAAAAGAAATAAAAGTTTTTTGAATCAAGGGGTTGACGGGGCATCTTAATTCTATAGAATGCGCCACACCAAGCGGGAATAGCTCAGTTGGTAGAGCACGACCTTGCCAAGGTCGGGGTCGCGAGTTCGAGTCTCGTTTCCCGCTCCAATTTGTACAGTGTTTGTTGTTGTGCTACTGACAGCAAAGACTTTGAGGCCGAGTAGCAAAATGGTTATGCAGTGGATTGCAAATCCACCTACGCCGGTTCGATTCCGACCTCGGCCTCCACTATCAAAAACCCCGTAGATCAATGATCTACGGGGTTTTTTGTTGTCTGCAGAAAAATGTGGTGCTCACCTGTTTGCGGAGGGTCAATCAGTCAAGCACGATCCGGTCTGGATGTGGCTGGCACCTTCCACCGTGAGATTCGAGAAAAAGATGCAGCCAATGAGCCGCGCGAACAGCGTCAATGTCTCTGCAAGATCGGGGTTGTCAAACAGAACAGCCCTTGAGTCCAGAGCACATAAGGCACCCCAGAGTCTCCCGTCCGGCAGGAAAACAGGCGCGCCTGCGTAGCTTTCAATCGAATATTGCTTCACCACAGGACGTGACGAAAGTCGTCCATCCTGGCTGATTTGTGGAAGGAAGAGGGCTTGCGGATTTCGTCGAAACTCACTGCAAAGGGTGGTTTCCAGATCCAGCGTATCGCCGACATTTATTCCCAGTTCAATCGGATCGTACGCCGAACAAACGATCCACTCTGTTTCAGTGAATTTTGCGATGCCGGCAAAGCGTGTACCGGTCAGACGGGTGACAAGTTGCAGGATATTGGTGGTCGCTTCGATCTCGGCGATCGCCGAGCGCTCCTCTTGGCTTAAAGACGCTTTTAGAACGGTGTCACTCATTTGCATGGAATCAAATCTCCTGATTGCTTGTACATCCCTGAGCACTGCTCTGGTGACGTTCTGTGAGGCGTGATCGTGGTTGAAGGGGGGGGCGTGCTGATTACCCTTTGATTATTGATTTCGGCGCCATCCTTTAGCGTAGACATCCCGTCCAGTCCTGGGTTGCCTGCTCATAATCTCAATCGATGAAACATCTGTCACCCGTGCAGCTAAGGTGATGGTGAGCGTCTGAATCTTTTGAGTTTATCGTCTCAATTTCCAGTCGGGTTGCTGCGATTTGCCAGTAACCTCGGCGTCTACTTCAAGCAAACTCCGTAGCTCCCTGATTTCTGAGGCTTTTTGATTTTCCTCGGTCAGCGATATTTAGTTCTCAAATCGCGCACTCCAAACTTGCTTCACCGGGACGTGATGTATATATTCCCCGCTCGGCTTTTCAAGCGGCCATCCTGTCAGGATCGCAACCGCAAGGCTGAGCAAAGCAACACCGCGCTACCGCCCGAATGGCGAAACTGGTAGACGCATGGGACTTAAAATCCCCCGCTCGTAAGGGCGTGCCGGTTCGATTCCGGCTTCGGGCACCATGAATATCAAGGGCTTGCATGACATACCTCATGCAAGCCCTTAGTTCTTTTTTCCGCAATCAAAAAATCTTTTCCGCAATTCGTGACCGTTAGTCACCTCGTAGGGGTGACCTTCATGCCCTTCCGCATACGGATGTACTGTTCTGTCATCCCTACGGTGGTGTGCCCAAGTTGGTCTCGAGCTTCTCTGATGTTCCCTGTTGACTCCTCTTTATCCGTGGCCGCTTTTGCTCGTAGGTCGCGCATCTGAAATTCTGCTTTTGGAATCCCGGCTGCTTCCCTGGCGTCATCGAACCTTTTTCTGAGCATGCTGGTCGTCATCGGCTGCCCAGAGTCGATTACTACCAGGCGTGTTGATCTGATTTTCTGTCCGGTCTTTCGCGCCATGATTCGATCTATTACGACTTTGAGCTCACCAATGATTTCGATCCTTCGTTTAGCCCCAGTTTTGCCTTGCTGGACGGAGAGCTTTCCGTCCTTTATGTCGCGCTCATCCATCTTCAATGTGTCAGCGACCCTCTGACCTGTTAGATAGAATAGGTCCAAAGCATCTCTTAATGGTTGATCGGCATGCTGGTATGACCGCAGCCACGTACCTATCCAAGAGCGCCTTCGCCGCACACATCGGCCGCTCACCGAGTTACATCACCTGGCTGAAGGAAAACGGTCGACTGGTCCTGTCCCCAATGGCAAGCAGGTCGACGTTCTGGCCACCGAAGCATTGATCCGCGATACCGCTGACCCGAGCAAGGCTGCCGTCGCTGCTCGCCACCAACAGGAGCGGCTTCAGCGTAATGTGTACAGCCACGTCGCTACACAATCCGAACCGACCAACATGGCTGCGCCGCCGCCCGTTGATCCCGCGCAAGAGCAGTCCCCGGACTTTCAGAAAGCGCGTGCACATCGCGAGCACTACTTGGCGCGGATGGCTGAGATGGAGTTTCGCAAGGCGCAGGGGGAGCTGGTGGAAATCAGCTTTGTGCAGAAAGCCGCTTTTGAAACGGCGCGATCGCTTAATCATTCGCTAATGAGCCTGTCGCCGCAATTGGCGCCACAACTCGCCCCGCTGTCGGATCCGTGGGTGGTGGAGAGGCAGCTAACGGCTGCGCTGCGCCAACGACTTAACGAAGCGGCACAAGTGTCAAGCGATGACTTTGGATTTGCGTTTAGCGAGTGCTAAGGATATCCGCTGATAGGCATTTTTCTGCTCGCATCGGAATTGATTGGCGCCTGCTTCCAGTCAGTATTAGCCGTCGGCGTAAAGTGTTATCACGCGCCTACCGATGCAGCAGGCAAGTGTAATTTTGAATCTACCACCGCATGCGTAGTCACCCATTTTAAGACCTGGATATGCAGGTTCTTGTCAGAGGGTTATCGCTCTACTGCGACGCACTTGATCTCCACGAGAAGGCCAGGTCGAGCTAATTCACTGACACCAATGCAGGTCCATGCACAAGTGCTTCTCGGAAATACTTTATCCTTTACGCGTCTGAAAATTGGCATGTGACGGTGCATGTCGACGTGGTAAGTTGTCATTTCTACGACATCTTCAAATTTACAGCCACCTGCCTCCAAGACGATCCGGAGATTGTCCCATGCAGCTAAAAACTGCTGCTCAGGTTCTTCAATGACGGATAATTCCGGCGTCCTGCCTACCTGACCCGCGCAGTAGAGAGTTTTTCCTACCTTTACTGCTGGTGCATAACCCGCGCGCTCGTAGATCAATCTCATGCCATCTGGAACAATGATCTGACGGTCAGTCATGATTGCGGAGCCCCAAGTTAGAACGGTTACGAAAGCTAACTCAGGGGCCAGAGCCGCGTCCACTCAGTTCACTTCTCATCTATTAATCAACCCCACAGGTGCTTTTAGCCGCTGCTGAGTCTTTTTGAACTCATTACCTAATGTGGCTACCTCGATCGATGCAAAAGGCGCGAGCCGGTAGCGTTACTGATCAGAAGCATTTCGATGGTTGGTTCGCTGCTAGGCTGGCTCGTCAGTTCGTGTCGTCATCACCTTGAAATATATCTGCGTAAAGTCGCGCGACTGTAGGGGTAAGGTTATGACCGGCAGGAATGAGAAAGTCGGCGTGTGGTGCGAGCCGTTTTACGTAGATGACTTCGTAAACCCTGCGCACGATTCCAGGTGCTGTTTCTTCCCGGTCCAAGCCAGGCATTATCCCTACCGCTTTGTAACCGGCTTGCTCCAGTGCTTGTTGCATATACGGCGTGCGGGTTGTTGCCATGCCATAGATCAGCCCCGCGCCCATGAACGTGCCGATTTTTTCTCCCAGGTCCTGGGCCGCAACGGCCAGTCTGGCTTGTCTGTGCGGTTTGGCTACCGCGCCGACCCGCCCGAAAATAACGTCAGCATCGTCAATTTTTTCCCACGTGGCGATAGCGACAATCTCATCGTTCTGGCGGACGACGGTAGCGAATATGCCTCGATCCGGATCGTCTTCGAGCACCACGTTGTCTGCGTAGAACTGCTGGTCCAGAAACGGGCTTGCCAACCCCACCGAAATGGAGGGAAACCATGTCCGGAAAAAATCTGTCGCGACATTGATCTCCTCACGTTTCAGGTAATCCCAACTGTAGCCATAGGGTAAATCGGTGAAGCTGCGAATTTGCTCGATCGTTGGCCATTTCATGCGGTTCTGCTCGTTTGTCTGATTGCTTCGATAAGTGGCGCCGGGGTCAGGCCCGAGGGTCAGGGTTATTGGCGGGTGCCGGGGCATGCCTGGCGGCGATCTGCCTGTGGCGCTCGACCACTTCGCCAATGACCAACTGCATCAGCCTCTGCACGATGGCCGTATCCAGCTCGGCCTCCTGAGCAAGTGCTGCCAGACGCTGGTATTGCTGCTGCTCTCTGGCCTCGTCTACCGCAGGCAACTGATATCGGGCCTTGAGCAATCCGACCTCATCGGTACAGCGAAACCGTTCCGCGAGCAGGTGGATGAGGGCGGCGTCGATATTGTCGATGGTTTTCCTGAATGTTGAGAGTTGACGCGCGATGTCGGAGTTTTCCATGAATGACCTCGTGACAGGTGTTCGAAAGAACTTCTCAATGATTCGTCTGCTGAGCAAAAACCGACCAGTCCTTGTCGCCATCTCCCCTGGCTACCGCCGACGTCATTTTCAATCGCACGGCATCCGCCGCTGGCAACTCCAGCCCCTTGAGACGACCCGCATCGATCGCCAGATTCATATCCTTGAGGCCAAGCGACAGTTTGAATCCCGGTTCAAAATTGCTGCTGACGATGTTCTGCCCATAACGTTGATAACTGGGGCAGGCGAACAGGGTCTGGGTCATGAGCTTGATGAAAATCGAAGGGCTCAGTCCGTGGCGTTGAACGAGTCCGCTGGCTTCGCCCAGCGACTGGATGGCTTGGGTGATCATCATGTTGCCGGCGATTTTCGCGATACAGGCCTGTTCAGGTTGGTCGCCCAGATACCAGGTTTTTTTCCCGAGCAGGTCGAACAGCGGTTGGACGGTCGAGACAGCGGCCTGCGATCCGGCCGCCAGGATATTCAACTCGCCCTTGGCCGCCACGGCGGGCACGCCGAAGACCGGCGCCGCGATCAATGGCATGCCGACGGCTTCATGTTCGCGCTGCAACTCCAACATCAGCGAAGGCGACAAGGTCGACATCACGACATGCACGCAAGCTTTGTCTGCAGTTTCCAGAACAGCGCTGGAGAGCAGCACTTGCCTGACGGCGGCATCATCGGCCAGAAGAGTGATGACTACCTCTTGCTGGAACGCCGAGGCCGGCGTTTCGATAACGCTGATGCCTTCGAGATCCTTGATCGCCGCCTGACTGCGGTTCCATGCCGAGACGTGATGGCCAGCGCGGACGAGCAGTGGAATGATGGCTCTGCCCATGCATCCCACTCCGATAAAACCAATCTTCATTTGCAGTCTCCGGTTGGTATTCGACGACGGTGAATGCAGACAAGTATGTCGGGCACGGGATTGCTACGGCACTGCCATTGCTGCACTCTCACTGTTCATTTTTGTACGGGGGCGGAGCATGGACTGGAGTGATGTGCGGGTCTTTCTCGCGATTGCCCGCAGCGGGTCATTAGGGGCTGCCGCCAAGCTGTTGGGGGTCAGCCATCCGACCGTGGGGCGGCGCTTGCAGGTGCTGGAACAGTTCAGTGGCCAACCCGTTTTCCTGCGTACCAACCAAGGTCTCGTGTTGACCGACAGCGGCGAGAAGCTCCTCAGCCTCGCGCAGGAAATGGAGCAAAGTGCGTTGGCCATCGAAAGGCGCCTCGCGGGGGACAGCGCACAGCCCGAAGGTGTGCTGCGCATTTCCTGCGCTGACTGGTTCGCCTGTTATGTGCTGGCCCCGGTGCTGAGTGAACTGGGCCGGCGTTATCCATTGATCGTGCCCGAGGTCATTGCCGGGCATCGATTGTTTGATCTGGCTCGCCGCGACGCCGACATCGCGTTTCGAATCGTTCCGTTCACCGAACCCGATATCGTGCACCGCAAGCTGATCTCCCTGACTTACGGGTTATACGCAGCCGTTGGATCTGCTGACCCTGAGCCACAGGGCGCCGGGCTGGGTCTGATCACCATGAGTGTTGCCCAGTCTCATTATCCCGATGTGCAGTGGCTGCAGCAGCGTTACCCTCTGGCGCGTACCGTGTTTACCAGTAGCAGCCGCACAGTCCAGGCGCAAATGTGTGCGCAGGGGCAGGGCGTCGCGGTATTGCCCCGCGCTTTGGGCGACCAGTTGACGGCGCTGCGTCTGATCGATTCAGATGAACCGCCACCAGGCCGCGACATTTGGATGGGCTACCACCAGGACATGCGCCAGATGGACAGTCTGCGCGCGCTTGCCGACCTGGCCTCCGTCATGATTGGCACTCAGGCAGGCGGTTGATTCACTCTGCCGGCTGCATGGCCGCCGTTTGCAGCTCTGCAGCAGATTGGCGCGCCAGACTCAGACTCAGTCCTGCGCCTACCACCAGACACGCAGCGATGCACAGTATGGCGACGGTGAAGGCGTGGGTGATGGCCGCCGCGTCCGTGTCCTTGCCCAGAAGCGTGTAAAAAATGCCACCGATGATCGCTACGCTCAGTGCCGTGCTGATTTGCAGTGTGGAACTGGTGATGCCCGCAATCATGCCGGAATACGCCGGTGCCACGCGTCCAGTGATCATGCGCATCAATGTCGGAAGGGCCAGTCCTTGTCCGAAACCGATCAGAAAGAGAATCACGGCAAGGGACAGCGCAGAGGGCGTGACGGCGGTTGGCGTGTGCGCCACGAGCCAGGCCAATAGCACGAACCCCAGCACTTCGAGTGCCATTCCGAAGGGATTCACATAAGACCCCAGCAAACGCCGGAATAGATGGGTGGCGAGCGGCCCCAGCAAGAAACCAGCGCCGAATGGCAGAAAGACCAGACCTGCACTGAGCGGGCTCGTATGCAGCGCTCCCTGTAAATAGATGGAAAACAGCAGGAAGAACACGCCGATCGCGTAAAAAGTCAGCGCCACCAGCAATGCCCGGCCCAGCCCGGGCGCACGCAGTGCAGCAGGGTTCAGCAACGGCGCGCCTTGCGCTTGATACAAGCGGGCTTCGTAGCGCCAGAACAGCCAGGCCAGCAGTGGCACCGCCGCCAGCGACAGCCAGGCCCACCACGGCCAGCCCGCTTCACGTCCCTCGATCAGTGGAACGATCAGCGCCGCAAGCGTCACCATCGACAACAGCGTTCCACCCAGATCCAGCTTGCTGGTCTGGGGTGCGCGGGTTTCCTTGACCACGGGGATGGCGATCAGAATGACCAGCAACGCAATCGGTAGATTCACCAGAAATATCGACCGCCAGCCCAGGTTCATCAGGTTGAGCGAGATCAGAATCCCGCCAAGTGCCTGGCCGACTACCGACGCCAAACCAAACACCGCACCGTACAGGCTCAACGCCAAGGGTTTTTCCGACTCAGGGAATATCGCCTGCACTGAAGCGAGTGCCTGCGGCGCCATGACAGCGGCCGTCACGCCTTGCAGCGAGCGTCCGGCGATCAACACCCAGGGTGACTCGGCGACACCGCAGATCAGTGAGGCGACGGCAAAGCCAATCAGGCCAACGAAGAACATTCTCATGCGGCCAAAGATGTCGCCAAGCCTTCCGCCGGTGATCAGTGTCACGGCATACAGCGCCGCGTAAGAAGAGATGATCAACTGTTCGGCAGAGGAGGCCGTGCCCAGCGATTGCTGAATCGAAGGCAGCGCTACGTTCACGATGAAGAAATCCAGCGGCGGCAAGAATGCACCGACCAACAGGATGGCGAACATCAGCCAGCGCCGCTGTTCCGGAAGGGCTACTATTTTCTCAGGCATAAGGTCTCCTTTCTGAAACCCTTCGGCTCCAGAATATTTTCGATTGCGAGTCATGCTTTGAATAAGCTGACTTCAATCTAAACGATCAAACCCTGGCTGACGCCTCACATAAATGAACGGCCAATGTTCATTTATGGCAGTGCCGCTGCGCCCCTGCCTCCTCGCAAAATGGCCGCACTGTGGTTCCAGTCGAGCCACACAACCGAAATCGAGGAGTCAGTTATGTCAGGTAAATTCGCTGATCAGGTCGCAGTCGTCACCGGCGCGTCCACCGGGATCGGATTTGCGATTGCACAGGGTTTGATTGCCGAGGGCGCCAGGCGCGTTTACATCACCGGGCGTTCTGCAGCCACGCTGGAGGCTGCGGTGGCCAAGCTTGGCGACAGGGCGGTCGCGGTCATTTCCGATGTCGCGCGCCAGGTTGATCTGGACGAGCTCAAGGCGACGATTGAGGCGCACGGCGATCAACTGGACTCAGTGTTTGCCAGTGCGGGTATTTGTGAAAAGAACCCGCTGGGCGAGACCACCGAGGCCGCCTATTTCAACATGTTCGACATCAACGTAAAGGGAGTCTTTTTTACTGTACAGACGTTGATGCCATTGTTGAAAAATGGCGCTTCGATCGTGCTGACGGCCTCTATCTGTTCCAGCAATGGCATGGAAGGACTGAGCCTCTACAACGCCTCCAAAGCCGCGGTACGTTCCTTTGCCAGGACGTGGGCCAACGAACTCAAAGGTCGCAAGATCAGAGCGAATGTCCTGAGCCCTGGCTTCACCCGCACACCGCTGATGGATAACGGCTTGAAGATGAGCGAAACCGACGTCGCCGCGCTGCGTCAGCACGTCGAGCAGATCACGCCATTGGGGTACATGGCCGAGCCTGAGGAAATCGCCTCGTCGGCGCTGTTTCTTGCGTCTGCCGATGCGAAATATGTCAACGGTGTGGAGTTGATGGTCGACGGCGGCCTGTCGCAGATCTGACCACGTGCTCAACCGTAGCGCAGCCCTCGCGCAGGGCTGCCTCCCTCGCTTATGCGCAGCCCCTGCAGGAAACCTCATCATGAACAATGAACAACTGACAGCCCGACTGGACGCCCTGGAAAGTCGCGCCGCCATCGAGTCGCTGATCAGCGCCTACGCCAATGCTTTCGACCGCATCGACGCCTCGCTTCTTAGCTCAATCTGGCACGAAGAGTCGACACTGGATCTACCGGGTTTTGGCCAGGCTGGAAACCGTGACGAAATCCTGGCGATGGCGCAAAACAGCTGGCGCCAGATGCCCCATATGCACCACTGGATGGCCAACCCGCTGATTGAAATCGAGGGTGACAGCGCAGTGGGCACGGTAGCTGCGGATTGCCTGTTTCATGACATTGAAAAAGGCCCGGTGCAAGTCAGCGGTCTTTACCACGACAGGTTTGAACGTCGGGACGGAAAGTGGGCGTTCCTGTCACGTCGTTTTGAAATGCATTTCCTGACGCCGTTAAAAGATTGGGTACCCGCAGCGGGCGAAGAACAGTTTGCACCGTTCGAGCAGCTCAAGGGAACGACAGCGAAAAACGAATAGTCCCGGCCCTTGGCTGTTCGACACCCACGTGGCCGTCATGCAGTTGCATGATGGCCACGACAATGGCGAGGCCAAGCCCGTAGGAGTCGGAATTCTGGTGCCGAGACGCATCGCCACGGTAAAAGCGGTCGAAGAGTTTGCCGAGGGTTTCGTCGCCCAGCACCGGCCCTTGGTTCTCCACCTCAATCCGGGCACCTCCGTGGGTTTCCAATACCCGTATCAGAATCTCGGTGCCCTCGTAAGCGTAGCGAACAGCGTTCGCCACCAGGTTGCTCAACGCTCTGCGCAGCAGCAAGGGGTCAGCGAGCACGATACCATCGCCCGTTATTTGGAAGCTCATTCGCCGCTCTTCAGCCAAACCCTCAAAATACTCAGCGATGCGCTGTGATTCGTCATGCAGCGACAGTTGTTGGCGCTCCACTACGGCTTGCGCTTCATCGGCGCGCGCCAGAAATAGAATGCTTTCGACGATGCGCGAGATCCGTTCGAGTTCTTCAAGGTTCGAAGCGATCAGCGCCTGATATTCGTCCTCGCTACGGCGTTGGCGAAGGGCAACCTGACAATGTCCCATCAACGACCCGACCGGCGTGCGGATTTCATGGGCAAGGTCGGCGGAAAATTGCGTCAGTCGCTGATAACCCTGAGCAAGACGATCAAGCATCGCGTTATAGGCGTCACTCAGCTGTTGCAATTCAACCGGCGTATCGGCGCTGTCCATACGGCTGTGCAGACGCTCAGGCGTTATGGCTGCGGCATGGGCGGCCATTTTGCGCAGCGGACGCAGCCCGCGACGCAATAACAGATAACCCAGCAACGCGGTTGCCAGAAAGGCAAGGGCCACGGCCAGGTAGATGCGCTCGCGATACGCTGCAAGCATCGCCATTTCCTTGCCCATAAGGTGGGCGGCCGTCAATCGGACTACACGGCCACCCGACGTCGTGACTACGGAGGCGGCGCGCAGCCTTGTTCCCGAGTCGGTCACGCCGCTGCGCAGATCACTGACGCTCAGCTTTGTGTCCTGGCCGATCACCGGCAGTTCAGGCAACGTGACGTTGAGTGGATTGACCTGGATGACCGGTGGCTGCCCCGGCTCTTCAATGATGAAGATGTCGTCTTCGCTGTCGAGCATGTTCTTGAAAATCTGCGGGCTGTCGCGCAGCTTTTCGATGGCGAGTTCGTAATGCAGGAGCTTGCGAAAATGCTCCAGACGGCCCATCACCGCGTGATCGCTGTAGACCAATACCGAGGCCTTCATCGTCTGATACAGATAGAAGCCCGCGCCGGCCACGGCCAGCATCGCGACCATGGCAAACGCCACGGTCGATCGCAGCGTCAGCGAGGGTTGGCGTCGGGACCGCATGGCCTCACCTCGCAGACATAGCCGATACCGCGAATGGTATGGATCAGCTTGATCGGGTAGGGCTGGTCGACCTTGTTGCGCAGGCGCTTGACAGCGACGTCCACCACGTTGGTATCGCTGTCGAAATTCATGTCCCAGACTTCCGAAGCGATTTGTGTCCTGGACAACACATCGCCGGCTCGACGGAGAAACAGATGGAGCAGGGCGAACTCCTTGTTGGTCAGCACGATCACCTGTTGTTGGCGGGTCACGCGGCGCCGGACCAGATCCAGTTCGAGATCGGCAAGGTGGAAATGGTCGGCTTCGCGCACGACACCGCGGCGCAGAATAGTGCGGATGCGCAACAGCAGTTCGGTAAACGAAAAAGGTTTGATCAGGTAATCATCGGCGCCCAGTTCCAGACCGCGAATGCGGTCTTGCAACTGGTCGCGCGCGGTAAGGAACAGCACGGGTACGTCTTGTCTGGCGCGCAACAGCTCGATGATCTGAAACCCGTCAATCCCGGGCAACATCACGTCCAGCACGATCAGGTCATAGGTCGTATGCAAGGCCATGTGCAGGCCGTCAGCGCCATGCTGGGTCCAGTCGACGTTGTAACCGGACTCACCGAGCCCCTTTTTCAGGTACTCACCTGTTTTGGTGTCATCTTCGATCAGCAGGATATGCATCGTCAGGCGCGCTCGGGTTTCTTCATGACGGGGTTAAGTCCGCGACATCGGTATCTCGGCTGTGCAGTGTAACGGGATGAGCGGGCGCAGTCGGTTACATTTCTGTCATACATGGTCAGGGTTGGCGAATGACAAAAATGTCATTCGACGGTCATCGTGACGTCCCGGTCTGCGGTCGAGGATGGCGACACATCAACCCATGAGGAATCGTCGCCATGCAACTCAAAAACGCCCTGTCTACCACGTTCGGTTTGGTGATGCTCAGCGCTGCCGTCATTGCCACCGCCGCCGACATGCCGGTCATCAAACCACTGCGCGGTACGGTGGAAAGCGTCAGCAACAACACGCTGACCTTCACTGTCCGCTCTGGCGCCCAGCAGACGATCGGACTGACTGACAAGACCGGTATCAGCCGGGTATCGAAGGCCAATATCGACTCGATCAAATCCGACAGCTTCATCGGCTCGGCGGCCATCCCGCAGGCCAACGGAACCTTGAAGGCGCTTGAGGTCACGGTATTCGACGCCAGGCTCAAGGGCAGCGGCGAAGGTCATTACGGTTGGCAGAACGCAGACGGCAGCACTGGCACCATGACCAACGGCACCGTTGGCAAACTGTCCAAAACCGACGGCCGCACGTTGACCGTCAACTACCAGGGCGGCGAGAAACAAATCGTCGTGCCGGATGACGTGCCTATCGCCTACGTCGAGCCAGGCAAAGCCGATGAGCTGGTCAAAGGAACGAAAATCGTCGTGTTCCCCGCTGCAGATGGCACCGCACGCGGCATTGCAGTCGGCAAGGATGGCTTCCAGCCACCGATGTAATCATCTGAGAAAGCTTGAGCGTTGCCGTCTGGCAACGCTCCGCTACACGGAAGGCTTGCAAGGGGAACCACGTGAGACAGAAGAAACTGCATCCCTGGCCGGTTCGCCTCACCCATTGGCTCAATGCGGCCTGCATGGTCTGCATGTTCATGAGCGGTTGGGCTATCTACAACGCCTCGCCACTGTTCAGTTTCAGGTTTCCGGTGTCATTGACCGTGGGCGGTTGGCTGGGCGGGGCACTTGCCTGGCATTTTGCGTTCATGTGGCTGCTGCTGATCAACGGCGCAATCTATGTGCTGTACGGGTTGGCCAGTCGTCATTTCAAACGTGAGCTGCTGCCCATCGGCATTGCCGCATTGAAGCATGATCTGACCGATGCCTTGCGCTTTCGGCTGGTGCATGAAAAGGGTGTCTATAACGCAGTACAGCGCCTGATGTACTGGATCGTGCTGGCGGCAGGTGTACTGATCGTGATCTCGGGTGTAGCGATCTGGAAACCGGTTCAACTTCAAGAGCTGGTCGCGTTACTGGGCGGCTATGACGTTGCTCGTTACGTACATTTTGCGGCCATGGCGATGATTGCAGCGTTTGTAGTGATTCACCTGGTCTTGGTGATTCTGGTACCAAAAACCCTGGTGCCAATGATCACGGGTGGAGTGCGGACGCCTAATAACGAGAAAAATGGGTCATGACTGAATTTAAAATAACAACGCGTCAGCGCGTCAGGATTGAACCTGCGCAACAGCTTGAACTGGAAAACATTCAGCGCCGGCATTTTCTTCGGGCCGGCCTGACGGTTGGCGCGATGTCGATGCTGACCGGTTGCAACCTGCAGGACGGCGATCAGGTCGACAAAGTGCTTTGGGCCATGTCGCGTTGGAACGACCGGGTCCAGGCGTGGCTGTTCAGTGGACGGAAACTGGCGCCGACCTTCGCCCGCGCGCAGATCACCAAGCCGTTTCCGTTCAACGCTTTCTATGGTCAGGACGATATCCCTGAAGTAGACCTGACCAGTTACTCGCTCGCCGTCTCCGGCCGGATCAGGGACAAGGCGCCGTGGACACTCGAAAGCTTGCGCAAGCTGCCGCAACGCAGCGATATCACTCGGCTGATCTGTGTTGAGGGCTGGAGCGCGATCGGTCAATGGGGAGGTGTACCGCTGAAAACCTTCCTGGAACACATCGGCGCCGACACCACAGCGAAATTTGTCGGTTTCAAATGTGCCGATCGTTACTACTCCAGTCTGGACATGCCGACTGCCTTGCACCCGCAGACGCTGTTGGCACTGGATTACGCTGACGTGGCGCTGCCGCCCGAGTACGGCTATCCGCTGAGGGTTCGGGTCCCCACCAAACTGGGATTCAAAAACCCCAAGCATGTTGTCGAGATTTTCGTCAGCAACGACAACCCGGGCGGGTATTGGGAAGACCAGGGCTACAACTGGTTCAGCGGGATCTGATGAAGCAAAGAACGGAACTGTCACGCCAGGAACACTGGCGAGATTCATGACACCAAGCGTGATATGAGGCATGCCGATGACCGGTATTTCTGCAGTACCGCCAGCACCATCCGACTGGCCAACATCAGAACCCAGGATGCGGGCAACGAGTGATGGAGCAGATTTCCAATCTCTCTTGCAGGCTCAGTCCAGGCCACCTTTACAACAGTCAGATAAAGCTCGCACTCGGATGCTCTTTGATAATCTTGCCGCATGTACCTTCAATGGCGAAAAAAGGGCTATCTGCTCTGATGTTATCGGCACAGGGGGACTGAATGCGTTCGCCATTGCAGTGGCTCTTTCGCCGCTAACCGTCACCTGGGTACCGACCGAGATTGTTCGAGCGCCACTGCGTTCGCCTGGGATACGGACTTTTCGCCGTCGCAATCCCTCTTCAGCCGAGAGCTCCTTCCTCAACCGGTCAAGCTCGGAGGATAGGGGTTATGATTAGACGTGTCTCGAGAGCTTGCTCGCCGTAGGCCAGTATTATTAAGGGAGAAGCACATACCGCCAATTCTCACCTGTAGCGTTGAATGGTCTTCGTTCGCCTGAAGTAGAAAGCCCGATGGCTTCTCTACCGTGGCGAAGGTGGTGTTATGAGGCAGCGTCGACTTACAGCCTATTTTTCCACCCCGCTGTCATCCCCCGTTTATTCTGAGCATCAGAGAATTATAGCCCGCCATCAGGGCTACTTTTGGCCGAAGGTAGTCGTTCGTGAACGGCCGCTTTCGGTCCAGAGTGTGTAAAAACGCGCTGATGCACTGTCGGCGCGCAGCGCTGACGGTTGTTAGCTGAGTAATTGCTCACAACAAGTCCTGCGGATCATCACGAGGGTCTGGGAGCCCCTCGCGCCGCTTCTACCTTGCTGGGTGGCCAAAATACAGACCTCTTCAGGCCGACAGCGCCTTCATTAAACTGCTGGTACCGAGAATTTTCATGATTCGTTTCAAGTTGTAGGCGAGGACGTTCAAGCTCATCTCCGCACTTACTCCGTTCAGCTTTCGTGTCAGGAAATGTGTGGCGCCCATCCATTGTTTGAGTGTCCCGAAGGGATGCTCGACCGTACGCTTGCGGACTCGCATCATGTCCGGCGCGTTGCTCAGCCTGTTCTGCATTTCCTCCAATACGGCTTCATGCTCCCATCGCCGAACTCGCCGTTGCTTGCTCGGTGTGCACTTCGATTTCAGCACGCATCCCTGGCAATTAGAACTCCAGTAACGGTGCAGCGTCAGGCCTTTTTCAACGCTGGAAAAGCGCCAGATCAACGCCTCTCCAGCGGGACAAATGTATTCGTTTTTTGCCGCGTCATAGATGAAGGCATCGTTATTGAAACGTCCGTCAGCCTTGGCTCCAGAGGTCATCGGTTTGGGCACATAGGCGGTGATGCCTGCATCGTGACAAGCCAGGATTTGTTCGCTTTTGAAGTAACCTCGGTCAGCCACTACCGACAACGTATCTGACGCCATCGCCTCGCGGGCCTGCTTGGCCATCGAGCTGAGTAGATCGCGGTCGGAACCGACGTTGGTCACCTCATGCGCAACGATCAAATGGTGCTGGGTATCGACCGCTGTCTGCACGTTGTAACCGACGATTCCAGTGCCGCGCGTCATCATGGAACGGGCGTCTGGATCGGTCAGTGAGACCTGTTTATCCGGTGATTCGTTGAGCTGAGTTTCAATGACCTGCAACTCTTTCATCTGAGCTTTGAGTTTGTCGATTTTCTCTTGCAGACGAGCAGCCTTGGGCTGAGCGACCGAGGGTTCTTGCCGATCGGTTTCGTCGAGCGCAGTCAGGTACCGATTGATACTTGATTCAATTTCTTCCATCCGCCGTTTCAGCTTGGCGCTGGTGAAATTGCGGTCGCGGTTATTGACGGCCTTGAATTTACTGCCGTCGATGGCGACCAGATTTTCTTCGAACAGTCCTAGCTGCTGGCACAGCACCACGAACTGGCGGCAGACACCTCGGATGGCCTTGCTGTTGTCTTTTCGGAAGTTGGCGATGGTCTTGAAATCGGGCATCAAACGTCCAGTCAGCCACATCAGCTCGACGTTGCGTTGGGCTTCTCGTTCAAGACGCCGACTCGATGGAATGCGGTTCAGATAGCCGTAGATGTAGATTTTCAGCAGGATCGCGGGATGGTAAGCCGGCCGGCCAGTATCAGCCGGTATGGCGCCTTCGAAACCCAGTTTGACCAGGTCGAGTTCGTCGACAAAGACGTCGACTACGCGCACCGGATTGGCATCCGTGACGTAATCGTCGAGGCTCGCGGGAAGGAAGGTTTCTTGGCCTCGATGTTCACCTTGGATAAAGCGCTTCATGGGCGATCCCTGCGATGAAATCCTCAGAAATCATAGCAGGGCTAAGAGCGGTGTTCTGTTCAGATATTGATGCGTTTTTCAACCGCCTGTAGTTGCCTTACCGGGTCCCAACCACTCGGCGACGCTTGAGCTTTGCTCCACCAAAGCATTCCTTTAGAGATCCATAATTTCCGCAAATCAGCATGAGCAGATGTTGCGTCATCATAGCCAAACTGCGTACCGCAGGACGGGCACATGCCAAAAGAAGAGCAGCCAACCTCATCGTATGGAGGCTCTTCAAGCCCGGGGTATCCACAAACCGGACAAAGATATGAAACGTTGCTTGCAATCATCCAACCCCCAGATTTCTAGCATCTAGCCCACGTTGTCGGCGTACCTGCTGATTTCCGGAATCTTATACTGAATCTGAGCAACTGATGTCTGACCTGGGCTGAGTAGGAAAAAACATTAGAGTGGAAGCCGCTAACAAGCGGTTTTGACACACTCTGGGCCGATAGCGGCCCTTGAAGACTGACAGGTGGAATTCCTGCCTATGTCAATTGGCCCCTACACCTAGCCCAAGCGTGGGCACCCTTTCTTGCCACCTCGGAAACCGGGCCCTTGTAAGCTGGGTACACCGATCCTTTCTGCCTAGCTAGATGGGGCGACAGTTACCAGTGATAGATTCATGTCGATCTGTAGCCTATCTACCACGTCCGGTCCGTCGTCCTTGGTCCACGCTCCGTACTGCTGACTGATCATCTTTCCATGAGTATGGCTCAACTGATCTGAGATCCAGTCGACCGGCGCACGGTGACGGCCAGGCCTCTCTACAGCCCGGTTTCTTTCCGCAATTTATTTTGAGGTACTGATTTTGCTGTCTTGGAACGGATAAGAAATGTGTGCGATGCGGAAAAATCATGTCCCTAAGCGGATGATTTAAAAGAAAAAAATTACGGACTTAAAATCCCCCGCTCGTAAGGGCGTGCCGGTTCGATTCCGGCTTCGGGCACCATCTTTCAACAAAGGCCTGCTAGCGAAAGCCAAGCAGGCCTTTGTGCGTTTACGCTTCGAGATGTTCCTGGTTTTTGCCGCGTCGATGGCTTGGGCAAGGTGCGAAATCCGGAACCACCAGCGCTCCGCCGATGCCGAAATAGCATCGACAAAGAGGGCAGAACCATGACTGATGAAAAAACCGAAGTGCCGCAAGAAGTACCGGATCAAACAACCCCGGCGCATTCCACCGAAGAAGAGCGCGAGCGCTTGAAGGACTTCAACAAGGACGGCATCCCGCCGGGCACTTGCTGATCAGCGGTCACCGTGGCTGCGTCACCAGTTCCCCGCTGATCGCATCCATCATCGCCGGATGCTCCTCAGCGGCGACGCGCAAATCCTCGGTGACCCGCAACTCCGCACCCGTCGGCGAATAGGTGGCTGCCGCCGTGAACGGTGCGGGGTTGGCCGGCACCGGGCGTTTGCCACGGCGCCAGAAGAAAAAACTGACCATGCTCAAATTGACCACTGCGAAGACCCAGAACAGGCCGTTGGCGCCGAACGAGTTCATCACCGGCGAGATCATCATCGGGCTGATGGCCGAGCCCAGCGAGTTGATCAGCAGCAAACCCTGAATCATCGGCACCAGCGCTTCGGCCGGGGCGCGGTCGGCCGCGTGGCTGACGGCCACCGGGTACAGCGCGAAGACACCGCCACCGAGCAGAAACAGCATCGCCGCGAGCATTGTCGAAGACAGCGGCAGCAGCACAATCACCAGTGATAACGCGGTGCACGCCACCGTCAGCAGCGTCAGCACCTGCAAGCGATCGGTGCGGTCGGACCAGCGTCCGACCGGATACTGCAGCAGCATCGCGCCGAGAATCGTCCAGGCCATCATGCTGCCGACTTCACCGACGTCCAGACCTCTGCGTTGCAGATACAGCGGCAACAAGGTGTAGATCGCCGCGATGGTCACGCCCGAACCGAAACAGCCGACCAGCCCGGTTGGCGTCACGCCCAGCAGTTGCCGGGGCTTGAGCGGCTCGACCTGATCGAGCAGCGGCGATACGCGCGGCAGGATCACGATCGGCAGCACCGACAACGCAGCGAGCATGCCGGCGACCATGAACGGCGCGCTGTCACTCATGCCAGTGATGGTTCCCAGCGTCGCCTGGCCCAGAACGCCAGCGCCATAAAGCACGATCATGTACAGCGCGAGCAAGCGCCCGCGAATCTTCTCGTCACCGGCCAGTAGCAGCCAGCTTTCGATCACCAGGAACACACCGACCGTGGCCCAGCCGTTGATCAGGCGCAGGATCAGCCAGCCCCAGGTGTCATAGAACAGACCCTGCAACAGGATCGTCACGGCGATCAGCGAGGCGAAGCTGCCGTAGGCACGAATATGGCCGATGCGCAGAATCAGCCGGTCGTTGAACACCGCGCCCAGCGTCAGGCCGATGAAGTAGGCCGACGAAACAATTCCGATCATCGTCGCCGAGGCGCCGGCGGCGTCCAGGCGAAGGGTGGTCAGGGAAGACAGAAAACCGTTGCCCAGAGCAATAATGAACAGCCCGAGCAGGGGCGCCAGCGCCATGGCCAGCAAACGCGGAGACATAAAAACCTCAAGAAATCGTACAGCGCAACGTGCGCCTCTGCGCATGCGGTTGCCAGGCTGGAACAGGTGTTGTGCAAATGTCTGCCGATCGGGCAGGGCGGTGGCGTCGGCCGTACGTCAATGAGGCATGGCCAGTCCTGGAAAGGCCTGTCTATGACCAGACTGGACCTCTGCAAGAGCGCGCGGGATTCTACGGCTTGCGCAGGATTTGCCAATAGCCGAAGGCTGCGACGTTAGGACGCAGGCAATTTCGAAGTCGAAGAGGAGGCTGAAAACCCAACATCGAGCTCAGCTCTGACAAGGGCCTGCCAGCGAAAGCTGCCGCAGGCCCTTGCTCGTTTCAGCGCCTAAGTATGCGAAATCAACAAGTCACTGATGATGCAGATCGAGCCATCCTCTGGCGGCGTGGCGTCGGTGTAGTCGATCTGGTTGTAGACGCCGCCGTGGAAATTGAACACCTGCGAATTCCACGTTGAGTCGAGCTGCAAATCACCTGATGTACCGACAACGCCGTTGTAGTCAACGGTGACTCGAGCCACGCCGGCTGAATTGGCGCGAATGGTGATCTTGAACTTCGCCCCCAGCGGCACGCCCTTGAGCACCGTGGTGTTGACCGGGGTGGGCTGGTTGAAGCTCTGGCGGAAGCCCATGGTGATGTTGCCTTTCTGCCAGAACACTTTGATGACCGGGCCGTCGTCGTTTTTCACATGCATCTGCGAGATAACCACTTTCTGCGCAGAGTTGACCTTGGTCACGGTCATCTCCTGATAGTTGAGGTGGTCAGCGGCGCTGCCCAGCGACCAATAAAAGGATTCTTTCCATTCGCAGCGGGTGCGGTGAGTGCTCTTGCTCGAGGCGCCTTTGGTTGGCGCGGACAGTTGCAGCGATCCATCCGGCAGCACCGTGACGATGCTGGGGAACTGCGCAATGGCCTCGGCGCCGTTGAGCTCAAGTGCGACCGGATTGGTTGCCGAAACGGGGACCGGAGTGGAGAGGGTGAGATTGCTGATGTTTACGGCCATGGTTTGTACTCCTGACGATAAAAATCATTAGCGACCCAAGCCTTCGGTGGATTGGCACATCTGTCCGCGCGGACTTTCACCATCTCTTGGGCACAGCACCATGGCGGCGCAAGCGGCCGCCGCGAAAACACAAAGGGCAAAGATCACGCCCGTTGCCTCCAGCACTGCACCGAAAATCGGCGTGCCGGCGGTTTGGCCGAGTGCCAGGAGCAGAAACGGTATGCCCAATCCCAAGTCCGGACGATCCGGAAACAGGCGGATGCCTTGCAGCAGATAAACGCCCGAGGAAACGATATAGGCCGCGCCAAACAGGCACATTGCGATGAGGCCAGACCCGGCTGATATCGAGGCGGCCGACAGGCCCAATGTCCCGAGGGCGATCCCTGCCAGTGCCAGATGCTGAATACGCACGACACCGAATCGGCCGGTGAACACGCCCGTCATGCATCCGCTGATTCCCGCCGCACCCAGGACTATCCACGCCCATGCTATCGACTGATCTGAGAATCCAGCCTCGCTGCGCAGGATATCGGCACCGAATGTCCAGATCGCCGTGCTCGCCAACCCCATCAGGAAAGCACTGGCGCACAAAGGCAGTACGCCGGGTCGACGCAGCATTGCCAGCGAGAAGTTCTGCGCAACGTCACGCTCGACCCGGCGCGGTACCGCAAACCAGAGCCAGATCGTGACGCCGATGCCGATCAAGGCAAACAGGGCATACAGCTGGCGCCATTGCCCGGCCGCCAATATCGCCGCCAAACCGGAAAAAACGATGCCCGCCGCTGTCCCGGCATTGATAAAACCATTGGCTCGCGGGCGATCCGCATCATCAAGACGCGCTGCCACCGCACTGGCCAATGGCGGCGAAGTCAGACCCGTGCTCAATCCCGCCAGCGCCACGCCGCAGCCCAACGTCAGCCCCGACGAAGCGACAACCACCAGTCCCATGCCCAGTGTCGCAGCGGCGCCGGCCATCACCGTCAACCTACGCGGACTCACTTTGCCGTTGCACACAAACGTCGCGACGATGCCCACGCAATACGCCGCAAATGCACTGCCGCCGATCCATCCAGCGGCGGAAACGCTCAGTGCCAGATCCTGACGAATCTGCGGCAGCAGCAGGCCATAGGCGAAGCGTGCCAGACCGTAGGACAACGCCGTCAACGCGAAGGCCGCCAGCACCAGATTGATGCCGCGCTTCACGAGCCCATTCCTCCCGCAAGCGCGCGCCTTTGAAGATCGGTCATTTAGCAGCAGACGTGGTTTTTTTGCGGGTTCTGGTCGCGGGAGCAACGGTCCCAGGCTTGGCCTTTTTCCGTGGTGCCGGCGGCGCTACGCTGCTGGCGACCGAACCTGGCAAGCCATCGGAATCGAACGCATCCAGTTCTGCGCGCGCCTGCAACCAGTGCTCGAAATCACTTCCGTGCGGCCGACCTTGTTCCTCCCAAAGCCTGTAGGCGATCTTGCGGATGGTTTCCTCGTCCATTTCGTTGTCTCCTGCTGATATAAAAAAGTGCCTCGAAGGCGAGCACCCTTGGCGGATCACGGGGAAATCGGATCGCTGGCGGGAAAGGTTTCCTCGACTGCCTGATCCAGTTTCGAGTCACTGACATTGCGCTCATCGGCCCCAAGGTTCTGCTCGCAATGGCAGGCCGAGGACGGGCACGGTTGGCCCTTCGGGTGAAGATCCGCGCAGGCCTGACTGCAAAACTGCTTGCCGTCACGCTCGAAGGTTTGCTCGCCGCTGCATTTGCAGGTGCAGCCCGGGCAGGCGCAATCAATTGTTGAAGGATCGTTAGCCATGGGTTTCCTCCAGGTGGTCTGTCAGGCCAGTCGTTACCGATTCTGATAACCCGCCCCGCACCTGCGTTTGATGATTTTCCCCCACGCCCGATGAGTGGTAGAGCGCAGAGGGCGAGGGCAGTACGGCGTTCAACGCGAGGGAAAGATTCAGCGCCAGGATCAGCAGGATCGATACGCTGAAAATGCGCCGCGCCCAGACTTTCGCATTGGTGGTTCGCACCGGTCGCAACGTCAGATAAAACCAGTGGCCGCCCAGGCCAAGTACCACCAGCGGATAAGAAACATTGATAGCCGCAACCCAGCCCAATATCGCCGCGCTGATCAGGAACGCGACCATGTACAGGTTGATCTCGCGTCGTGCCTGTCTGAGCGTCAAGGTTGGCAATCCGGCGGCACGAAAGTCTTCATGGCGCATGACGGTGATCGCGTGGGAGTGGGGCATCTGCCAGCAGCAAAACACCACGATGAGCATCAGCGCCGTGGCATCGAAGCTGCCGGTCACGGCGCAATAACCGACCACCGGCGGCATGGCCCCGGACAGGCTGCCGACCAGCGTGCCCCAGTGCGAACGGCGTTTCATCAGGCAGGTATAAACGCCCGCATAAACGATCAGACCGACTGCCGCCATGGCGCAGGCCAATGCTGTGGTGCCGACCCACAGCAAACCGAAGCCGATCACACCCAGCACCGTCGCGTAGCAAAACGCACTGGGCAACGACACAGCGCGAACGGCCAGCGCCCGATGACAGGTGCGCACCATGCGCCGATCGATATCGCGGTCGACGCAGTTATTGATCACGCAACCGCAAGCGATGACCAGCGCGGTGCCGAGCAGGGCGGCCAAGAAATGCGCCAGGGACACCGGGCGGCCACCGGCGGCAAGCAGATAACCGCCGAACACCGAAGCCAGATTGCCGACGATGATGCCGGGCTTGGTCAATTCCAGCCCGACATTCAGCGACAGCCGCCATTGCTTCAGTGCGCCAGCATGTTGTGGTGAATGCTGTCCATGATCCATAGCGAAAGCCCCACCAGCAGAAGAATGATCACCACCGAGAAGATCAGCGCTCTGAGGTTCCAGCGCTGCTCCTTGGCGGTGTCCAGATGCAGGAAATATTTGAGGTGGGCGAAGACCTGCACCACACCGAGCGCGACCACCACCCAAGCGGTGACGCTACGTGGCAGCGTCGGGTACATGACCAGGCCAAAGGGAATCACCGTCAGAATCACCGAAATGATGAAACCGACCATGTATGAACGACTGGTGCCATGGCTGGTGCCGGCACTGCTATGAATCGGGCTCTGGTTATACATGTCACACCACCCCCAGCAGATAAACCACGGTAAATACGCAGATCCACACCACATCGAGGAAGTGCCAGAACAGACTCAGGCAACTCAAGCGTGTCGTATTGGTGTTGGTCAGGCCCCGGCTGCTTACTTGCAGCATCAACACCGCCATCCACACCAGACCACTGAGCACGTGCGCGCCGTGGGTGCCGACGAGGGTGAAGAACGCGGTCAGGAATCCGCTGCGATCCGGCCCGTAGCCTTCTGCGATCAGATGATGGAATTCGTTGATTTCCATGGCGATGAAGCCGCAACCCAGCACGAAGGTGACGCCAAGCCAGCGCAGCACGTGGGATTTGTCATTGCGGTTCATCGCCAGCATCGCGTAGCCGTAAGTGATGCTGCTGAGCAGCAGCAACGCGGTTTCGGCAAGGACGTAGGGCAGTTCGAAAATGTCGACTGTCGAGGGGCCGCCAGCCACGCTGTCACGCAGGACCGCATAGCCTGCGAACAGCGTCGCAAACAGGATGCAGTCGGTCATCAGGTAGATCCAGAAACCGAAAATGCGCATCGAGCCCGCGTCTTCATGGCCATGTTCATGGCTGTGCGCGATGTCTTTATCCAGAACGATATTGGACATGTTCAAGCCTCCGCCAAGTCTTTGAGACGCGCTTTTTCAATCCGCGCCACTTCCTGCGCCGGGACGAAATAGTCGATGTCTTCGTCATAGCTGCGCACGATCATCGCCACCACCGAAGCGACCAGGCCGAAGATCGCCAGCCACCAGATATGCCACACCAGGGCGAAGCTGCAGATCAGCGCGAAGACGCTGATCACCAGGCCGGCGGAGGTGTTGCGCGGCATATGGATGGCGCGGTAGTCGGTGTGACTGAGGGTGCTGACGCCGCGCTCCTTCATGCCCCAATAGGCGTCGAGATCGTTGACTTTCGGTTGCTCGGCGAAGTTGTAGAACGGTGGCGGCGAGGCCGTGGCCCATTCCAGCGTACGGCCGTCCCACGGGTCGCCGGTGAGGTCGCGCAGTTTCGCGCGGTTGCGGATGCTCACGTAGAGCTGCAACGCCTGCGCGGACACGCCGCAAAGAATGATGCCGACGCCAAACAGTTCCAGCAGCAGCCACGGTTGCCAGGCCGGGTTGTCGAAATGGTTCAGGCGTCGGGTCATGCCCATGAAACCGAGCACGTAAGACGGCATGAACGCGAAGTAGAAACCGACCAGCCAGCACCAGAACGCGATGCGCCCGAGGCGGTCGTTGAGGCGGAAACCGAAGGCTTTCGGGAACCAGTAAGTCAGCCCGGCCATGTAGCCAAACACCGCGCCACCAATGATCACGTTATGGAAGTGCGCGATCAGGAACAGGCTGTTGTGCAGCAGGAAGTCGGCCCCGGGCACCGCCAGCAGCACGCCGGTCATGCCGCCGATACTGAACGTGACGATAAAGCCCAGCGTCCACAGCATCGGCGTTTCGAAGCGCACGCGGCCGCGATACATGGTGAACAGCCAGGTGAAGATCTTCACCCCGGTCGGCACTGCAATGATCATCGTCATGATGCCGAAGAACGCGTTGACGTTGGCCCCCGCGCCCATGGTGAAGAAGTGGTGCAGCCAGACGATGAACGACAGAATCGTGATCGCAATCGTCGCCCACACCAGCGAGACATAGCCGAACAGGCGTTTGCTGCTGAAGGTCGCGGCGATCTCCGAGAAGATCCCGAACGCCGGCAGGATCAGGATGTACACCTCCGGATGGCCCCACGCCCAGATGAGGTTGACGTACATCATCGGGTTGCCGCCGGCCTCGTTGGTGAAGAAGTGCATGCCCAGATAACGATCGAGGGTCAGCATCAGCAGGGTGGCGGTAAGGATCGGGAACGCAGCGAGAATCAGGATCGAGGTGCACAGTGCGTTCCAGGTGAACACTGGCATCTTGAACAGGGTCATGCCTTCGGTGCGCATCTTCAGGATGGTCACGAAGAAGTTAACCCCGGTTAACAGCGTCCCTATGCCGGATATCTGTAATGACCAGATGTAGTAATCCACCCCGACCCCGGGGCTGTAGCCAAGTTCGGACAGGGGCGGGTAGGCGACCCAACCGGTGCGGGCAAATTCACCGACGCCCAGGGAAATATTCACCAGCGCCGCGCCAACCACGAACAGCCAGAAACTCAGCGCGTTGAGGAACGGGTAGGCGACGTCGCGGGCGCCGATCTGCAGTGGCACGACGATGTTCATCAGGCCGACCACGAACGGCATCGCCATGAAGAAAATCATGATCACGCCGTGGGCGGTGAAGATCTGGTCGTAGTGTTCCGGCGGCAGATAACCCGGCCCGCCACTGGATGCCATCGCCTGTTGGGTACGCATCATGATCGCGTCGGAGAAACCGCGCAGCAGCATGACCAACGCGACGATGATGTACATGCAGCCGATTTTCTTGTGATCGACCGAAGTGAACCACTCGCGCCACAGGTAGCCCCACTTGCGCTTCCAGGTGACGGTACCGACCAGGGCAAAACCCATCAGGCCGACGATAGCCAGGGTGTACATGACAATCGGCTCGTGCAATGGAACCGCGTCCCATGAAAGTTTCCCGAACATGATTTAACGCTCCTCGGCCAGCAGACTCGGTTGTTGATTGACGCGCACATCGTCGCCGTTGCGTTGCACCTGGGTTTCCTTCTTGCGCGGTGCTTTGTTCATTCCTTCGTATTTGTCGACGATGTCGAGAAACAGTCGCTCCTGCACAGCCGAGTAATAAGTGATCTTGTGCGCCACTGAAGGCTTGGCCAACTCGGCATAACTGGCTTGATCAAGTTGCCCGGGCGCCGCTTTGACTTTGTTGACCCACGCCTCGTAATCAGCGCCACTGAGTGCCAGGGTGCTGAAGTGCATGTCGGAAAAACCGTGGCCGTTATAGTTCGCAGCAATCCCGCGATACTGGCCGATTTCATTGGCGATCAAATGCAACTTGGTCTGCATGCCGGCCATGGCATATATCTGCCCACCGAGTGCCGGAATAAAGAATGAAGTCATGGCCGCGTCGGAAGTGACGGTGAAACTTACCGGCGTATTCACCGGTATCGCCAGTTCATTGACTGAGGCAATACCCAGATCGGGGTAAATGAACAGCCATTTCCAGTCCGTTGCCACCACTTGCACATTGAGGTGCGGCACGTCGGAGTCCAACGGGCGATAGGGATCGAGTGCATGGGTGGTTTCCCAGGTCACCCAGCCGAGTACGCAAATAATCAGGAACGGCACGCCCCAGACCACCGCCTCGATCTTGTGCGAACTGGCCCAACGTGGCGAATAACGGGCCTTCTTGTTGGTCGCGCGGTAGCGATAGGCGAACAGGAAGGTCATGACGATGACCGGGATCACCACCAACAGCATCAGGCCCGTGGCGAGAATGATCAGGTCGCGTTCATCTCGGGCAACATCGCCCTTGGGGTTGAACACCACCAGATTGCAACCGGCGAGCAGAACGCTGGTAGCGAGATAGACCAGGCAATAGCTGATTGTTCGCTTCATACATGCTCCTGTTCTTTATATCGATCCTTGTTTTCTTCGGGCAACAGTTGGCCATGGACAGAAAACCCTGTTTCTGTACCGGCTAATCACACTGGGCTGAATAACGAGTTGTACTTGAGCTCGCCCGGGCCTCGAACTTTTTGAATGAGCATTCCGGCGTTGGTTTTACAGAATGTTACGCAAGCTGACGAACGGTTGAACTAGCGAAACGGCGGACGCGAATCAACGCGCTATGCTGAAAATGCCTCTTGGCAATCCGTGGAATTATTCCGCCAAAGGAAAGATCTTTGACGTGAGCGAGTTGAGTTCAGGAGTACGACATGTTCAAACGCGGCGAAACCTACAACAAATGGAAGGCGACGGAAAAGGCGGAAAAGTGCCATACCGAAGAGGTTGAAAACGGCTGTCATATCGAGGTACGGGCACGGGAAGCCGATGATGGCGACGTCGAAATGTTCATCAGCGTTTACACCGCAACCGGCGAGTGCGCCTACGAGCGCATCAGGAAATTGCCCGGCGTAGAATGGGAAGTCGAGGATGCGCTCAAACGTGGCATCGATCAGGCAGAACGAATCGCCGGCGGCGAGTCCGGACGATTGTCCTGTGCCGATGCGCACGGCCACGAGAATGAGTGACCGTGCGCAGCTTTCAATTGGCCTGGCGAACGTCAACCTGGCCGAGTTGATTGCACTGCCAGCGCCAGGCATCGGCGAGCATGCTGTGCAGTGAGCGGCTCGCCTGCCAGCCCAGTTCTTCGAGGGCTTTTTGCGGGTCCGCCCAGCAGCGCGCAATGTCGCCGGGGCGCCGCGCTTCAATACGCAACGGGATCTTGATGCCGGTGACCTGTTCGAAGGCGCTGATCACCTCCAGCACCGAATAGCCGCGCCCGGTACCGAGGTTCCAGATGCTCACACCATGGCGATCGCGCAAGGCGTCGAGCGCGCAGACGTGCCCGAGTGCAAGGTCGACGACGTGCAGATAATCGCGAATGCCGGTGCCGTCCGGGGTCGGGTAATCGTTGCCGAACACTGACAGCTGCGCGCGCTGGCCACTGGCAACTTCCAGCAGATAGGGCAGCAGGTTGTTGGGCGTGCTGGTGGGTGCCTCGCCGAGCAGGCCGGAAGGGTGCGCACCAATCGGATTGAAATAGCGCAGCAGGCCGATCGACCAGCGCGGGTCGGAACTGGCGACACTCTTCATGATGTTTTCCGACATCAGTTTCGACATGCCGTAAGGATTGGTCGGCTGGCCAGTGGCGCAGTTTTCGTTAATTGGCAGGGTGGCGCAGTCGCCATAAACAGTGGCCGATGAACTGAACACCAGATGGAAAACTCCGGCCTGGGCCATGGCTTGGCACAGCGTCAGGCTGCCGCCGACATTGGTGTCGAAATAGCGCAGAGGTTCACGCACGCTTTCTCCGACCGCTTTCAACCCGGCGCAATGCACCACGGCATCGATCGGGTAATCGTGCAGAAGATTGTCGAGCAGTCGTCGATTGCGCACATCACCCTGAATGAACTCCGGTCGTTTTCCGGCCAGCGTACTGATGCGCGCGATCGCCGCGCGCTGGCTGTTGCACAAATTATCGAGGATCACCACATCCTCGCCGTTGCCCAGCCATTGCAGTGCGACATGCGCACCAATGTATCCCGCACCACCCGTAATCAAGATCATGCGCCCGCCCTCACAAGTGACGCCATCGGCGATGGCTTCGTAGATGGTTTCGATGCGCCTGTGCGGCGGCGAAAACCATGGTTGTTCTGGACGGTAGGGGCTGGATTGATCGGCAAGTTCAACCTTGTTTGCCAGCCGGTATGTGCAGTTCATCGGCTGTGTTCAAGGTTGGGCTGAACGTCGTGTGAACGCCGTGATTCCAACCTTCAAGAGCCTTACGGCCTCATCGAGAAATGCCCTGCACTTGCAGTGTCGACAAGTGTGACGGCCCGGTGGCTCGGCACTGAGTCGTCTTGTTTTTTGATGAGGATCTGGCTATGAACCTGGCAGAACAACCCGAGGCGCTTGCACTGGCGAGCGCGCAAAATGCTGTCGAAGCATCCCTTCAGGTGCGACCCACGTTGGTGTGCCTGTCGCATCTGCGCTGGGGATTTGTTTATCAACGGCCGCAGCACGTCATGTCGCGATTGGCCAAACACTACGACGTGGTGTTTTTCGAAGAGCCGGTATTTGTCGAAGACGCCACGCCCAGACTCGAGCTTTCGAATCCGGCGGCGGGAATAGAAGTGGCGGTGCCGCAATTGCCGATCGGCATGAGTGGCGAGGCGATCGAGCAGGCGCAGAGGCAATTGCTCGATGAGCGCCTCGCCGGACGCGTTCAGGGCGATCTTTTGCTGTGGTATTTCACGCCGATGAGCCTGCTGTTTACCGAGCACCTCGACGCTCGGGTTACCGTCTATGACTGCATGGATGAACTGTCGGCGTTCATGGGCGCACCGGCGCGCTTGATCGACATGGAGCAGCAACTGCTCGCCCGGGCTGACGTGGTGTTTACCGGCGGCTTCAGTCTGTGGGAGGTCAAGCAGCGCCAGCACGGTAATGCCTATCCGGTACCGAGCAGCGTCGACATCGCGCATTTCGCGGCGGCGCGGCAGGTACTGCCGGAACCGCCCGATCAAGCATCCATAGCGCGGCCACGCCTGGGCTTTTTCGGCGTGATCGATGAACGCTTCGATATCGAATTGATTGACCGCGTGGCGGCGATGCGTCCCGACTGGCAGATCGTGCTGATCGGTCCGGTGGTGAAGATCGATCCGCAGACGCTGTCGCAACGGCCGAACATTCATTATCTGGGCGGCAAGCAATATGCCGAGCTGCCGGACTACCTCGCTGGCTGGGACGTGGCACTGATGCCGTTCGCCCTCAACGCCTCCACGCGTTACATCAGCCCGACCAAGACTCCCGAATACCTCGCTGGCGGTTGCCCAGTGGTGTCGACGCCGATTCACGATGTGATCAGCGGCTACGGCGAGAGCGGCGCGGTGTTCATCGCCGACACTGCCGAGGCCTTCGTCGAGGCGATCGAAAAAGCTTTGCCACTCAAAGGCACCATCGAATTTCTGCAGCGCGCCGATGCCGCAATCGCCGGCATGTCGTGGGACAACACCAGCCGCTTCATGCAGGAGCAGATCGAATGCCTACGATAAGCCTTGAGAGCGCAAAGTCCGGCCAAGCCTACGACTACCTGATCGTCGGTGCCGGGTTCGCCGGCAGTGTCATCGCCGAGCGTCTGGCCCAAGGATTGGGGCGCCGGGTGTTGCTGATTGATCGGCGCCCGCATATCGCCGGCAATGCCTACGACCATTACGATGAGGCCGGGGTACTGGTGCACCGCTATGGTCCGCACATCTTTCACACCAATGCCCAGCGCATTGTCGACTACCTGTCGCGCTTCACCGAATGGCGACCCTACGAGCATCGAGTTCTCGCCCAGGTCGACGGCCAACTGGTGCCGATTCCAATCAATCTGACCACGCTGAATTCGCTCTATGGCCTGTCGATGTCCTCCGAAGAAGCCGAAGTGTTTCTCGCCGAACGCGCCGAACCGGTGGCGACCATTCGCACGTCCGAAGACGTCGTGGTCAATCAGATCGGCCGTGAGCTCTACGAAAAATTCTTTCGCGGCTACACGCGCAAGCAGTGGGGGCTGGATCCCTCGGCACTGGATAAATCGGTGACTTCGCGCATTCCGACGCGGACCAGCGAAGACGACCGCTATTTCGGTGACACCTTCCAGATCATGCCCTCGGGCGGCTACACGCAAATGTTCGAACGCATGCTCGATCACCCGAACATCGATCTGTTGCTCAGTACCGATTTCAAGGCGGTGCGCGACGAGGTGAAGTACGCGCATCTGATCTACTGCGGCCCGATCGACGAATACTTCGATTTCCAGTTGGGCCGTTTGCCGTATCGGTCCTTGCGCTTCGAACACCAGACCCTCGAGCAGGAACACTATCAGCCAGTGGCGGTAGTGAATTATCCGCACCCGGATGTGCCGTATACGCGCATCACTGAATACAAACACCTGACGGGGCAAACGCACCCGAGCACGAGCATCACCTACGAGTTTCCCTGTGACGATGGCGACCCGTATTACCCGGTGCCGCGCGCAGAAAATGCCGAGCTGTACAAATGCTATCGAGCGCTCGCCGAGCAGACGCCGAACGTGACGTTCCTCGGCCGACTGGGTACCTACAAGTACTACAACATGGATCAGGTGGTGGGCCAGGCGCTGGCCTTGTATCGGGATATTCAGGCGGCGCAGGCAGAAACCACGGCTGAAACTGAGATCGATGCTTCATGACCGCGCAGCCGAAAGGCGATGAGCCCGACGCAGATGCGTCTTCGATCTTCAGCAGCTTCGTCATGGCCGGTTTCGAATGTTCCAGCCAGCGCCGCCAGGACGGTCGGCGCCTGGATCTGCTAGCCGACACCGGGCATGCGCGCTGGGCCGCCAAGGACTACCAGCGACTAAACGTGTTGAGCATTCGTTGCGCCCGCGACGGCTTGCGCTGGCATCTGATCGAGCGCAGCCCCGGGCGCTATGACTGGAGCAGTTTTCTGCCGATGCTCAAAGCGGCACAAGCGCAGCAAGTGCAGGTGGTCTGGGATCTGTGCCATTACGGCTACCCGGATGATCTGGATATCTGGCGCCCGGAATTTGTCGAGCGTTTCGCCCGCTTCGCCGCTGCTGCAGCGAAGCTGATGGCCGACGAGGGCGTGAGCGTTCCGTTCTACTCGCCGATCAACGAGATTTCCTTCTGGAGTTGGGCGGGAGGCGAGGTGGCGTATTTCAATCCGAACGCACGCGGGCGCGCGCAGGAACTCAAACATCAACTGGTGCGGGCGAGCATTGCTGCGATCGAAGCGATTCGCGAGCAGGCGCCGAATGCGCGATTCGTCCAGTGCGACCCGTTGATCCATGTAATCGCTGGCTCCAGGCGCAGCGACGATATCGAAGCGGCGGAAGCCTATCGATTGTCGCAATTCCAGGCGTGGGATCTGCTCACCGGCCGTGAATGGCCGGGTCTGGGCGGGCAGGAGCATTACCTGGATATCGTCGGCGCCAATTTCTATGCGCATAACCAGTGGTATTTCCACGGCCGGCGGATCCTTCGCGGCGAGCGCGACTTCCGGCCGTTGTCGGGCATGCTCAAGGAACTGCACCAGCGTTATCAACGGCCAGTGCTGATCGCCGAAACCGGTGCCGAAGATGATGAACGCCTGCCGTGGCTGGCGTACATCGTCGAGCAGACACTGCTGGCGCTTGAACGCGGCGTGCCGGTGCAGGGTATTTGCTGGTACCCGTTTCTCGATTATCCCGGTTGGGATGATGGCCGCTATTGCCCGACCGGGGTGTTTGGCTACCCCGATGGCGAAGGCGAGCGCGCAGCGTTTCACCCGCTGCATGTCGAGCTGGCGCAGGTGCCCGAGCGGGTTGCCGCGTGTTTGTGCAGGGTCAATGGCGGGCAAATCGAGGGGCGGGCGAGATGAACTTCCAGCGCATGCGGGATGAACCGTTGCCGGCGTCAGCCGCCGCGTTTCTATGGCGCTACATAAGAATTCGCCCGGCGCACTTCGTCGCCATGGTCGCACTGGTGATCGGCGCGGCTTGCTGTGCGGTGGTGGTTCAATACGGCATGAAACTGCTGGTCGATGCCATGGCCGCCGGGTCGGCGGCGGAACAGGTCTGGCACGCGTTCGGCCTGTTCATGGCGTTGATCGTGATGGAAAACCTGCTGTGGCGCCTCGGCGGTTGGGTCGGTTGCCACACCATCGTCGGCAGTTGTGCGGATCTGCGCGTCGACCTGTTCCATCATCTGACCGGCCACCCGATGCGTTATTTCCGGCGGCATTTCTCCGGTTCGCTGGCCAATCGCGTCTCGGCGATCGGTGCCGCTGCCGACAAAGTGTATGGCGGGCTGACCTGGCGTATCGTGCCGCCATGCGTGGATTTCATCGGTGCCGTGGCCTTGCTGTTGGCGGTGCACGGTGCGATGGCGCTGGCATTGGTCGGTTGCGTGATAGTCGTCGCCGCGCTGATTACCATATTCGGCGTGCGCGGCCGCAGCCGGCACATCGCTTTCGCTTCGCAGTCGGCGCGGGTCGGTGGCGAGATTGTCGATCTGGTTTCCAACGTATGGACGATCAAGGCTTTTTCCGGGCGGGAACGCGAGCGCTTGCGCCTGGAGCGCGAGATCGGCATCGAGGCCGATTCGCACCGCAGCAGCTGGATGTACATGGAAAAAGCCCGGGTACTGCACGACATCTGCCTGACCGTTATGGCCGGCGGCATGCTCGGCTGGGCGATTCTGCTCTGGCGAGCGGGACAGGTGACGGCGGGGGATGTGGTGATGGTCAGCGCGTTGACCTTCCGCATCCTGCACGGTTCGCGCGAACTGGCGCTGGCACTGGTGGAAACCAGCCAGCAGATGGGCGTCATCAGCGAAACCCTGGGCATCGTCGCCCAACCCCACGAGCTCAGCGACGCCTTGGAGGAACTGGCGCCGACGCGCGGGCACATCAAAATGCTCGACGTCAGTTACGCCTACCCGGGTGGGCGCAAGGTCTTAGAGCATTTCTTTCTCGATATTCCGGCCGGGCAAAGCGTCGGCATTGCCGGCACCTCGGGCTCGGGAAAATCGACCTTGCTCGGTTTGCTGCAACGCCTGGATGACGTGCGCAGCGGGGTGATCCTGATCGACGACCGCGACATCCGCTCGGTCAGCCAGGACAGCCTGCGCCGGCAGATCGCTGTGGTGCCGCAGGAACCGGCGCTGTTCAATCGCAGCATTCTGGAAAACATCGGCTACGGCCAGCCATACGCCACCGAGCAGCAGATCATCGAGGCGGCGCGCCAAGCGTTTTGCGATGAATTCATCCAGGCGTTGCCGCAGGGTTATCACACCCTGGTGGGTGAACGGGGAGTGACGTTGTCCGGCGGGCAACGCCAGCGCCTGGGGCTGGCGCGGGCGTTTTTGAAAGACGCACCGATCCTGATTCTCGACGAGGCGACCTCGGCACTTGATTCCGATTCCGAAGCGATCATCCAGCGCGCATTGAGCAACCTGATGCGCGGCCGCACGGTACTCGCCGTGGCCCACCGCCTCTCGACCATCGCCAACTTCGATCGGGTGCTGGTGCTGGAGGACGGCGAGATCGTCCAGGACGGCACTCCCGAAGAACTGCGCGAAAGCCAAGGGCGGTTCCGCACGCTGTGGCAGATGCAGGCGATGGTGCACAACCGTTGAACCCGCTGCTATTGCGCTGAGCGGGTCCAGACCCTGACGTAATCGATGCGAAACACCGACGGCAGGTCAGCATCGTCGACCACGCCGAACCAGTCCCACATCGCTTCGCTGTCGAAGACGATTTGCATCGGGAAGTGCCAGTAGTTGTTTTTCGCCTCTCGCACCAGCACGCCGTCGACGTACCAGCGCAAAGTATCGGGTTGCCAGTCAAAGCCGTAGACATGAAAAGTATTGGCCAGCCGCCACGGTGCGATCCAGGTACTGCCGGAACTCAGGTGTTGATCATTCTGCGGTCTGGCCCAGACATGGGCGTTCATGTTGTACAGGCGATCAAAGGCTTCGTTGCGGGTCTTGCCGCCGATTTCGAAGATGTCGATTTCCGTGGCGTTGTCCGGCAGCCCGGTCCACGCCAGCCAGAATGCACTGGAACCGGCCGAATTCATCGGTTTTGCACGCGCTTCGTAATAGCCGTACATCCCCCGTTCGTTGGTTCGGACCATCGCCGAGCTGTAATCCTTGTAGCCCAGGGCGACGTATTTCTCCGGGAGGGTCTGTTTGCGGAAAGTGATGTTCAGATTGCCGTTGCCGAGCTTGGCGTTCTCCGGCAAAAACAGCGCCGGTTTGCGCCCGAGGGAATCGGTGCCGGTGGCGTTGTTGACGTGCCAGCGTTCGGCATCGAGCGCGCTGCCGTTGAATTCGTCGGACAGCCGCGTATCGCGTTTCCAACCGCCGGCATTGGCCTGGTCCGATAACGGCAGGTCGGGCGTAACGTGCGTCGGGGTCGGGCCTAATGGGCCGACGCGAGTCCACGCATCCACCTGTTGCGGAATGGCGACCGCCCACTTTTGCGCCAGATACTCAAACACATTGCGGCGTTTTTCCTGGCTGCTGAATGGGCGGTCATAAACCAGTACTTCGGCGATGTCACCGCGGAGGATTTCCGAGGTGCCCACCACATTGCGCGCCACCGCGAACGGGCCGATCGGCACGTCAGTGGTTTCCAGCAACGCCAGCGCCGGCTCGTACGCGGTGGTCTGCTGCACGCTGATGCCGAAATTCGGCGCGACGTTATCGTTATCCGCCAGTTGCGGTCGCGAGCTGAACAGGCGCTGCCAGGCCTTGCCGCCGGCCTGCTCGGGCAAGCGCCGCGAGACGACGAACACCGTCACCGGGCCTTTGCTCGTGCGAATCGCCTGGCCCATGAATGCCGCCGTGCCGCTGAAGCGCACCACACCGTGGCCGTTGAGGGCGTTGTCGACGCGCGTGGGCAAAGTCGTCGCCGCGCGATTGTCGACGACCACGTCATTGCCCTTGCCGGATTTATCCAGCCAGCGCACGACCTGGTTTTGCCCCTCCAGTGTCATCGAGGCCGGATCATTGCCGTCCAGCCACAACACCAGTCCATTCGTGACCGGTCCTGGAATATTGGCGCTGACGCCAGCGCTCAGCAGCAAGACAAACAGCAAGCAACGTGATCTGTTCATGAGTCGTCCCTAACGTGGATTTGCCCCGGTTCAAGTGCCCACCGCCAGCAGCAGCGCCGGTTGCGGGCGGTAGCCCCATGGGTTGTTGGTCTGCCAGCGCCAGCTGTCGACGAGCATTTGCGTCAGTTCGCGTTGCGCGCACCAGCCCAATTCGCGCCCGGCCTTGCTCGCGTCGGCGCGGCACTCGGCGATATCACCGGCGCGGCGCGGGGCGAAGCGGTAGGGAATGCGCAGGCCGCTGACATCTTCGAAGGCGCTGATGATCTGCAACACGCTGTAGCCGGTGCCAGTGCCGAGGTTCCATACTTGCAGGCCATGCTCAGTGCCTTGCAAAACCTGCAGTGCCTTGAGATGACCTTCGGCCAGATCCAGCACATGGATGTAATCGCGGATACAGGTGCCGTCGACCGTTGGATAGTCGTTGCCATAAACGGTCAACGCCGCGCGCTGGCCGCTGGCAACCTCGGTCAGGCACGGCAGCAGATTGTTCGGCCGACCGTTGGGCGCCTCGCCGATCAGCCCACTATCGTGCGCGCCGATCGGGTTGAAGTAGCGCAGCACGGCAATGTTCCAGCGTGAATCGGCGAGCGCGAGGTCGCTGAGCAGTTCTTCGATCATCAACTTCGAGCGCCCGTAAGGATTGGCCGGTTTGCCGGTGCCGTGGTCTTCGTTGATCGGCATTACCGCAGGCTCGCCATACACCGTCGCCGAGGAACTGAACACCAGATTGAACACGTGGGCGCGGGCCATCGCCTGACACAGGTTCAGCGTGCCGACGACATTGTTGGCGTAGTAATCCAGCGGCCGGCGCACGCTTTGCGCAACCGCTTTGAGCCCGGCGAAATGCAACACCGAGTCGATCGCGTAGGTGCTGAAAATCTCTTCCAGCAGCGCCGCGTCGCGGATGTCGCCCTCGATGAAATCGATCTGCGAATGACTCAACAACTCCAGCCGTACGATGGCCTCGCGGCTGCTGTTGCACAGGTTGTCGAGGATCAGGACCGAGCGGCCCGACTCGATCAGTTGCAATGCCGTGTGCGAACCGATGTAGCCGGCACCGCCCGTGATCAACGTGGTTTTGCGCATGACGACGTGCTCCATTGCGAGGAAATCCGGCTCAGCGGGCGGTGAACACCAACTTGAATTCTTGCGGCCAGCGCGGGTGCAGCAGGCTGTAGGCCAAAGCGTAGGTCAGCGCGCCGATGGCAATGTCGCCGGCCAGGTGCGCGTAGCCGGGCAGGCCGGTCTGCGGCGACAGCCACAGCACCACGACGACCATCACGCCAGAGGCAGACAGGCTGCGGTAACTGGACTGGAAGAAGCTGCGCCAGTCATAACCGATGGCGGTGCGCAGGCCGCGTACCTGCAACGGCGTGATCAGCAGCATACGCAGCAGCAATGCCAGCGCCGCCGCCACGCCGCCGTAGCTCGACCCAAGCAGATAGACCAGCGCCAGCGCGAGCAGAGTTGTGGCGACTTCGGCCTTGAGCGTCAGGTGCGTGCGATTGACCGCCACCAGCGCGGTGGTCGCGTACAGCGCCAGATTGCCCAGCGCCGCCGTGCAGGCGAGCACTTGCAGCAAGGGAATCGCGTCGGCCCATTTCGCGCCGAAGATCAGCAGGATGATGTCTTCGGCGGTCAGGGCGATGCCGAAGAACAGCGGTGTCAGCACGAAACCGCTGATCGCCGTGGAATCACCTATCACGCCGATCAGGCGCGACGGTTCAGCGCTGCGCCGGGCGAACACCGGCAAGGCGTAACTCATCAAGCCGTTGTAGATCGCCGAGCGCGGCAGGTCGATGATGCGCATGGCCAGGTTGAACATGCCCACCGCATGGGCGCCAGCGGTGAGACCGAGAATCAGGTTGACGCCGCGTTGCAGGGTTTGCGAACTCATGACGTTGACGCAAACGGGGAGACCGGCGCGCAGCAGTTCGCCCAGCACCTGGCGATCAATCAGAAAAGGAATGCGCCGACGTTCGCTGCGCATCAACACCAGCGTGGAAATACCGTCCATGATCAACGCCTGAGCGACCACCGCCCACGGACCGAAACCCAACAGCGCCACGGCCACGCCGCCGACCCCGCCAGCAACTTTGCCGAGCAACGTGCGCGAGGCCAGCAACTTGAAATTGCCGCTGCGGCGCATCTGCGCCACATACACCCGCGCCATCAGGGTGAAAAGGATTTTCACCGAGGCCACGGCGGTCATCCAGCGCAGCGCGGTGGAAGGCGTGTAGAGCACCACCGCCAGCGTAATCAACGCAATCGACAACAGACTGACCAGCACGGAAAACCAGAATACGCTGCTGATGTGTTTGTCCTCGACACGTTGCAGGCGCACCAGCGGGTCTTCCAGCATCGACGAAAACAGAATGCCGACCACTTCGACCACGGCGATGATCAGCGTGCCGATGCCCAGCTCCGTCGGCGTCAGCAGATGTGCGTAGACGACAAAGGTAATCATCGACAGGAAAATCAGGCCGAACTTCTCGGTGAAAATCCATACGAGGGTCATTAGGCGGCGGTTGGCCATGGCGCGATCCCCGACATTCAGCGGCTGTTGCCGAGGCTTTTCAAGCAGGCATAGAGGTAGCGCAGGGTTGGTTTGCCCTGGAAGAAAAACAGCGTCTGCCACGAATGCCCGAGCATCTGCCGGAACACTTCGATGACCCGCCGATGATCGCCGCGCCGGGAAAACGCATTGAGAAATTCGGCGTGGTTGGCGAGGACGAAATAGATCCGTTGCTGCTGGTTCAGCCGGGTGCCGTAACGCGCCAGGTACAGCTGGATGAAACGCAGCTTGTGCGGGTAATACTTGTGCGGTTGCGCGGTGATGTTGGCGGCGTTGACGGCGCGCCAGTGGAGGATCTGCGGCACGCTGTGGATCTCGCTGATTTCGGCGATGCGCGTCCACAGCAGGCGATCCTCAGCAAAACGCAGGCTCTGATCGAAGCCGCCAATGGCGACGATGATCTCGCGCAGGGCGAGTACGCCGGAGGTGCCGTTGATGATGTTCTCGCGCATGAAATCGGCAAAGTGCTCGCCGTGTTTGCAGCGATCCTCCAACTGGCGTTTGCCGTCACTGAATTCGCTCATCTGAAAGCAATCGACCAGACCGACTTTGCGTCCCTGTCGGGTCAACTCCGCGTGCAGCGCCAGTTGCTTTTGCAGTTTCTCCGGATGCCAGCGGTCATCAGCATCGAGGAAGGCGATAAAGGTTTCTTTGGCACTGAACACGCCGCGATTGCGCGCACTGGCCGGGCCTTGATTGGGCTGCTGCAACAGCACGATGGGGAAGGGCGCGGCGTAGTGCTTGACGATCTCTGGCCCGGCATCACTGGAACCGTCATCGACGACGATGACTTTGTCCGGCAGGCGAGTCTGTGCAGACACCGAATCCAGTGTGCGTTGGATGCTGGCGACGGCGTTGTACAGCGGAATCACCACGCACACGGTGACGGCGGAGGGATCATTCAGCATGGGCGTTGCTCCCGGAAAGTGCCGCGCATTGGCCGAGCATTCGCCGCTGGCAGCGGCTGCGGACGGGCGATGAGGTGATGGCGGAAGGTCAGGCTGAGCACGCAGAAAATCAGGAACTCGCCCGAGCGATAGTTGGGGATCACGTAGGCGACGTAATTGGTCACCACGAACAGGCCGATGATTACCAGCGCACACGCCTGATAGCGCGCCGACTGATCTGCCGTGATTGCGCGATAGCGCTTGCTCAGGGTCTGGGCAAACATCAGCAGCAGGGCGATCAACTGGATCAAACCGCCGTTGAGCAGGGTTTCGACGTAGCCGCTGTGGGCATTGCCGATGTAGCCCCACCGCGTGATAAACGCATCGGCATCGGCACTGGCCCAGAACGCGCCGAAACCGTAGCCCTTGAGAAATTGCGCATCGATCAGCGGCTGCAACAGCTCCCAGATCAGCGTGCGGTCGGTCAGCGACGGGTCACGGCCAACCAGTTCCAGCAGCATCGCGTAGTTGGCGTAGAGCACGCCACACAGAAGGAAGAACACCAGCGTCGCCGCCGTGAACGCCAACAGTGAGCGGTTGATGCGCAAGCGGATCAGCGTGATGAAGTAGGCGTAACTGGCGGTGCCGGCGACGATCAGCGCAATCGCCGTGGCTGACTGCGCCAGACCGATGGCGATCAGCGCGAACAGTCCGTAGAGCATGGCCATTGGGTTGCGCTGGCGGATCATCGGCAGCAGCAACAGGATCGCAATAGCGTTCAGGCGTGCACCGGCGTTCTTCTCCGCGAACACCCCGCGAAACGCACCGTCACGGATGCCGCCGGAAATAAAGGCGATGTCCGGGCGAATCACGGCAAAGATCAAGCCGACCAGCGCCGCCGCACCGATCACGCAGCCGAACAGAAACGCAATGCGTTCCAGGCTGTAGCGCCAGGCAATGAAACCGGCGAAGAACACCACACTGAGCAGCGCGACGAAACGCTTGAAACTGAGCATCGGCTCGCTCGACCAACTGATCGACGCCGCCACGCAGCCGAGAAACAGCAGCAAGAACAGGTTCTGCCGGTAGAAGCTTTTACTGAGGAAGACCTTGTGCCGGATGAAGAAAAACAGCGGCACCAGCAAGGTCAGCAAGCCGCAGACCTGATTGGCCAGATTGCCTTCCAGATCCTGCTGGGCATCGTCCAGCGTGCTCACATTACCCAGGCGCAGGAAGAAGCCGATCACTTGCGTATAGAACAGCACGCCAAACAAGGTGAAGGCGTCGGCCAGCGTCGAATAACGCACTTGCAGGCGGTTCATCTCAGCGCCTCCCGAGTAACGCCTTGAGGTAGGTCTGCACCGCGCGAGCGTTGACAAAGCGCGCGGCGGCCTCGATACGGCGCTGGCGATGCACGGCTCGCGGCGTGGCCATTTGTGCACTGATCGCGGCGGCGAGGGCGGCCGGATCGTCAACCTCGACCAAGGGCGCCACGGCGCCATCGGCGAGGATTTCCTTCGGGCCATACGGGCAGCGTGTCGCTACCACCGGCGTGCCGGTCGACAGTGCTTCGACCAAAGCGTTGGGGCTGCCCTCGAAACGCGACGACAAGACAAAACAATCTGCCCGGGCAATCTCGGCGATAGGGTCACTGGCGTAACCCGGTAGATCGCAACGCTCCGCGACGCCAAGCGCCGCCGCTTGGGCGAGCAGTTCGGCGCGCAATGCGCCCTCGCCGAAAATGATCAGGCGCGCGTCGTTCTGTGGCAGGCGGGCGAAGGCGTCGATCAAAGTGTCGAAACCTTTTTGCTGCGCCAGGCGACCCACGGCGACGATCACCGGAGTGGTTTTGTCCTTCAACCAGGGATGGCTCGGCGCGGCGGCAGGCTTGTCGCGAAAATCGTTGTCGAGCACCGGGTTGTCAGCGGTCGTCACATCGCGCGGGCGGGCGATGGTGGTGTCGACCAGATCTTCGGCGACACCTCGCGATACGCAGATCACCGGGTTGGGAATCAGCCGGTACAGCCACGGCGCCAGCCAGTAGGCGAGCTTGACCGACAGGGCCGGGTTGACATGCTTGTCCCGCGAAAAGGCATTGCGCTCGCTGACGTGCAGCCGCGCCAGCGTCCCGGACAGCGCGGCGGCGGCAATCGCCACGACGTTGACATGAGTGAGCACTGCCAGTTGCGCGTCGTAGCGGTTGCTGCGCAAAAAGCGCATCAGCGCGGGCACGGCAGCGGCGCTGCGCGGGCTGTCGAGCAGCACTTGCCTCACCCGTGGGTCGAGCGCCGGCTGATTGATGCCGGCACCGGTAAGCATCAGCAGCGTCACTTCGTTGCCAGCCTCGACCAAGGCACCGGCGAGGCGCACCATCATTTTCTCCGCGCCGCCGGCGCCGAGGTCCTGGAGGATGATCAGCAGCTTTTTCATCGGTTCCATACCTGGTAATAGGCCTGGGCGGCGTACTGGCTGGTATAGGGCAGGATCGCTTCGCTGACTGAATGTCGGGCTGGAGCTGCCGGTTCGCGGTTGGCCAGACTGTCGAGCATTGCCTCGGTCAGGGCCGGCACATTATTGACCTTGACCAAACGCCCGAGGCGCCCATCATCGAGCAACTCGCGCGGCCCGCTGCCGCAATCGGTGGAGATCACCGGAGTGCCCAGCGCCAGCGCCTCGACCAGCACCGTCGGCAAGCCTTCGTGCAAAGAGCTGAGCACCAACAGTTGCGCATGACGGATCAGCGGATAGGGATTGCGCAGATGGCCGGTGAAATGCACCAGACGTTCGATGCCCAGCCGTTGTGCCTGCGCTTCAAGCGCTGCGCGCAACGGGCCGTCGCCGGCAATCACCAGATACGGCAGCGGGCGTTGTTGCGCCGCCAGCGCGTAGGCGTCGAGCAGCAAATCGAAGCCTTTGGTGTGCACCAATCGGCCGATGCCCAGCCAGTAATGATGGGGCACACCACCGGGCAACGGCGCTTGTGCCGCACGCATCAGTTGTTCGCTGATCACTGCGTTCGGGCAATAACGAATGCGCGGTCGCCCCCAAGGCATCAACCCGGCAAGCGACTGGCGCAGACCGTGGGACACCGCGACCACCTTGCCGCTGCCGCACAGGTACAGCGCGTACAACAGCCGCAGGCTGGCGCGTCCGGTGTTCTGCTCGGCGCAATCCAGCGCGGCGTGGCGGGTGTAAATGACTTTGCAGGGACTGCCCAGGGTGGCGAACCAGGTGCAGAGATTGGCCTGCTCCTTGGCGCCAATCAGGTGCGTCACGCCTTCGCGGCGAATCAGCCGGCGCAGCAGCACGATCGATTTCAGCCAGCCCGCGAGCCCACTGCCGCCACCGGCCATGCTTGGCGCGCCGTCGACGTTGGGCGAGTCGCCGTTCATGACGAAAAAACTCACCCGCCGACCGTCCGCCAGAAACTGCTCGGCGAGGCGTTGCTGCACGCACTCGACGCCGCCGCCAGTCTGGTAATCCTTGAGCGTGAACAGAATATGCATCGGCACAATCCTCATGGGGCAGTGACATTGATTGCCACTTGCTGGCGCAGAATCAGTTCGGTCAGGCGCAGGGCATTGCTCGGGTAGTCGAGCAGGTAACGCTTGATCGTGTGCGGCTCGCGGTACATGCGGTAAAAGGCGCGCAGTTGCAGGCGATTGATCGCGTCGGGGTAGTAACGCTCGCTGGCATTGGCCTCCTGACGAATGAAACCGCCGCAGGTGAACGCCACGCCGCTGAAGCCACCGCGCAGCGCATCGAGGACAAAGCGCTCTTGCAGACCGGCGCCGAGGCCGACCAGCAGCAGGTTGGTCCGCTGCCGTCGGATGTCAGCTTGAATTGCCGCACCTTGTTCGGCGTCGAAGTAACCGTTGTGTGCGCCGACCAATTGCAGGCGCGGGTACTGCGTGCCGAGCTTGTCAACGAAACGATCAAGCTCCGCTTGCCGCGCGCCCACCACATAGACACGTTTGCCGCGCTGCTCGGACTCGCGCAACACCGGGTCGGCAATCGAGGTGAAATCGAAACTGACCCGCTGCACCGCGCGCCCGGTGATGCGCGACATGAACCCGGACATCAGCATGCCGTCGCAGAAATACGCCAGCGAAGGCGGCGGCTGGCGGATGAAACTGCCGATCGAGGCGAAGTTGAGAAAGGAAAACGCCCGGTTGGAGTCCAGCAGCGCCGGCGAATAACGGTCGAGCAATTCCAGGCGGATCATGACGCGAGATCCTGTGCTTCAGCGGCGCAGGTTGGCCGGCCGACGCTGATGTAGGTGAAGCCGCGTGCGCTGAGGCGTTGCGGATCGAACAGGTTGCGCCCGTCGAAAATCAGCGGATTTTTCAACTGGCGGGCGAGCAGTTCGAAGTCCGGCGCGCGAAACGATTGCCACTCGGTGACGATCACCAGCGCGTCGGCATTTTTCAGCGCCGCCTCTTTGGTCCCCGCCAACGAGAGGTCATCGCGCGGGCCGTAAAGCTGCTGCGCCTGTTCCATGGCTTTCGGGTCGAACGCCTGCACGCTGGCGCCGGCTCGCCACAACGCCTCCATCAGCACGCGGCTGGGGGCTTCGCGCATGTCGTCAGTGTTGGGCTTGAAGCTCAGGCCCCACAGCGCGAAGGTTTTGCCTTCCAGCGCGCCGTTGAAGTGCTCGGCGATCTTGTGAAACAGCGTGCTCTTCTGCTCGTTGTTGCGTGACTCCACCGCGCGGAGCAGGCGCGCATCGATGTCGACGCCGTGGGCGGCATGGATCAACGCCCGCACATCCTTGGGGAAACACGAACCGCCATAACCGATGCCGGGGTAGATGAACTGGTAGCCGATGCGCGGATCCGAGCCGATGCCATGGCGGACCATTTCGATGTCGGCGCCAAGCTTTTCCGCGAGCCCGGCCATTTCGTTCATGAAACTGATCTTGGTCGCGAGCATGCAGTTGGCTGCGTACTTGGTCAGCTCGGCGCTGCGCACATCCATGACGATGATTTTTTCGCGGTTGCGATTGAACGGTTCGTACAGCTCGCGCATCAGCGCTTCGGCGCGCGGGCTGTCGGTGCCGATGATGATCCGGTCGGGGCGCATGCAGTCGTCGACCGCGCAACCTTCCTTGAGGAATTCCGGGTTGGAAACCACATCGAAGGTCAGTGCACCACGGCCGCTGTCGCCGAGGATGGCGCTGATGCATTCGCGCACCCGGTCCGCTGTGCCCACCGGCACTGTGGATTTGTCGACGATGATCTGCTCGCCGCGCAGGTGCTCGCCGATGGTGCGGGCGACGCTGAGCACATGTTTGAGATCCGCCGAGCCATCCTCGTCCGGAGGCGTGCCGACGGCGATCAGCAACACATCGCCATGCTTTACGGCGGCGGCCAGATCGCTGCCGAATTGCAGGCGGCCGCTGTGATGATTGTCCCGCACCAGGCTTTTCAGCCCGGGTTCGTAGATGGGCAGGCTACCGTCATTCAGGGCCTGCACCTTGGCCGCGTCGACATCCACACACAGCACGTTGTGGCCGACCTCGGCCAGCGCGGCGCCCTGGACCAGTCCGACATAACCGATACCGAATACACTCACATTCATGGGAAAACCTCATGCGTGGCGGGGTGGGCCAGAGCGCTGGCCGCTGTCAGTAGATGTTTTTCGAGAACAGGCTGAAGGGCGTCTTCAGGAGGATCTTGATGTCCAGCCACAGCGACCATTGATTGATGTAATTGAGGTCCTGGGCGACCCGGCGCTGCATCTTTTCCACGGTCTCGGTTTCGCCGCGATGCCCGGTGATCTGCGCCAGACCAGTGATGCCAGGCTTGAGCCGATGCCGCGCCATGTAGGCGCGCACCTTGCCGGTGTAATAGATGTTGTGGGTGACCGCGTGGGGGCGCGGGCCGACCAGCGCCATGTGGCCGAACAGCACGTTGAATAGCTGCGGCAGCTCATCGATGGAGCTGCGCCGCAGAAAGCGTCCCAGCGGTGTGACGCGGTCGTCGTCGCGGGTGGCCTGGCGCACTTGCTGATCGTCGTGCACGCGCATCGAGCGGAATTTCCACACGCGGATCACTTCGCCGTCGCAGCCATGGCGGTTCTGCTTGAACAGCACCGGTCCCGGCGAGGTCAGCTTGACCGCAATGGCCACGCCAAGCAGCAGCGGGCTGAGCAGAATCAGCGCCACCGCAGCGACGCTGCGTTCGAACAGGTCCTTGCAGAACAGGCTGCCGGGGTGCGAAGTGAGCAGGCTTTCGTTGAGATAGATCGCCGGCATCCGCTCGATCTCGGAGATCGAATGATTGAGCAAGACCATGCTGCCCAGATCCGGAATCCACACCACGTCGACGTTCATGTCGAGCAGGTTGATGTACAGCGCTTCGATGGTCGCTGCCTCGGCCATCGGCAGCACGATGTACACGCGCCGCGCCTGCAACCGCGTAATGATTTCGCGGATGTCCTCGACCTCGCCGAGCAGCGGCAGGATGCTCGGCGCCGGGCCGCTGTCGGCTTTCGCCGCGACAAACCCGAGCAGCAACGCGCGATCCGGGTCGAGGAGTTTGCGTGCCAGCTCATGGGCAGTCGGGCAGGTGCCGATGATCACCGCGCGGCGCTCGTTGCAGATCATCTTGGTATACATGCGCACGAACAGATGCAGCGGCAAAAACGTCGCCGCCTGGGCGAGAAAACCGACCACGGCCCAGACAATCACCACCTGCCGGGAGAATAACGCGCTGGTCTGGGTGACGAAGGCGATGCTCATCAGCAGCCCGAGCAGAATCAGCCAGCCGGCGAGCAGACGTCCGAGGCCGACCAGCAGACCATGGCGCTTGTGGTAGACCTGCACCAGGCCGTAGACCGGCATCGAGCCAAGCACGGTGAGGATGATCAGCAAGCGGTACTCACTGGGCAAATCGCCGATGCGCCAGTGCACCAGCACAATCAGCAACAGGTTGACCAGGGTCATTGCGCACAGCCATTGCACCCAGAAGGTGAGGCCGCGACGGTGTGCCATTTGCGCGGAATATTGCGAGGTCATCGGCGCGATCTCCGATTCGTCGAACAGGGAAGGATTTGCTGTTGCCGGGCGGCACGGCCCGAAGGATCAGCGCGGGGCGAAGTCGTAGTCGTAGAAGGAACGCGAATGGCCATGGCCGTACTTGCGCGCCTTGCGCAGATCGACCTGATTGAGCACCACGCCGAATACCGGCGCCTGGCTCTGCTGCAACACGGCGATGCTTTTGCGCACCTGGCCGACCGGCGTGCTCTGCGCCTTGACCACGTAGATCACCGCGTCGGAGTGCTGGGCCAGCAACAGTGCGTCGCTGACGATTTCTGCCGGCGGCGAATCGATGATGATGTGCCGGTAGCGCGACTTGAGAATCTGCAACAGCCGACCGAGGCGCGGTGAACTGAGCAAGTCCTGCGCGGGGGCTACGGCATTGCTTGAACTGCTCGAGGCTTTCAGCCGTGGCGCATCGAACGGGTCCAGCGCCGATGGCGACAGGCAGCCGGCCGGGAGCATGTCGAGATTGCCGACGCTGCGGATGCAGTCTTCCAGCCGCGCGCTGCCGGCCATGAGGTTGGCGAGGCCGGGGCTCTGCGGCGGGAAATCGAAGTTCAGCGACAGCGTCGGCTGACGCATGTCGGCATCAATCAGTAGCACCCGTTCCAGCGGCGCCAGCGACGAAGCGAGATTGTTGGCGATGGTGCTCTTGCCTTCGCCGGACACCGAAGACGTGACCAGCACCACCTGCGCTGGGCGTTCGTTGTTTTGCAGCATCAGCCAGGTGCGCAGGTTGCGGATGGTTTCGCAGAAACGCGGGTGGTCGTTGTCCTCGAACAGCCGCGCCAGCTGCCGCCGGCTCTTTTTCATCACCAGCGGCACGACGCTGAGCAGCGGCACATTGAGCAGGCTCTCGACGGTGTCGTCGGTCTTGAAGGTGTTGCTCAAGGTATCGAAGAGGAAGGCTAGGGCGATGCCGACGACCGCCGCGACCAGCGCAACAATTGCGAGAATCAGGTTCTTGCGCGGTTTGCTCGCTTCCAGCGGTGCGATCGCCGGGTCGACGATGCGAGCCTTGGCCGAATCCATATCCGAAGTGGCAGCGGTTTCCTTGAGGCGGGTGACGAAGGTTTCGTACAGCGCCCGAGTGCTGTCGACCTCACGCTGGAATTCGCGCAGCTGGAATTCCTTGCGTGAAATGTCCTGAATCTGCGCCTTGTTGCTGTTGAAGGATTTGCGCAGCGCGTCTTCGCTGGCCACTGCCAGTTGATACTGGCGCTCGATACCGGCAACCACTTGCTGCACTTGCAGGCGCAGGCTGTTGGCCGCCGTACGTTGTTCGGATCGCGCGGAGATCAGCGCCGGGTGCTTCGGCCCGTAGCGGCCCGACAACTCTTCGACTTTGGCCTGGGCCTTGGCCAGATCGGCCTGGAACTGCTGAATCAGCGGATTGCTCAGCACTGCCGGCACGCTGGACAAACGACTGATGTCGCCGTTGCTCAAGGCTTGCGCCTGACGGAACTGGCTCTCCGCTTCGGCACGATCGCGGCGCGCATCGATCATGCGGTTGCCGGTCATCTGCAGCTCGTTGGCACTGATGGTGGCGACGCCGTCGACATCGACCAGACCCTGTTCTTCGCGATAGGCCTGCAACTTGTTTTCGGCGACGCGCAGGTTGTCGCGCAACTCGACCAGGCGGGTGTTCATCCAACTGGTGTTGTTTTGCGAAGACTTCAGGCTGGTGTCCTGCTGGCTGTCGATAAAGCCTTGGGCGAGGGCGTTGGCCACCGCCGCAGCGAGCGCGGGGTCAGGCAGTTCGACTTCGATTTCCAGCAACTGACTTTTGCCGACAAACTTGACGCTGGTATGCAGCATCAGGTTTTGCGTGACGTCGTTGAACACTTGTTCTTCGGTCGCTGGCGGCTTCGGCGGCGGCAGCAGATCCAGCCATGGCAGCCACTGGTCACGATTGAGGTCCGCCAGCCATTGGCGCGGGGTGAACCAACTCTGCGCCTGCTGGCGTGGATCGGTGATCGGGTTGGTAGTCAGGCCAAGTTTGCGCACGGCGCGCTCGGCCAGCTCCCGCGATTGCAGCAGGGCTTGCTGAGTCTGCAAGTAATCAGTGGTGGTGGCGCCGCCGGATTCGGCGGCTTGCTGAAAACTCAACACCGGCGGCGTCTTGTCCTTGATCAGCAGTGTCGCACTGCCGACGTACTGCGGCGTGATGAACGACAGCGCCGCCACGGCCAGCGCGCAACTGAGCAGCACCAGCCAGGCGATGTTCCACTTCGCCGACCAGATCACCCGCCACAGGTGCAGCAGATCAAGGGTGTCCGACTCATCGGCGGCTTGCGTTGGCAAGTGGCCCTGAAGCGGACGTTCGAGGTAGGTGCTTGGGCTGTTGTCCATGATCAGAAAAAGCCTTGTGCAATGGAAATGGTGTCGCCGGGGGCGATGACGGTGGTGCGCGAGATGTTCTCCGTGACCGGCGGGCCGCCACTGCCGCGCAAAATCGTCACGCGTTTCATTGAGGCGCGTTCGGTCAGGCCGCCACCCAGGGCGATGGCTTTTTCCAGAGTGAGCCCGGGCTGGAAGGGATAACTGCCGGGCTTCTGCACCTCGCCGTTGATGTAGAACGGGCGGTATTCGATCTGGCTGAGGCTGACTTTCGGATCGACCAGATAGCCTTGCCTGAGGCCATCGACGATCTTCTGTTCGACCTGATTGGGCGTCAGGCCCTTGGCGACGATTTCGCCGAGAAACGGGTAGGAGAAGGTGCCGGCATCGTTGAGGCGGATCTTCTTGAAGCTCAGTTCCGGCTCGCCGAACACGATGATGCGCAAGACATCGCCAGCGGCCAGGCGGTAATTGGTGTCGGTGTCCGCCGCCTCCACCGTGGGCACTGTCCAGAGCAGCAACAACAATAAAATCAGGCGCGTATGCATGGCCCAACCCTCCTACAGACTGACGTCGAACGTGATCTGGAAAACATTGCGGGTGAAGCTTTCGTTGTCGGCATCGGAGTCGTTATCGCGGTGGCGGTAGGCGACTTCGACGTCCAGCCAGCGGCGCATTGCGTAATTCACGCCGAGTTTGTAGTCCTGCAAATCGTCGCTACGGTCCTGGCCTTCGTAGACGTAATGGCCCATGCCGACTTCGGCAACGCTGGTGATGCGTTCGGTCCAGCCGTGACGCCAACCGATCTGGGTGAAGGTGGCTTTCACCGCGTCGGAGCCGTCGTCGCCCTCGGCCATGGCTTGGCGGGCGAGAAAGGTGAAGGTCGAATAGGTGCGCGGTTTCCACGCCAGATCCACTTGCCAGGTCGGGTTGCTCAGGTCGTCGGAACCGCTCTGGTCGAAATTCTTGCGCTCGTAACCGACGCGCAATTTGCCGGTGGTTTTCGCCGTCATGTCCCACTCGGCACCGGCCAGCACTGCGTCGGAGCGACTGCTGCGCGGGCTGTTCGATTGCAGGTAGTCGAAGCGGGTGTGGTCGTATTCGAGCAAGCCACGGGTCTTGCTGCCGAGGCGGTGATACCAAGTGCTGGTCAGATTGCTGGTGTTGCGCTCCTTGTCATCGTTGATGCCATCGGAGTTGTCGTAGCGCAGCTGTGCGTAGCTGGCGCCGAGGTCGATCTGGTTCAGCGCACTGCGCGCGCCGAAGGTGTAGACGCCGCCGACCCGCTGACTCTCGATCTTGTCGTTGATGCCGTCGACGGCGGTCGAGGTGGTGCGCTCGTATTTGCGCGCCTCGGCTTCGAGTTTCAGACGATGCCGATCAGTGAACTCCATGATGCTGTCGGCGCGCAGGCGCTGGGCGGTGTTCGAAGCGTCTGAGGCGCTGTGATAGATGTAGCGGGTCGGTTCCCAGATCACCCGCGTGGCGCTGTTGCGGTCCTCCGCCTTGAGCTCGAAGGCCGGCGCCAGACGGGTGACCATGGTCGATTCGACATCGTGTTCGACTTCGCGAAAGTTGTCGTCGTAGCTTTCCGACAAGGCAAAGGTCGGGGTGAAATCGAAGCCGTAGACATTGATCGCTTGCGGCTCAACGCTCCAGGCAGCTTCGGGGGCACAGCAGGCGACGACTAAAACCAGGGAACAGCGAGGCTTCAGAGCCATGGATCACGCTCCTGATTAAGGGGGTCGGGGTCAGGGCGAAGCGGATCCGGACTATTGTCGCTGGCGTTCGAGGTAACTCAGCGGGACGCTGACGTGCTGTTGGCGGTTGAGAAAATTGAGCAGCATCATCACGCGCTCGTCGCCGTGCATGGACAGGAACACGCCTTCGAGCGGGGACAGTGGGCCTTGGACGATTTGCAGAGGTTCGCCGGGTTTGAGCTGCGGATCGGCAGGAAAGCCGAGCGACTCCTGGCTGCGCTCACGCAATTGCGCGATCACGTCTTCATCGACGCGGGCGGGCACATGGTTGAATTCGACGATGCGGCTGACACCACGGGTCGAGCGAATCGGTGCCCAGTTATCGTCGCGGCTCAGTTCAATGAACACGTAGCCGGGGAACAGCGATTCCAGTGTTCGTTGGCGTTTGCCACGAATACTTCGCTCGCTCATCAGCTGCGGCCGAAAGGTCGAATAGTTCTGTTGCTGCAGATTGAGTTGTGCCCGTTCATCCTGGCGGGGCTTGCACTGCAATAAATACCAGTTAGAGCCGTTGCGGCAAACCGTTAGCATGCTGGAGTACTCCATACATAGCGATCGTGTAAGCAGGGCGGCCGATAACGTGGGACTAGCCGTCATGCTTGCTAGTAGGTAGTAGGCTGATCAAGGCAAAGTGCCGAGCCAGATGCATCAATGTTTATTGGCAGAAGAAGTGTTTCAAAAATGAATCAACTTGGCTGGGTTATTGTTATATCCGTGGCCGTCTTGGCTATAACGAGTCCGCGCTTTTGTTCAAGCAAAGCTACCGCACGGTTCGCAGTTGCGACCTTCAGGATCCAATTACATAAGTAGCCTGAGAGCAAAAAGTGTGCGTCGGCGCGAGCTCATCGGGTAGTGCTAAGTTATCGGCCAGTCTTTGCAAGCTGTCAATTGCTAACAGTCAAAAACATTACCTTTCATCCGCTGATGATGGCCATCTCACGTAGGTTATTGATTGGTAAAGGTGAAATTTATTCGTCGGGTTTTTTAAACTTTTCGAAGTTGTTGAAGTCGCGGAGGTTAGATGGTGCGCGTGATAGCAAATTAGTTTCAATCTTACATGTTTCGGTTCGTAAGAAGTTTTGATTTTAGATGCCTCGCGTCGGATGCTGCTGGCCCGAGTAACTAAGGTCGTCTATGAATAGTTACGGTCGTTCGCGGGTAAATGTTCGTGCTGCATATTTCTTGAAGTCAAACCGGTGAGCCGAGGCAATCATGAGTGTTCTGGTAACGGGTGCCGCAGGTTTTATCGGTTATCACACGGTCATGCGTTTATGTCGCGAAGGGCTAGAGGTTGTGGGTATCGACAATCTCAATCCTTATTACGACGTCAAACTCAAACAGGCGCGTTTGCAGAGATTGCAGACGCTGGTCAATTTTACGTTCCAGCGGCTGGACATTGTCGATCAGAGCGCTTTGACCGAGTTGTTCGAACACGGCCACTACAAACAGGTCATTCACCTCGCTGCGCAGGCCGGAGTGCGCTACTCGCTGGACAATCCTGATGCCTATGCGCAGTCGAATCTGGTCGGGTTTCTCAACGTTCTGGAAGCGTGCCGTCGTCACCCGCCAGAGCACTTGATCTATGCATCGAGCAGTTCGGTGTATGGCGCCAATACCAAGATGCCGTTTGCAGAAGACGATCCGGTCGATCAACCGGTTTCGTTGTACGCCGCGAGCAAACGCGCCAACGAACTGCTCGCCCACAGTTACTGCCATCTCTACGGCTTGCAGGCCACCGGCCTGCGCTTCTTTACCGTGTACGGCCCGTGGGGGCGACCGGACATGGCGCTGTTCAAATTCACCGAAGCGATGCTCAACGGGCGCGCCATCGACCTCTACAACCAAGGCGAAATGGCGCGGGACTTCACCTTTATCGACGACATCGTCGAAGCGATTTTCCGACTGCTCGACAAACCGCCCGCACTCAGCGCCGAGCGCGGCACCAATCGCCTGTTCAATATCGGTCGCGGCAGTCCGGTAGCGCTGATGAGCTTCGTCGAATGCTTGGAGCAGGCACTGGGCATCAAGGCTCAGCGCCGTTATTTGCCGATGCAGGAGGGCGACGTGCTGAAGACCTGGGCCGACGTATCGGCGCTGGCACGCTGCATCGACCTCAGCCCGCAGGTGCCGATCAAGCAGGGCGTGCAAGCGTTCGTGCAGTGGTATCGCGAGTTCTATCAGGTCTGATTCAGTGCAGGGTGACGGCCCTGCGACTTTCGCCGATGCGGATCCGGTCGAGGGCGCGGTTCAGCGCATCCAGTGCATCGAGCAGCGCCTTGGCCTCGGCTTCACGCCCGTCGCCCCACAGGCGTTCGGCCATTTTGTTCAAGGCCAGAATGGCGCGTTCGATGTCGGCTGCACTGGCGGTGTTCTCAGGGGCTGATGGTTTTTTCGGCATTCACGGTTCCTCGGCGGTCGGCAAATCACCATACCGCCAAGGCGCCGAGCTATACAGCGACAAGTGTCCCCGATCAGCAGCGGACGCAGTTTGGTCAGCGATTAGCCTCAGTCAATCCCGTCTCGATAAACCGCACCGAACTCTCCAGCGCCTGCTGCCCCTCGTCCAGCGTGCCCGCGTAGAAATGCCAGGCGTGAAACATGCCGGGCCACACTTCAAGATTGACCCGGACGCGGTTGTCCGCCAGGTGATTGGCCAGACGCATGGCGTCACTGAGCATCAGTTCGTTTTCGCCGATCTGCACCAGAATCGGTGGCGGTCCGGTGACGTCGGCGAACACCGGCGACGCCAGCGGATGGTTGGCCAAGGTGTCGCCGAGAAAGGCTCGCGCGAGGATATCCAGCACGGGCTTGGAGTTCAGCGGATCAAGGCCTTCACGATTGCTCATGGAAGCGCCGGTGTGTTCGAGGTTGGCCCATGGCGAGATGGACGAACCCACTGCGGGCAAGGGCAAGCCTTTGGATTTTGCCGCGACCATCACGCTGACCACCATCGCGCCACCCGCCGACTCGCCTGCGAAGGCAATCTTGCTGGCGGCGATGTTCTGCTCAAGCAACCACTCATAGGCGCGCAAAGTGTCATCGATGGAGGCGGGGAACTGATGCTCGGGTGCGAGGCGGTAATCCGGCATGTACACCCGCGCGCCGAGCATTTTTGCGTAGTTGCCGCCGATGCCGTGGTAGCCGTCAGGTCGACCGACGATGTAGGCACCGCCGTGGATGTACATCAGCACCGCGTCGGTCTTGAGTTCATCCGGAGTCACCAGCGTAGCGGGCACGCCGCCCATGTCGACTGCTTCAAACCTCACGCCAGCCGGTGGTTGATTCTGCCCGAGCATTTTTGCGTAGGCATCGCGGATGTCGCTCATCTTAGTGGTGGTATCGATACCCTTCAGCACGGGCACCAGATCGCTGAGGCTGTTGGCCCAGGTTTGTACAGCTGCTTTTACTTCAATGTTCATATGACCTCGATCAGACGTTAGTGATGGCTTAACTAATCGAAATGGTATGCTCATGATTGGGGAATAGGTTTCCCCATAACCGGTGCCAAGCCGCCTGAATGCCAAACCCGGAGGCCACATGGAACTGCATAACCTGAACGACATCGCCGCCTTCGTCGCCTCGGTGGATACTGGAAGTTTTACGGCGGCGGCCAGGCAACTCGGGCTGACCCGCTCGGCCGTCGGTAAATCGATCGTGCGGCTCGAATCGCGTCTGCAGGTCCGTCTGCTCAACCGCACCACCCGCAGCCTGAGCCTGACCGACGATGGTCGGGTGCTGTATGAGCGATGTGTGGGCATCTTGCAGGATCTGGACGAGGTCGAAGAGGCTTTGGCGTTCCGCCGTTCGACGCCCAGCGGCCGCTTGCGCATGAGCCTGCCGGTAGCACTGGGCCGGCTGCACGTTGTGCAGCACATCGAGCGCTGTCTGAGAGACTGGCCGTCGCTCGCCATCGACGCGACGTTTTCCGATCGGCTGGTCGACCTGATCGACGAGGGTTTCGATCTGGCGATTCGCATCGGTCCGCCCAAGGAAGACTCCGGGCTACTCACGCGCACGGTGGCTTACCAGCAAATGATCACCTGTGCCTCGCCCGATTATCTGAATGAACATCCGGCACCGCAGACACCCGAAGATCTGGCCGGGCATGCGTGCCTGCACTTCGTCAGCGGCGGCCGATTGCTGGCGTGGAATTTTCGCGTCAATGGTCAGCCTGTGCCGGTCATTCATGCCGGACGGCTGCAAATGGACAGCGCCGAAGCCTTGCATCAGGCGACTGCGGCAGGCCTCGGTATCGCGACGTTGCCATCCTATGTGGTCAACGATGACCTGCGCAGTGGCAAGCTTGTGCAGTTGCTCGCAGAGTACGCCGAGGCTGCCGAGCCGATCCGGGTGATTTATCCGAGCAAGCGACACCTGTCGCCGAAGATTCGGCTGTTTATCGACAGGCTGGTGGAAGCGTGGTCACCGGCGCCTTGGGAGTGATTGCCTGGTCATTGCAGCTGTTTTGCAAACTCCGATGTTATTGATGACGGCAATGTCCAAACTGTGCGCATTGAAAAGCCCTGAATCATCAGGGCTGTGTTCTGGCTGAGGGGGCGTAGAGTGACAAACTCGCGGTCGGTCTACTTCGCGCTCGAAGAGCAGGCCAACCGATATTGCTCGTAGTTCAAACCTTCGACCTTTTCCGGCAGCTTGTATGGCACGGGGCAGCTTTTGCCCTGCCACTTGATGGTGATGACACCGTGATCTTTGGTCACCAGCGCCAGGGCTTTGCCCGTCGGATCTGACAATGCCAGTTGTTTGCCGTCGCTATCCAACAGCACCGCGCCGAATGGAATCGGCTGGCCGTTGGCATCGTACAGTTCGAACATTGGCCGCGTCGCTGAACAAACTGACCAAGGAATTCAAACTTTAATCAGTAAACGTAAAGCCCTGGCTACCAGGGCTTTTTGATCAGCGCTCGATCGGCGCAGCAAAGTCCTGCGCATGGGGTGCAGAGTCAGATTGTGCTGGCGATGCGGTTTGTGCTGTCAACTGTTCAATGCAGCTGGCGAGTTGTTTTTCATAGCTTTCAAGTACCGCTTCGGCTTCAGCTTCGCGCTCATCACGCAGGCGGAAGAAATCGTCGCGATTGAGTTGGTCCGCAACAAGTCGGATGTTTTGCTCGATGATCGCGCACAGTGAATCTTCATCCTCTAACGCCGCGCTGGTCAGGGCTGCCTGTCGATTGTTTTCGAGTTCGGTTTTTGCGTGCTCAGCGGCCTTCGCCTGTTCCTTTGCGCTAAGCAGGTCGGCTTCCAAAACCTGTTTCTGTTCCGCCAGGCGCTTCAGTTCTGCGCTCATCGACTGGATTGCATCGGCGCGTTGGGTGAGTTGGACCTCCTGTTGTTGCACCACAGCCTTCAGTGGAAACAGTTCATTGAGTTGGTAGCCGGCGACCACAGTCATGGCGATCAGTGCCAGCGCAAGAATGGTCAGGCAGTAGATGGCGGCGTTGCTCTGGGGTTTTGAGCTATTGAGGGTATCGAGGGCTCTCACGGAATCGTTTCTCCTATCAAGAGTAGACAGTGTAATAACCTCGATTCGCTGGGCCTTTAAGACGAGTCTTAAATTGTGCTCTATTTGCGTATGTCGATAACGGCTAACATTTGTTAACGAATTCGCAGAAGGCTTCTTGTTTAAACCGACTATCTAAAGTTTCTTGTGGGTCCATGAGAATTGTCTTGTTTGCGAATAAATAAACTTTTTGCTCAAGCTCCTTTTTTTCATTATCGTCTGCTGCCGCTTTGGTGGCGTTTACTGCTGATAGTTCACGCAATCGTCCGCCATTCAAATGTTTGCAAGCACGGCGAGTTCAGAGAGATTGCTATGAAGTTTTCCCATGTTTTAATTGTCGGTTTTTTGTATTTACTGCCATTTAACGCAATGGCTGCAGTTTGCGAATTTTATCCCGACCATTCCAAGGGCAGTGTCAGGGTGGTTCTTCCAGCCACGATCTCGGTGCCTCGTGACACGCCCAACGGCACGGTTATCTATGAAAGCCCGATCGTGACCCTGGGCGCCATACCCAGCTCATTCAGGTGCTCTGCGGTACACAACGAAGGTGTACGCAATACTGTCGGCGTTACTCAGCCGGGCGCGGAGATTTTTCCTATCGGAAATACCGGAATCGGCTGGCAATGGGGCCGACCGCCATCGGGGAAAGCGTGGAAAGGCTTTCCAGGAACTACCGACACTGCTGGCGGTTGGGGTTGGAATGGTTCTGAGCACATCTTGCGTTTTGTAAAGACGGGAACTATTTCCGGCAGTGCGACGATACCCTCAGGCCAACTTGGGACCTTCGTCGCTGCAGAAATCGAGCCTCTGGCAATGAATACAAATGGCACGCGGATCGTCTCGCAGTCTTGTGAAACACCTGATGTGAAAGTGGATATGGGCAGCTACACCATGAGCGATTTTTTGCAGAACGGTGACTATGCCAAGGAGAAATACTTCTTTCTTGATATGAAAAACTGTCCTCCCGGAATCAATAACTTCAGGTACTCCTTTTCGCCCACTGCGGGCAGCCCTGCATGGAGCGCTGATACCGGCGTGGTACACCTCAACAGTAATTCCACTGCCAAAGGGCTGGCATTGCAAATGCGCTTCAGTGACAGGACGATACTCAAGCTGAACCAGAATTACATAATGAAAGCGCCAACATCGAGCGGCGGTAATGCATCCGTTTCCTTGCAAGCCCGCTTCGTGCGCATCGAGCCTTCCAATGCGCAAATGCGAGCGGGCGATGCCAATGCCGAAATTGCCTTTGTCGTCGAGTATCTATGAGCCCAACAGCCTCTTCACCTCAGCCACAATCACCGCAATATCAAACGGCTTGGGCACCACTACATCAAACAGATCCGAGCGCTGCATGCCGATGTGCGCTTGCGCACCACTCATGAGAATGATCGGCAAGTGTTTGACGGACGGCTGGGCACGCACGGCTTCGGCGAATTCGAGGCCGTCCATGACTGGCATCATGAAGTCGGTAATAACCAGCGCCGGACGTTCTCTTTCCAGCACCTCGAGCGCTTTCTTGCCGTTGCTCGCGGTCACGGTCATGAAGCCCTCATCCTCAAGCGCAAAGCCAAGAATGTCAGCAATCAGATACTCGTCGTCGACTACCAGAATGGTGGTCATGTTATTTCAACCCGCTTGAAGACTTACGAAATTGAACCAGGCAATGACTCAGCTGCGACTGAAGGTTCATTTTTCAAAGCCTTTTCCAGGAACACATCTTGATCGCGTACAACCACCTCTAACCGCGACGGGTTGTAGGAGCTATCGCGTACCTTAAGAATGGAAAGCGTCCTGCGAAGTTCAGCGTGATTTTCAAAGAACCGCATGAGGATCAGGTTGTCGACAATACTGGACAGGTCAGAGTTCGGTGCGCTGACCTCGGAGCCGAACAGATCGCGCATTTCCCATGAGGCGAACACCGTAACGCCTCTGGATCGCAGCTCATTCATCAGCGCGCTGAAAAAGTCGGTGATGCGTTCCGGTGTGGTTGACACCCGTGTCATGCCGCTCAGGCTATCGATGAACAGGCGCTTGATGCCTTTCTCATCGACCAGGCTCAGCAGGCGTGCGCCGAGGCCGTCGAGTAAACCTTCCGTTGTTGGCTGCCAGGCGATGCTCAATGCGCCGCTGTGTTCCATGTGTTCAATATCGATGCCCAGCGAACGGCCTTTCAGGCGCAGGCGCTGCGGGCTTTCATAGAAACCGAAATGCAGGCCAGGCGCTTCGGCCGTAGATTGCGCGAGAAACTTCAGGCCCAGCGTGGTTTTGCCGATGCCGGAAGGACCCATGACCAGCGTGACGCTGGAGCTGTGCAAGCCGCCACCGAAGATCTCGTCGAGCGACGCAATGCCGCTTGGAATGCGCGTCATGTCCGCGCTGTCGGGGGCGGAAGGGCGCTTGTAGAGACTTTCGAGGCGCGGGTAGACGACCAGGCCGTTATCGGTGATTTCACATTCGTGCAGACCGGTCAACGCGCCGCTGCCGCGAGTCTTGCGCAAATGAATGCGGCGCACCGAACGGGTACCGAACAGCTCTTCGCCCATTTCGATGACGCCGTCGACCATCGTGTGTTCCGGGCTGCCGTCATCCAGGCGCGAGCTGGTCAGGAACAGCACGGTGCAACCGGCAAATGCGGCATGGCCTTGCAGTTCAGAGATGAATTTTTTCGTGTCGATCGGCGAGTCGGCTTTGGAGCGTGCATTGAGCAGGCCGTCGACGACCATGACGGTCGCCTTCTGCCGGGTGATTTCGCGTCGCAGCAGCTTCACGACTTCATCGAGGCCTTCGTTTTCCAGCGTATCGAATGCGCTGACAAACTGAATTTCGGCGCCGACTCGCGATGCGTCGAAAAAACTCATGGTCGACAGGAACTGGAACAGGCGGTCGTGGGACTCGGCCAGCAACGTGGCGACCAGCACACGGCCGCCGTTGCGGGCATGGTGAAACCCTAGCTGGTTGGCAAGGATGGTCTTGCCGGAGCCCGGGCGCCCTTGAATGATGTATGAAGCGCCGGCGACAAAGCCCCCCTGAAGCAGCGCGTCGAGCCCTTCGATCCCGCTTTGAAGGCGTTTTAGCTTTTCCACAATGCGACCCTGATCTGAATAAACAGGCTTGTTCAGCCGAATGAGTGAAATGCTAACGCCATTTCCGGTTGAGGGCCATAAAGGCTGGGGAAAAGTGGCGTTTTTGCAATGTGAACCTGGCACGTGACTGCTCGGGATCAGGGGGTAGTGACAAGCCCGGCACAGGAAGATTCGATTTTTCGAAACCCGGAAGCCGATTACATCCATAGGCGCTGCTGCGGACCATGAGGGTAACGCTTGCCACTTTGCTTTCATGAAATCGTCACAAAACTGCTGCAGAGTTCGGGAGCCCGTAATCACTAGGTGTCATTTAATGAAAAGTTTGATGAAGTCTGCTGCGCTCGCCATTGCGGTATCTCTTTGTGCTACCTCGGCCTCCTTTGCAGCAGAAAATGTTCGCCTGACGGGGTCCGGAGCAAGTTTCCCGGCGCCGATCTATCTGACCTGGTTCAAGGATTTCAGCAAGAAATCCGATGGCGTCACTGTCGATTACCAATCCAAGGGCAGTGGCGCGGGCGTACAGGACTTCTTGAACAAAACCGTGGATTTCGCTGCCAGTGACTCGGCAATGAAAGACGAAGATATCGCCAAGGTCGCCGAAGGCGTGCAGTTGCTGCCAATGACCGCCGGGGAAATCGTGCTGGCCTATAACCTGCCGGGCAATCCCAAGGGCCTGAAGCTGCCACGCGACGTCTATTCCAACATTTTCCTGGGCAAGATCACGCGCTGGAACGATCCGCAGATCGTCGCAGCCAACCCGGACCTGAAACTCTCCGATACGCCGATCACCGTTGTCGTGCGTGCAGATTCCAGCGGTACGACCGCGGTATTCACCAAGCACCTGGCAACCGTCAACGCCGAGTTCAAGCAGGCGTTGGGTGAGGGCAACACCGTCAACTGGCCGGCCAGCGACAAGTTCATCAAATCGCCGAAAAACGATGGCGTGACGGCGACCGTACGCCAGACCCCTGGAGCGATTGGTTACATCGAATATGGCTTCGCCAAGCTCGCCAAGGTCGATTTTGCCCAGTTGCAGAACAAGGCCGGCAATTACGTCGTGCCAAACGCCGAAAGCGGTGCCGAGGCCCTGGCAGCGGTGAAGATGCCGGAAAACCTGGTGGCCTGGCTGCCTGATCCGGACGGTGCCAAGTCCTATCCGATCACCTCTTATACCTGGATGATTTTCCGCAAGGACAATGGCAACCCGGCCAAGGCCAAGGCCATGCGTGAAATGGTCGAATACAGCCTGACCGAGGGGCAGAAGATTGCCGATTCGATGGGTTACATCCCGTTGCCACAATCGGTCGTCGAACAGGTTCGCAAAGCGTCCGCCAACATTCAGTAACGCCGTGAGGTCTCTCTCGGCGTGTGCGTCTGCGCCACGCCGGGAGAGTTTTCCCCCTGTTCCGGACTTAGCCCATGAACAAACCTTTTGTCGTACCGGTTAATCCCGACTCTGCCTGCCAGCCACCCTCGACGAAGGATTTTCTGGTTGATCGTACCTTCCGCGCGCTCGCACGCATCGGTGTGGTACTGATTCTGGCGCTGGTATTTGCACTGGTGTTCGAAGTCGGACGCAAGGCACTTCCCGGTATGGAGAAGCACGGCTTCGATGTGCTTCTGGGCAGCGTGTGGGACGTCAACCAGGGCAAATACGGCATCCTGCCGGCCATCTGGGGCACGCTTTACAGCGCCTTCATCGCTTTGCTGATCGCCGGTGTCTTTGGCGTGAGCATGGCGATTTTCCTGACCCAGGATTTCCTGCCAACCAAGCTCGCTGCGCTGTTTCGCACCATCGTCGAACTGCTCGCAGCCATTCCCAGCGTGGTCTATGGCCTGTGGGGAATTTATGTGGTGATCCCGGCGATTCGGCCACTGACGACCTGGTTGAACAGCGAACTGGGCTGGATACCTTTTTTCGGCACGTCCCTGAGCGGTCCGGGCCTGCTGCCCGCAGCGCTGGTGCTCGCGATCATGATTCTGCCGACCATTGCCGCCGTGTCGCAGGACGCGCTGACGGCTGTGCCGATGAAAACCAAACAGGCCGCGTACGGCATGGGCACAACCCATTGGGAAGCGATTCTCAAAGTGATGGTGCCTTCGGCCGCCACCGGCATTTTCGGCTCGCTGGTGCTGGGCCTGGGGCGCGCGCTGGGTGAAACGATGGCGCTGGCCATGCTGGTCGGCAATGCCAACAACATTTCCCTCTCGCTGTTTGCACCCGCTAACACGCTTGCCGCTCTGCTGGCGCTGAACTTCCCCGAAGCCGGGCCGAACGAGATCGAGGTGTTGATGTATGCCGCGCTCGTGCTGATGTTGATTACGCTGATCGTGAACATTTTCGGCTCGATGATCATGATGTACGCCCAACGGGGTAACAAGTGATGACTGATCTGACCGCAGCAACAGACCTGACGGCGCCAACCGGTGCGATGCCCAGTTTGCAACGCAGGTTCGAAGGCCGCGCGCTGCGTAGCCTGATCCTGACCACCCTGGTCTGGGCAGGTGCTTTGCTCGCCAGCGTACCGCTGATTTCCGTGCTCTACATGCTGATCACTCGTGGTGGCGCGCGTCTGAACCTGGAAGTCTTCACCGAACTGCCGCCGACCGGCTTCGAGATGGGCGGCGGTTTCGGCAACGCGATGGCGGGTACCTTTGTGATGGTCGGTATCGCGGCAGCAATCGCGGTGCCGGTCGGAATCATGGCGGCCATTTTTCTGGCTGAACTGGGGCCGGATAGCAAGCTGGGCAACGCCGCGCGTTTTGCCGCCAAGATGCTTACGGGCCTGCCATCAATCCTGGCAGGTGTATTTGCCTACGCCTTGGTAGTGATGACCACCGGCACGTATTCGGCACCGGCAGGTGGCGTGGCGCTCGCCGTCCTGATGCTGCCTATCGTGGTGCTGACCGCCGAAGAATCGATGCGGATGGTGCCCAAGATCATGAAAGATGCTGCTTATGGCATGGGCTGCACTCGCTCGCAGGTCATCTGGAAAATCATCTTGCCGACCGGCATGCCGGCGATCCTGACTGGTGTGATGCTCGCCGTGGCGCGTGCCGCAGGCGAGACGGCACCGCTGTTGTTCACCGCGCTGTTCAGCAACTACTGGATCTACCACCAGGGCAATCTCGATGTCATGAACCCGACTGCCTCGCTGGCGGTGCTGATCTACAACTTCTCCGGCATGCCTTTCGATAACCAGCTCGAGCTCGCATGGGCGGCCTCGTTGGTGCTGGTGATGATCGTGCTGTTCGTGAACATCATCAGCCGGATTTTCGGCAAGCCCAAGTATTAAGAACGGGAGCATCTGATTTTGAACGTATCCACTGCGCAAATTGCCGCTCCGTTTGTCACCCAGGCGCCTGTAGTCATGGACTGCAAACTGGACAAGATTTTCTACGGCAACTTCATGGCAGTACGTGACAGCCACGTGCCCATCGAGAAAAACAAGATCACCGGATTCATCGGTCCCTCAGGCTGCGGCAAAAGTACCGTGCTGCGCAGCCTCAACCGGATGAACGATCTGGTGAAGGGCTTTCGTTTCGAGGGCCATGTGCATTTCCTCGGGCAGGATGTCTATGGCAAGGGCGTCGACCCGGTGGTCGTGCGCCGCTACATCGGCATGGTGTTTCAACAGCCCAACCCGTTCTCGATGAGCATCTTCGACAACGTGGCGTTTGGTCTTCGCCTCAATCGCTACAAGGGCGATATCGGCGACCGGGTCAAGCATGCGCTGCAAGGCGCCGCGCTGTGGGACGAAGTCAAGGACAAGCTCAAGGTCAGCGGCCTGTCGCTCTCCGGTGGCCAGCAACAACGCCTGTGTATCGCCCGGGCGATCGCCACTGAGCCGGAAGTCCTGCTGCTGGATGAGCCTTGTTCGGCACTCGACCCGATCGCCACCCGACGCGTCGAAGAATTGATGGTCGAGTTGAAGAAGGACTACACCATCGCACTGGTGACCCACAACATGCAGCAAGCCATCCGTGTTGCTGACACCACGGCGTTTTTCTCGGTGGATATTTCCCAGGGCACACGCACCGGTTATCTGGTCGAGATGGGCCCGACGGCGCAGATCTTCGACAATCCGCGTGAACAGATGACCGGCGATTACATCAGCGGCAAGTTCAGCTAAGCCTCAACACCGGTCACGGCCGCCTACCTGCACAAGCCAAATGGATTTGGCGGGCATCGGTGGACATTTACCAAGCGTTTCCAAGGAGCTCCAATGCCTGCCACGCATCGCCTTGATTTGCCTGCGATTGAACGCGCACTGCGGAAAGTGCAGAGCCGTTTCGCCGAGCTCAGCCGGCACTTCACCGAGCCTCGGGACCCGTTCACTGACGAAGTTCTGCACAATGTGCTTGAAGGCTATGCGTTGGTTGACGAATATGTTGCCCGCGGCGTCGACCTGTTCGATCTGCAGCAACTGAACCTGATGCTGGAGATCAATGCCACAGTGCTTTGCGGCCGGGATCCGGCACGCCGGCTCGAATACGCCCAGCATCTGGCGGCCACTGAGGCGCACTTCTTCAACAACGTCGAGGGCGGCATCAAGGACTTGTACAACTGGTATTGCGCGTATCGTAGTGAGTCAGTCTGGAAGCGTGCAGCGGGTGTCTATGTGCGCATTCTGAGCAAGCCGCAGCTGTTTATCGAAGGCAACAACCGCAGTGGCTCGCTGATTGTCAGCTACTTGCTCATGCGGGCAGGGCTGCCTCCATTCGTGTTGACCCTGGAAAACGCCGAGGGCTATTTCAACCCGTCTTCGGTCATCCGCAACTCCGCTAAGCATGGCGTCAAGGCGTTGTACGAATTGCCAAAGATCAAGAAAAAATATGCAGCATTCTTAGAAGAACAGGCGCCCGATCCAATGAAGTTCTTTCTCAAAGGCAAGCCTTTGCCTCTCTCTCAAGGTGGCCATTGATGAACTGGGCACCAGCATTTGCCAGATTGAAAACCTTCGGCAGCCGGGCAGGGCAGGCTATCCGCTGCGCTTTGCCGCAGTTGTTCGAACGTCAGCGCATACGGATTTCGTTCGATATCGATGACACGCTCGCCTGCCAGCTTCATCACTGCGCAGTCGAGAACAGTCGACTACCGGCCTGTATTCATCGCTGGCTGGGTGAACCTTTGCGGATGGGCACACGATCGCTGATCCGCGAGCTGCGTCGCCAGGATTGCAGTGTCTGGGTCTACACGTCGTCCGGGCGCACGCCGTCCTATATCAGGCGTTGGCTGGCGCTGTACGGCATCCGCGTCGACGGCGTGGTCAACAGCGTGCTGCACAACCGTGCCCTGACGGCGCACGGAATGTCGAATGCGCCTTCCAAGTATCCGCCAGCGTTCGATATCGACTTGCATGTCGATGATTCGGAGGGCGTGCAGATTGAAGGCAAGGATCATGGCTTCCGGGTGGTCGTGGTGCATCCCGAGGATGATCGCTGGGCGCAGAAAGTGCTGGATTCGGTGGCCAAGGTCCAGGCGCAGCTCGCCTGGCAGCAAATGCTCAGACCTCAGGCGTCGGTGCAACAGCGTGCGAAGGCGGTCTTTGAGTCGCTTGGCTGAGGGAGTACGCATTGGCTATCTGGACAGCAGCGCCTCAGGTGTACGAGGCACTGCTGAGAAATGACTCAATAGATGCGCAAACGCTGCTGCGCAAAACATGTCTTGCAGAAACGACAAAGCCCTGAATAATCAGGGCTTTGTCGTATAAAGATGGCGGAGGCGATGGGATTCGAACTCATGGACCTGTTACAGTCGACGGTTTTCAAGACCGTTGCCTTAAACCACTCGGCCACACCTCCGTTTGCGTTGCGGGCGCCATAATACCTGAATGAAACACACTGTCAAACTCTCTGCATGGCTTGTTACAGAGCGTCTGTTATGATCTTTGCGACTGAACGTTTCAAACCAACAGGAGTGTCGCCATGCGCGAACAGGATTACGCAGTTAATAACAGCGTGCAGGCTGAGCAGCTAGAGGTTAGCCGCGTCCTGCGCAACACTTATGGTCTCTTGGCCCTGACCCTCGCATTCAGCGGCGTGATGGCCTTCGTAGCCCAGCAGATGCGTGTCGGCTACCCGAACATTTTCGTGGTGCTGATCGGCTTCTACGGGCTGTTCTTCCTCACCAACAAACTCCGTGATTCCGCGTGGGGCCTGGTTTCCGCCTTCGCGTTGACCGGTTTCATGGGTTTCCTGCTCGGCCCGATCCTCAATCGTTACCTGGGCATGCAGGGCGGCGCTGAAGTGGTCAGCTCGGCTTTCGCCATGACTGCACTGGTGTTCGGTGGTCTGTCGGCCTACGTGCTGATCACCCGCAAGGACATGAGCTTCCTCGGTGGCTTCATCACCGCCGGTTTCTTTGTCCTGCTGGGCGCTACGCTGGCGAGCTTCTTCTTCCAGATCAGCGGCCTGCAACTGGCGATCAGCGCCGGCTTCGTGCTGTTCTCGTCGGTGTGCATTCTGTTCCAGACCAGCGCGATCATCCACGGCGGCGAGCGCAACTACATCATGGCGACCATCAGCCTGTATGTATCGATCTACAACCTGTTCGTCAGCCTGCTGCAACTGTTCGGCATCATGAGCCGCGACGACTGATCGTAATGGCTGCAATAAAAAACCCGCTTCGGCGGGTTTTTTATCGTCTGGAGAAAAGTGTCTGCTCAATTGATGACGATGCTGCCGTCCACTTGCTGACGGTAGATCGTGTACGGCAGCAGCAGCGTATCGAGGGCACCGGAGACCACTGCATCAACCAACAGCCCCGGGATCGCAGTGTTGCGATGATTATCGGCATCGACACCCGAGGCCAGCGGCGCATTCAAAGAACAGAAGTCATAAGCGAGGCCGCTGTAGATTCTCGGCACCGCGCCGCAATAACTTTTCTGCTGCTTGAGCCCGTCAATGGCAGCCTGGTCGTCGCGCGCCACCGTATGAATCGTGCCACAGCCGCCGAGCAGCATGCCGGCCAGCAGTATTGCCTGAATTTTCATATCGCCATTCCTTAGCCGCGAAAAAACCACAATCTACGCCGATCAAAGGCAAAAGGCATCTACGCCATCGGTGGCAGACGTCGCTTGACCGGGGTCTTCTTGACGATCGCGGTGTTGGTTTCAGCCAACGTATTCAGGCGGTCGAGCAGGGTATCGAGCTGCTCCATCGAGCGCACGTGCAGGCGGGCGATAAAGCAGTCGTCACCGGTGACCTTGTCGCATTCGGTGAACTCCGGAATCGACATGATCTGCCGCTCAACCTCCTGCAATTGCCCTGGCAGCGGCCGCACACGGACGATCGCCTGCAACTGATAGCCGAAGCATTTCGGATCGATCTCCACCGTGTAGCCCTTGAGCACGCCGCGTTCTTCCAGACGCCGCAACCGCTCGGCCACGCTGGGCGATGACAGGCCGCTGATCTGCGCCAGCGCTTTGAGCGAGCGACGCGAGTCTTCCATCAGGGCGCTGATGAGGATCTGATCGATATCGTCAGTCACATTCGAACTCCGGATTAGGCAAAGGGCGCAAATCACCCTCGATAAAAAAGGCGAAAATCAAGTTTAGCCTGCTTTATGCGCTGGAGCAGCTCGCGGCGCGCTTGGCATACTTTTGCCATGCTTCGCTCACAGCCTCAGGAGAACATGATGGACAACGCAATCCGCCGCGGTTCGCTGGAAATGACCGCCGCCATGCTGATATCCGGGACGATCGGCTGGTTTGTGCTGGTGTCCGGGCAACCGGTGCTGGACGTGGTGTTCTGGCGCTGCGTGTTCGGCGCTGGCACCTTGCTGTTGGTCTGCGCCGCGTTCGGATTCCTACGTCCGGGGATTCTGACCCGCACAACGTTTCTGCTGGCGGTGCTCAGTGGAATAGCGATTGTCGGCAATTGGGTGCTGCTGTTTGCGTCCTATTCCCGCGCCTCGATTGCCATCGGCACCGCAGTCTATAACGTGCAGCCATTCATGCTGGTCGGTCTGGCGGCACTGTTTCTCGGCGAGAAAATTACCCTGCAAAAGCTGTTCTGGCTGGTGATTTCGTTCATGGGCATGCTGGCGATTGTCAGTGCCCATGGCACGCAAGGCGAGGAGGGTAACGATTACTTGATGGGAATTGCCCTGGCGTTGGGCGCGGCGTTTCTGTATGCGATCGCGGCACTGATCATCAAGCGCCTGACCGGCACGCCGCCACATCTGATCGCGCTGATTCAAGTCTGCACCGGGGTGTTGTTGCTCGCGCCGTTCGCGCATTTCGATGCGTTGCCGCAAGGCGTAGATGCCTGGGCCAGTCTGCTGACTCTCGGGATCGTGCACACCGGTCTGATGTACGTTTTGCTGTACGGCGCGATTCAAAAATTGCCGACGGCATTGACCGGCGCGCTGTCCTTTATCTATCCGATCGCTGCGATCTTCGTTGACTGGTTCGCCTTCGGCCATCGCCTCGAATTGCTGCAATGGATAGGCGTCGCGGCGATCCTGCTGGCCGCCGCCGGCATGCAACAAGGTTGGGGCTGGAAAGCCCGGCGGCTGGCGGCGCAATAAGGATCAGATGTTCCAGCGCGGTGCGGTTGCTGCCAGGCGCTGGCGCATCTCGCTGATATTGGCAGCGAGTTGTCGGGTCAGCATCCGGTAGCCGTCGAGCGTGTTGGCAACTGGCGCGTCGAGGTCCGCTGCTGGCAGCTCCATCGGTCGCTCCAGCCGTTGCGAGGCCCCGGTTTTCAACGCGCGAGCCATGCCGATCAGCTGCACACGAATCTGCCGGTGCTCAGCCTTCAGCGCCGTTTGCAGATGTGCCTTGGCCTGCGGGTCGCTGGCATTGGGACGGATATTGCCGAGGATCTCCAGCGTGCTGATGCACATGCGCAGGTTGCGCTGAATCGCGTCGAGTTCGGTCATGGAGATTTTCACTTCTTTGGACACCGACGGCATCAGCGAGCGCAACTGCACCATCACCGTACCCACCTTGCTCATCAGTCGTACATGCTCGTCGGCGCTGACCGCTTCACCGTTGATGATGCGCCCGTATACCGTGGCGCAATCGCGCAAGGCGTCGGCGAGGTTGTAGCGCCACGAGTAGACCGCGTACAACGGCAGGGCGAAGGAAAACGCCAGGGCGAGGGCGATGCCGATCAGGATGTCGACGCCGCGCCACAGTCCATCGGTGATCGGGTTGTCGCCATGCCCGGCAACGATGAACACGGTGATCGCCGAGAGCAGGGCGGTGTAGCCGCCCTTGCCAATCGCGTGATACGAGAAGAACCCACAGACCACAGCCATGGAAAAGTAGGTCAGCCACGGCATGCCCAGCCAGGCGTGCTGCGCCACTAGGGCCAATCCGACCCCCGCGCCGATCAAGGTGCCGATGGCGCGCTCGGCGGCTTTTTTGCCGATGTTGCCGTGGTGCTGCAAACCGCCGATCACCACCAGCATGGTCACTGACGCCCATTCGCCGTGGGGCAGATTGATGCCAGTGGTCAGCAGAATCGTCGCCAACAATCCCAAGGCCACCCGCACGGAATGGATCAGGCGGGCGTGACGGTAGCGCCGATACGGGTCCAGCAGCGGACGCAGGATACGGCGCAACAGCGGTGGCAGGCGGTGGGTGCTGTAAGTAGTCAGTGCGAACCTCGTGAGTCAGTCAAATCAATGGAAGGGGAAAATGTAATTCATCCAGGCGGACATGCGCAGCAGGATTTTGCGCATCGCGCCGATGTGATGAAAGTGCTGACTGTAAAGCGCCGCTTGCCCGTAGGCGCCGCCCGGCATGAGCGCGCTGTATTCGGCGAACGCCGGGTCAGTGATTTCAATGATCACTGGCACCCGTCCGGCCGGTGGCGAACCGGTGTAGCTGATCAGCGTGCCGGAAGGTTGCACCTGGCCCTCGGCGATGACCCCGATCACACTTTTCACCCGACCGGCGAAGACCTTGCCGGGAATGCCATCGAAGGCGACTTCGGCCTCGTCGCCCACGGTCAGACGCAACAGGCTGTTCTGACGCATCCAAGCGGCGAAGTACTGACCTTCCTGCGGAATAAACACCATCGACGGGCGCAGCGGCAGCTTGCTCGCCATCATTCCCGGGCGCAGCGAAACGTGGGTGACAAAGCCTTTGCTCGGCGCTCGAACCACGGTGTTGTCCAGCTCGAACTGCGCATTGTCGAGTTGCGCCTGCAGATCGTCGGTGCGGGCAATGGCCGCATCCAGTTCACGCTGGGTGCCGAAGTTGCGGCGAATCAGTTCGGTGATGCGGTAGCGGTCACCCTTGGCCGCAACCAGTTGCGCCTTCAGCGATTTCAGGCGGTTCTGGAAAGGCGTGGGATCGATGCGGAACAGCACGTCGCCTTTTTCCAGGGGTTCGTTGCCCTTTACCGGTACGTCGATCACCTGGCCACTGATGATCGGAATGACCGGCACCGAGACAAAGTAGGAGCGCGCCACCTCGGAATAGGGATGGTTGTAGTTCATGGTGAAAATCAGCGCGCCGATGATCAGCACGCCACCCAGGACAGCGGTGGGCACGGTCCATTTGTTCAGCGGAATGCGGAAGACCTTGAAGATGGCGACGCAGAGTGCGGCGTATGTGAGGATGAGCAACAGATCCATGCTCAGATCCCCCGGCTGTCAGAGTGAGGCGCAACCGGCGACTGCGCTTCGAGCCGCTCGATCCGGGCTTGCAGCTCGACGACCTGCTGCTCAAGTTGATTGACGTGATTCTGGATGGGTTTGCCATCGCCGAAACCCCAACCGCGATCCTCGCGATAAGCCATCGCCCAGATCCACAGAAACGGCCAGAGCGCATGCAGGGTGAACAGACTGACCCAACCAGTGGCATGGATCGCGTCCTGATGCGGATGGTTGCGGTGGACAGCGATCTCGTACGGGATGTCATGCAGCACGATGATCCCGTAAAACAGCACGAGACCGACAAAAACCAACAGACCCAATGCGAAGTAATCGAGCATGGTCAGCCTCCCGGGCATCCAGCAATGCTGGGCTCAGTGTAGTCACTGAATCGCCGGGGGGCTGACGGATCGGCAGGATCATTCAATCCTGCCGATCACCCGTCAAAAGATGTAATCGGTGGTCAGGAAACTCGAATCACGCCCGCGAATGATCTCGCTGATCAGGTCCTTGTTGCTCTCCTGGAATTTGGTCGCCACCAGCGTGCGGATCGAAAACACCCGCAAGGCATCGTGAACCGACAGCGTGCCTTCGGCGGAGTTTTTGCGACCGTTGAACGGGTAGGTGTCCGGGCCGCGCTGGCACTGGGCGTTGAGGTTGATCCGCCCGACCTGATTGGCAAAGGTGTCGACCAGGCGGCCGACCGCCACCGGGTTGGTGCCGAAGATGCTCAACTGCTGGCCGAAATCGGATTCCAGCACGTAGTCAATCACGGTATCGAGGTGGCGGTACGGCACGATGGGCACGACCGGGCCGAACTGTTCTTCCTGATACACGCGCATTTGCGGATTCACCGGATACAGCACTGCCGGGTAGAAGAACGAGGCGTGGGACTCGCCACCATTCGGGTTGACCACCTGTGCGCCTTTGCTTTGCGCATCCGCGACCAGACCATGCAGATAATCGACCTTGCCCGACTCCGGCAGCGGCGTCAGCGCCACGCCGCTGTCCCACGGCATGCCCGGTTTGAGTGTGGCCAGTCTGGCGTTGAATTTCTCGATGAAGCTGTCGACCACGTCTTCATGGACGAAGAGGATTTTCAGTGCGGTGCAGCGCTGACCGTTGAACGACAGCGAACCGGTGACCGCTTCGCTGACGGCGTTGTCGAGATCGACTTCGGGCAAAACGATGCCCGGGTTCTTGGCGTCCAGACCGAGGGCAGCGCGCAAGCGGTGTGGTTTCGGGTGCAGCTTCTTCAGGTCGCTGGCAGCCTTGTTGGTACCGATGAAGGCGAAGATGTCGATCTTGCCGCTGGCCATCAGCGCGCTGACGGTCTCGCGGCCGCTGCCGTAGATGACGTTGATCACGCCGCTCGGGAAGCTGTCGCGGAAGGCTTCGAGCAACGGCCGAATCAGCAGCACGCCGAGCTTGGCCGGTTTGAACACTACGGTGTTGCCCATGATCAGTGCCGGAATCAGCGTGGTGAAGGTTTCGTTCAGCGGGTAGTTGTAAGGCCCCATGCACAAGGCGACGCCGAGCGGCACGCGGCGGATCTGGCCGAGGGTGTCCTGCTCCAGCTCAAAGCGGCTGGAACGGCGGTCGAGTTCTTTCAGGGCATTGATGGTGTCGACGATGTAATCGCAGGTGCGATCGAACTCTTTTTCCGAGTCCTTGAGGTTCTTGCCGATCTCCCACATCAGCAGCTTGACCACGGCCTCGCGCTGCTCGCGCATGCGGCCGAGGAATGCTTCGACGTGCTGGATGCGCTCGGCAACGCGCATCGTCGGCCACAGGCCCTGACCTCTATCGTAAGCGCGAACGGCAGCGTCGAGGGCGGTGAGCGCGGTGTCGGCATCCAGCAGCGGCGTGCTGCCGAGGATCACCTGTTCTTCGCCGTTTTCGCTTTTCAGATAAACCGGGCTGCGCACCTGCGCGAGCGGGCCGTCCCAGCGGTGCAATTGGCCATCGACCAGGTATTCACGCTGCTCGACCTGAGCGTCGAGGCGATATTTTTCCGGGACGTCGCTGACCGAAGGGAACAGGTTGCCAAGGATGTTTGCTGTGGTCATGTCACAACCCTGTATTGAAGTCTGCACGCAGAACAAAAAGTCTCTACAGGTTATACGCCTGAATGCCCTCGGATTTAACCCCGAAAATGTCATGCGTATGTCACGCAGAGACGCAGAGCAGAGCAGAGCAGGCATTCACACCGAAAAAACCTGTAGGAGCTGTCGATGGTTGCGATGTTTTGCTGTTAGTTAAAGTGTGGCCAGTTAAAGACTGGCCTCAATTTCTTGGCGTTGTCTACTGTCAAGTCTGACAGTAGACATCATGTTCGCGCCAGTTGTACTTGTAGTAGGTGACACAGTCTATGCAGCATGCATTGAAAGTTCAGGCTGTGCCGCTCTTCAATAGCCAAATAGCCTATCAGGATGACAGAAATGAAGACGGACACTGAAGTGGTTAAAGCAAATGCTACGGGCCTGTTTGAGGTGGAAACCGATCAGCTCGGAAGCATGCGCGCAGATGTTTGTACCCTTGACGACACAACCTACGGTTTTAGCGTTTCTGTACGTCAGGGTCTGGGAGGAAATATGGAGCCAAAAAAACTATTGCTATTAACGTTCCCCAAAAGAGAGTTGTTTTCAATATATGACGCGAAGGATTTGCTGGATGTAATGTACATGGACTACAGCGAATCTTACCATTTCGAGTATGTTGTTGAGTCTGGTTCATTTGCTGTCTCGTATACAGAGTCACCCAGGAAAGCCACTGGATTGTTCAGTATGGATATGACGTTGAAAGGCTCTCCGGTTCCACCAGGACCGCAGAGGCTCAAAGTAACAGGTTTCTTTCATTTGAAGAGTGAATAGCGTTAATCGGGTAAGGTGACTAAATTGCAGTATGGCGTCTGCGGGGTACTGGATTAATCATCTATTTGATATTGATATCGCCTCCGGACTCAAGTCCGCCCGAGCCTTAAAGCCAAATACAAATAAACAGTAAACCTGAGGGAGCTAGCCTGCTAGTTCCCTTGGAGTTTTGTGTTGCCCGTTAGCCATCGACCAATTCTGTAATGAAGCTTTTATGACAAAAGTTCGGTAGCCCTTTGCCAGTCCGGTCATGCCTGTGTAACGCGCTTGAGGGGCCTTTCGGGGCGTACTTTGCAAGCCGAGGCGGGACGCCGGGAGTGAGGCAATGGGGACTATGGAACGCTATTCGAAAGTGGGCATGCAGGAGCTCGATCAACGCCTGTCGAAGATCGTCGAAGCCGCGCGCAAGAAGCCGGTTTCGGTGTATCGCTACGGCGCGCCGTGGGTCTGGATCGTCTCGCAGGATGACTGGCAGGGCGCTCTGAAGGAAGTGTCCAGCTACATTCCGCCGGGCCATTCGCTGGTGTTGTTGCGCCCGCAGATCGACGACCTGCTCGACGCTCACCAGGATCTGCTGCGCGACCTGAACGCCGCGCCCGGCATGCTCATTCCCGCGCAGACGGTGATGCACATCCTGCTCCTGCAATTGCTCTATTCGGTGCCCAGTGAACAGCAGCTCTATGAACAACTGAACTACAACCTGCTGTTCCGCTGGTTCGTCGGCCTCGGCCTGAACCAGAAAGTCTGGAGTTTCACCGCCCTCAGCCGTGACATCGCCACGCTGCTCAACGAGCCGCGCGCGGTGCTGCTGATTCAGAAAATCATCGGCGAAGTGTTCTGCGGCGCCTTGCTGCAAATGCCCGAGTTCTCGCTGAACTTTGCGCTGTTGCACACCTGGCTGGGCAAGCACGCCTGCGCCACAACGATCAGCAATTGACGCAGCACACCGGGCGCTAACGCCCACAGGTCATCGCGTATTTCAGGGGGTAATGTGGAACGGATTTTCACGTCACGGCTGGCACTGTGGGGCTGGCTGCTGGTGACGGCGGGCGCGCAGCCGGCGCTGGCCGAGGAGGGCACAGAAGCGCCCGCCGCGCAGCGACTGGTCGACGTCAACGAATACTTCGTGCGCGGCAATACCGTGCTCGATGCCCGGGCTATCGAAGAAGCGGTGTACCCGTTTCTCGGCCCGCAGAAAGCCTTGAGCGACATCGAAGGCGCCCGCGATGCGTTGCAGAAGGCCTATCAGGAACGCGGCTATCAATCGGTGTTTGTCGAGCTGCCCGAGCAGGCCGTGGCCGATGGCATCGTCTATTTGCAAGTCAGCGAAACCAAGGTCGGCCGGGTGCGCGTGGTCGGCGCCAAACACTATTCGCCGCTGGACATTCGCGACAACGTCCCGGCGCTGAAAGAAGGCGAGGTGCCGGACTTCGCCAAGGTCCAGGGCGAACTCGCGCAGCTCAACAAGACCCCCGGTCGCCAGGTCATGCCGCTGGTGCGCGAAGGTCAGCGCCCCGGCACCATGGATGTCGACTTGCAGGTCGAAGACCAGAACCCGTGGACGGCCAGCGTCGGCCTCAATAACGATTACAGTGCCGACACCGAAAAGCTGCGCAGCGTCACCAGTCTCGGTTACAACAACCTCTGGCAGCTCGGCCACAGCGTCAACCTGACGTTCTTCACCGCGCCGCAGGAAACCGACAACGCCAAGGTCTGGTCCGGGTCCTACACCGCGCCGCTGAGCGAGCGCTGGAGCGTGCAGTTCTCCGGTTACCAGTCCGACAGCAACGTTGCCACCATCGGCGGCAGCAACGTGCTCGGCAAGGGTCACAGCTACGGCGTCGCGGCGATTTACACGTTGCCCTCGAGCGGCAATTGGTCGAACTCGCTGTCCGCCGGCATCGACTTCAAGGACTTCGACGAGCGCCTGAGCCTGTCCGGCGAAAGCGACAAGGTGCCGCTCAAATACGCACCGTTCACCTTCGCCTACAACGGCTTTCGCTACAGCGAAAAGAGCCAGCTCGGCCTCGGCCTGAGTCTGGTGGCCGCCACGCGCAGCGTGTTCGGCTACGGCAGCGACGACGAAGACTTCGACTACAAACGTTATCGCGCCAAACCGGGTTTCGCCGTGCTCAAGGGCGACACCAACTACACCTGGACCTTCGACAGCGACTGGCAGAGCGCAAGCAAAGCCGCATTCCAACTCGCCTCGGGGCCGCTGGTTTCCAACGAACAATTCTCCGCCGGTGGCGCCACCTCCGTGCGCGGCTATCTCGCGGCTGAACGTACCGCCGATGACGGCTATTTGCTCAGCCAGGAATTGCGCACACCGTCGCTGGCGAAATTTGCCGGCACGTGGATGCAGGACTGGCGCTTCTATGCCTTCGCCGAAGGCGCGCAGTTGTACCTGCGCGACGAACTGCCGGATCAGGACGCCAATTACGCCCTGGCCAGCGTCGGCCTCGGCACCCGCGCCAGCCTCAGTAAATGGCTGTCCGGCAGCCTCGACTGGGGCTACCCGCTACTCGAAGGGCCGAACACCTCAAAGCAGGAATCGCGCCTGCACTTCAACCTCCAAGCCACTTTCTAACGGAGCACGTCCATGCAACGCCTCTTCCTTTCGTTGTTGATCTGCCTGGGCTTCGTGCTCCCGGCCACGGCTCAGGCCTGGTGGCAGGACGACTGGCATTACCGCAAACAGATCGCCGTCGACACCACGCCACAAGGCGCGGCGATCAATCAGGCCCTCGGCCGCACCGCGCTGCTGGTGCGCCTGCACACTGGCAACTTCACCTTCGACGGCGTGAAAGAGGACGGCTCCGATCTGCGCTTTGTCGCGGCGGATGACAAAACCGTGCTCAACCACCAGATCGAAAGTTTTGACGCGCTGATGGGCATGGCGCTGATCTGGGTTGATGTGCCGAATGTAGAGGGCGGTCAGCGTCAGGACATCTGGATGTACTACGGCAACCAGAAAGCCCCGGCCACTGGCAACGGCCAACTCACTTTCGATCCGAATTACACCGCGCTGTATCACTTCGACGGCGCCACCGGCACCCCGGCGAAAGACACCACGGCGTACGGCAACACCGTGCAAAGCGCGACCGGCACAGCGATTGATGGCGTCGTCGGGCGTGCCTTGCAGTTCAGCGGTCAACCATTGCTCCTGCCGGCCAGTCCGTCGCTGCAACACAACGCTGGTAGCGCGTTCACTTTCAGCGCCTGGCTGCGTCTGGATCAGGCAAGTGGCGAGCAACTGATTCTCGCTCGGCGCGAAGGCACGCAAAGTCTGCTGATCGGCGTCAGCCAAGGCCTGCCGTTCGTGGAAATCGACGGCCAGCGCGCCGCCGCCACGCAAGCTCTGGCTCCGGCGCAATGGCAACACGTTGCGCTGACCGCCGAGGGTTCGAAAGTCACCCTGTACATCAACGGTCGCGAAAGCGCTGCGTTGGCTCAGGCGATGCCGGCGTTCAACTCGGTCATGGCCATCGGCGCTGATCTGCAGGAAGGCGCGTTCCAGCCATTCGCTGGCGCTATTGATGAGCTGCGCCTGTCGAAAGTCGCCCGTCCGCCCGCGCTGTTGCTGGCTGATGCCACCTCGCAAGGCGCCGAGTCGAAGCTGGTGGCTTACGGCGTCGATGAGGAACAATCCGGGTTTGGCTTCGGTAGCCTCGGCTTCCTGCTCAACGCGGTGCCAGTCGACGCCTGGGTGATCATCGCCGTGCTGGTGCTGATGATGTTCCAGTCGTGGATCATCATGCTGCGCAAGAACCGCAGCCTCAGCCGCGTCACCGCTGCCAACGAAGACTTCCGCGTGCAATTCGCCAAGGTCGGCACGCGTCTGGAGATGTTCGCTGACGACGCGCAACTGGCTCAGCGTCTGCAGCATTCGTCGCTGTGGCGCCTGTACCTGGTGGCGGTCAAAGAGATCCGCACCCGCCGTGAGCAGGGCGCCGATACCTCCTCGGTTTCAGCGGCGACCATCGAAGCCATCCGCTGCTCGATGGACGGCGTGCGCACCCGCGAGAACCAGCAGCTGAGTTCGAAACTCTCGACCCTGTCCAACGCTATCGCCGGCGGGCCATATATCGGCCTGCTAGGCACGGTGCTGGGGATCATGGTGGTGTTCCTCGGTACGGCAATGGCCGGCGACGTCAACATCAACGCCATCGCGCCGGGCATGGCCGCCGCGCTGTTGGCCACGGCGATGGGCCTGTTCGTCGCGATCCCCGCGCTGTTTGGCTACAACCGCCTGATCACCCGCAACAAGGAAGTCAGCGCCGACATGCGTGTGTTCGTCGACGAGTTCATCACCCGTCTGGCGGAGATGCATGGCGAGAGCCAGTTCAGTGAGGCGTCGCACCAGCGCGGCCATCACGCCAACCACTCCGTATTGGCCTGAGGAGCATTGCCATGGCGTCCGTAAATGCCTCCCACGACGATGATGACGATGCCGCCGTCGACAGCATCAACATCACCCCACTGGTCGATGTGCTGATGGTGGTGCTGGTGATGTTCATCCTCACCGCCACCGCGCAGGTCTCCGGGATCCAGATCAACCTGCCCAAGGCCAGCGCGTCGGTGTCGCTGTCGGAAGCCAAGACCAAGGCGATCTCGGTCAACGACGGCGGCCAGGTGTTCCTCGATGCCTATCCGGTCACTTTGGCCGAGCTGGAAGAGCGCCTGCGCATCGAGAAAGCGCAGAGCCCGGATTTTCCGGTGATCGTGCGCGGCGATGCGACGGTGCAGTACCAGAAAGTCATCGAAGTGCTCGACCTGCTGCGCCGGCTCGAACTGTCCCAGGTCGGTCTCGTTACCGGCAAACCGAGTCAGGGCTGAGTCATGACCGCACAACTCCCGATTGATCCGCCGCCCGTGCAAAAGTCGCCGTTGCGCTATGTGAAGTGGGGCGCCGGACTGCTGGTCGCCGCGCTCGCCGCGTGGTTCCTCTGGCAGTGGGCCAACGACATGGCCGGCGTGCGCCGCGAAGCGCCGAAGGTGCCGACGATCATTCCGTTGCCACCACCGCCACCACCGCCGCCGGAAAAACCGCCAGAGCCGGAAACGCCGGTGGAAGAAAAAGTCGTCGAGCCCGAGCCAACGCCGGAGCCGGAAGAGGTCAAGCCTGAAGAAGAGGCGCCGCCATCGCCGGCGGACGATCTGGCCAATCCGATGCAAATGGACGGCGACGCGCAGGCCGGCAGCGACGCTTTCAACATCGGCGCGGGCAAGGGCGGCGGCATGGCCGGCGCGGGTGGTGGGCGGTTGGGTACGGGCACGTACAGCCAGTTTCTCGCGTTCACTTTCCAGCGTTTGCTGCGCGAGAACCCCGAGCTGCGCAACCTCGCATTCTCGCTGCAGGCCGATGTCTGGCTGAGCAGCGTCGGCGAGATCACCCGTGTCGAGCTGATCAAGTCCAGTGGCAACCCGCAAATCGATACCCAGGTGCTGGCCGCTTTACGCGGTGCGCCAGCCCTCAGCGAACGGCCTCCGGCCTCCATCACTTTGCCCGTGCGCCTGTCCCTGCAAGGGCGGCGTCCGGGTTAATTCACTTATTCAAGCTTCGGCAAAAGGAGTTGTGTGCAGATGATTTCCAACGTGAATCGATTGTCCCTGGCGGTCGGCATGGTCATTGCGACCCTGGTCGGTCAGGCCGTGGCAGCGCCTGCGCCGTCGGAGAACGCCACGATCAATCTGATCCGCTTGCTGGTCGAGCAGGGCATTCTCAAACAGGACAAGGCCGACGCGCTGATCGCCCAGGCGCAGAACGAAGCGGCGCAGGCCAAACAGGCTGCCGCGTCCACCGCAGTCGCGGCCGGACCGGTCGCCGCGCCGGGGGATGTGCGCGTGCAGTACGTACCGGCAGCAGTGCGCGACCAGATCCGCGATCAGGTCAAAGCCGAGGTCATGGCCACCGCCAAACAGGAAAACTGGGCCGCGCCGAATACCTTTCCGGACTGGGCCTCGCGCATCAGCTTCGACGGCGACATTCGTCTGCGAGACGAATCGCGGTACTACTCGGGCAACAACAGCAACGAAATCGTCGACTTCGCCAAGCTCAACAACAACGGCCCGTACGACGTGAATCCCAACAGCAGCACCAGCCTGCCGCCGTTGCTCAACACCCGCGAAGACCGCGAAAACCTCTTTCGCCTGCGCGCACGCCTGGGCATGAAAGCGGTGATTTCGGAGGAATGGACCGCCGGCATTCGCATCGGCACCGGTTCGGACAACAACCCGGTATCGACCACGCAGAACCTCGGCGGCGGCTTCGCCAAGAAGGACATCTGGCTCGATCAGGGCTACCTGACCTGGAAGCCAATGGACGAATTGACCCTGACCGGCGGGCGCTTCGCCAACCCGTTCATGTCCACCGACATGCTCTATTCCAACGACCTGAATTTCGACGGTGTGGCGGCGATTTTCGATCACAAGCTCAACCGCGATTGGGGCGTGTTCGGCACCGTCGGCGCGTTCCCGGTGGACTACACCAACGACACCTCCAGCAGCAACGGTTTCGACAAGGAAGAGAGCGACAACAAATGGCTGTACGGCGCTCAGCTCGGCGCGAAATGGGCGATCAACAGCAACAACCGCTTGAAGGGCGCGCTGGCTTACTACCGCTTCGACGACATCCAGGGCCAGCGCTCCAGCCCTTGCGAACCGTGGGCCGGCGCGCCGGGCTGCGACAGCGACGGGACGCGCGCGGCGTTCATGCAGAAGGGCAACAGCGTGTTCCTGCTGCGTGACATCACGCCGAACCCGCTCAACCCGAGCGCCACGCCGCAGCCGCAATTCGTCGGTCTCGCCTCCGAGTTCAACCTGCTCGATCTCAACGTCGTGTGGGACGCCGACCTGCCGCAGGACTTCAAACTGCGCAGCCAAGGCAACTACATCCACAACCTCAGCTACGACGAAGGCGACATGCGCAAGCGTTCCGCCGGGCAGATCGTCAACAACCTCGACAGCAACGGCGAGATCGAAAGCGGCGCCAATGCATGGATGGTGCAGTTCACCCTCGGCAACGCGCTGGACCTCAAACGCAAGGGCGACTGGAACCTGTTCGCCGGCTACAAGTACATCCAGCCGGACGCCTTGCCGGACGGCTTCAACGACTCGTCGTTCCACCTCGGCGGCACCAACGCCAAGGGCTATTTCATGGGCGGCAACTACGGCCTGGCGAAGAACGTTTCCGCCACGGGTCGCTGGATGAGCACCGAAGCGGTGTACGGCGCGCCGTTCGACATCGACGTCTTGCAGCTTGAGATCAACACGCGCTTCTAAGGCGCCGGGAGAGCTTTATGAACACGCGTTTTCTCGCGCTGGGCCTGGGTTTGTTGATTGTCACCGGGGCGAACGGCGAAGGCATGGAAGAACGCTTGCGCACGCAACTGCGCAGCACCACCCAGCAATTGCAGGCCCTGCAAAGCCAACAGGCCCAGGCCAGCGCCGCGCAACTGGCGGCGCAGAACGAAGCCAAGGCAGCGCAAGCGCAGATCAAGCAGCTGACCGCCGAACTGGCCAAAGCCAAAGGTCTTGCCGAGCAACTGGCCGGGCAGCAGCAGAGCCTGCACAGCCAAGCGCAGGCGCAAGTGGCGGCCAGTGCCGAGCAGACTGGCAAGTTCAAGAAAGCCTACGACGAGTTGCTCGTCCTCGCTCGTGGCAAAGAAGCCGAACGCACGAAGCTGCAAGCGCAACTGGCGGAACGTGACACACAAGTGCAGCAATGTTCAGCCAAGAATCAGCAAATGTACGGCGTCGCCAAACAGATCCTCACGGCCTACGAAAACATCGACGTCGCCGAGGTGATGAAGATCCGCCAGCCCTTCGCCGGCAGCGCCCGGGTCAAGTTCGATGAGCTGGCGCAAGGCTTCGGCGACGAACTGTACAAAACCCAATTCGACGCGCCGCAAGCCGCGATCGCTCACTGATAACAAGGAAGAAAGCCATGACTCAATTGATCACCCACGTTTCCCCGCAATCACTGACCGACGTCCTGCAAGCCGCCGGTTACCGCGTCAACCAGAGTGAACAGAACGGCATCGTCCAGTTGCTCAGCGCCAGTCAGGGCATCGGCTACGCCGTGCGGTTCGGCAACCCGGCGGTGGAGCAGGGCAGCTTTGTTGATTTCACCTTCAGCTGTGCGCTGCGCGTGCAGGGTGATTTGCCCCAAGGCGTGGCCGAGCAGTGGAACGCGACACGGCGGTTTGCGCGGTTGTCGTTGCAGGGGGAGTTTCTGCTGATGGAAATGGACGTGGTCGTGGCCGCAGGGGTGAGCAACGAGCACCTGCGCGGCAATCTGGAGTTGTGGGATCGCCTGTTGCAGGAATTCATCGTGTACCTGCGCGATTTCAGCCAGACCGCTGCTGCGCACACCGCCAAATCAGCTATCGCCGAACAAGAGGAAGTCACGCTGTGAAAAAGCCTGCCATGGTGATCGGCGCCGGAGCGCTGGCGTTGTTGGTGGTGGCCGTGGCATTGGTGCTGCGGCCGGGCAGTGATCCGGTTGCCGCTCAGCAGCCGTCGCCGGTGATGGCGGTTGCAGCCGGGCCAGCGGTCGCGCGGTTGGGCAATCAGCAGGTTTCGCCAGAGGAATTGCAGGCGCTGCTGGCCACTGTCCCGGCGCAAACCCGCGAACAACTGCGTGGCAACCGTGAGGCGCTGGAACGCTGGATTCGTACGCGTCTGGCCGAGAAAGCGGTGCTCGAGCAGGCCGATGCGCAGGGCTGGGCGCAGCGGCCGGACGTCGCCCGGCAGACTCGCGCGGCGACTGAGCAAATTGTCTTCCGTGATTACCTGCGCTCGGTGAGCCAGGTGCCGGCGGACTATCCGAGCGCGACCGAGTTGCAGCAGGCCTATGACGCGGGCAAGGCCAATTGGCAGACGCCGGCGCTGTACCGGGTCAGTCAGATTTTCCTTGGCGTCAGTGATGCTTCCAGTGCGGAAACGGTGCGCAAGCAAGCACTTGAGTTGAGCAAGAAAGCTCAGGCAGCACCGGGCGATTTTGCGGCGCTCGCTACGCAATATTCGCAGGATCGAGTGACGGCAGAGCGGGGCGGTGATACCGGCCTGCAACCGTTGCAACAGCTGGTGCCGGAAGTGCGTGGCGCCGTGGCGCGGCTCAAGGTGGGCGCCGTGTCTGATCCGGTGCAAAGCGCCGCAGGTTTCCACGTGATCAAACTCACCGACCAACAACCGACCCGCACCGCGACGCTGGAGGAACTGCGCGACCAACTGACCCAGGCCCTGCGTGCGCAACGCCAGGAACAGATCGCCCAGGCTTATCTGGACGGCATGCTCAACACTGCCACCCTGAGCATCGACGGCGCTGAACTGAACAAAATCCTCGAGGAAAAACACTGACGTCAGCCAAACACCAATCACCCCTGTGGGAGCGAGCTTGCTCGCGAATGCGGTGGGTCAGTCAGCGAAGATGTTGAATGTGCCAACGCTTTCGCGAGCAGGCTCGCTCCCACAATGAGATCCGGTGTATTCAGAGCAACCACATTAGATCGACAGGGAGTCATCAATGTCATTCACCGAACCCGCAGGACGCCCGGGCACCGCTGATTACCAAACGCCCAAAACCAGCCCCGAACCCTGGCTCAACCAGGCCGCAACCATCGACAGCGAAGTCGCCCGGTACTTCCTCGCCAGCGCCCGTTGCGGCTGCTTCATGCAAGCCGCGCGCAGCCTCAATGTGCGCTCGACGCTGCTGCGCAAACAACTCGCGCAACTCGAACAACAACTGCAACACAGCCTGTTCAGCTTCCAGGGCAGCGCCCTAACGCTCACCCGCGAAGGCCAACAGTTGCAGGCCCGACTCTGCACCCTGGCCCACGAACGCAAGCTCCCGGTCATTGAACAACCACTGATCCGCCTGGCCATCGCCGAATCCATCCTCCACGACATTCTCGGCCGCGACCTCATCGCCCTGCTGCGGCGCAACGCCAGCCTGCGCCTGGAAATTATTGCTCTGGATAGTGAACTGGCCTTGCGTGCGGTCAGCGCCGACATTGTCCTGTGGCTCGCACCCGGGGAGAGCCCAGATCCCGGCCCAGCATTTGCCATCAGCGAACCGCAACACATCGCGCGGATTGCGTATCTGCCGCACATCGCCAAGCGCTATTCGCGGGTGACAGCGCGACCGGAAACGCCGGATGATCTGGCGGACTTCATGCTGGTGCAGTGGCAGCATGATCGACAGGTTCCGAGTTTTCGACCGTGGAATGAATTGGTCGAGCAGCGGTTGGCCGGGGTGGTGCAGATGCAGTCTTATGAACTCATGCTGGAGATGATCCGCTGCGGCGCATGCATCGGTTTGCTGCCGACATACATGAGCCGCTTCGACCGAGGCCTCATCGCACTGCCCGGATTATTCGCCGAACCGATGCAGCTTCACGCGTGGCTGGCGATCAACGCTGATTCAAAAAACGCACCCGAAACCCAAGCCCTCACCGACCTCATCCAGCAAACCTTCAACGAACGCCACGAATGGTTCCAGCCTTAACGCGAACCCCCTGTAGGAGTGAGCCTGCTCGCGATCACGCCACTCCAGACACCACACCCGTAACTGAACAAACCGAGTCAATAGTGGGAGCGTGTAACCGCAGCCGAGTCAGCGACACAAATCCCCTGTGGGAGCGGGCTTGCCCGCGATGGCGTCAGCACTGCCGACCGCCCTACTCAGAACCTGTCGCGAGTCCCGCTACCCCGGCAACTCCAGATTATCCAGCACCCGATTCACCGCCAGTTCGCCGAGCATGATCAACTTCGCAATCCCCATCAGCGTCCCCCGCTGCGATGGTTTGACCAGTCCCGCGAATTCCTGGGCGATGGTTTTCGCTGAGGCAAGGGTTTCGCAGGCGTTGGCCAGAAGGTCTTCGTTTTTGGTGTCGGCGGTGACGGCGTACATGGCGCGGGGGCTGTACGGCGGTGGAGTAGAGCCGGGTGGGCAGAGGTAGTGATCAAGGGCGCGGTCGGCGGCTTGGTTTAGTTTTTTGGAGTCGAGGGATTCGTAGGGGGAGGTGGGGTCGGTTTCGGGTGGGTTGGGTGTTGGTTTGATCATGGGTGAAGCCTCTAGAGTGGTGAAGCTGCCACCGTTCGCTGCTAACGAAGGAGGTGGCGGCTGTACGCGGGTTAGCAGACCAGGACTCTAGAACCCGGCGCACCGAAGTGCCCCACGCAAAGCCGCCATAACGGCAAGACCTTGTGTGTCTAGAGATAACCCGGGCTGCTAAACCCGGTCACTGAACATTCAGCGACCGCACCACAATAGAATCCGCCCCCAAGACGCACAAGCCGGCGGATTCTGGCGTAGCTGTAGGCAAAGGCGCAAGAATTTGTAGCCTGGAAGGCGTGTCTGGAGGTGTCTTTTAAACAGTGGAGTTTAAAAAATTAAATAGATCTGTCCCCATTGTCATCTTTTTTCTCTGTATGTCTGAGCCATATTTGAATTTTATGGTCTCGATTTTGATATTAGTCCTTAAAACAAAGTGGATAGCCAATTGTGGTTGACGGAACGGAGCTGTATCTCAATGGTGCATTAAAATGTCCGTCAGGCGGTGATGTTAAATAAATATAGTAGGTGTGCGGGGATGTCGTCACTATAAATCCCGGCAGAAAATGCCGTTGTGGGGTTCCAGATTCGCTAGTCGGCTTGATATGGTATTTTAGATTCAATCTTTGAACGAGATCATCGTCGCCATATGCCGCAGGACATGGGGAGCCGTTGATGTTTTTCATCCACAGATTCGCTTGGTCAGTTGTCATCACACTAGCTGAACAAGCCAATTGCCGCACGTTGGAAACATGCACCGCGATTTGTTTAGTCTGGCCAGATTGGTCTGATACGGATATCATGGCTGCACCATTTCCTTGACTGCGGATAGTTCCGTCCCCATCAACTGAAGCGACTGTGATATTGTCTGAGGTGTAAGTATACGGAGGCAGTCCTCCCATGGCGCTTCTTTGGAGAGCTGTTCCTGAAAGATCTTTGCCAGTTAGTTCCCATTTAATTATTTCTAAATCAATTGTAAAGTTGCGTCCTGAGAGAACTACCGGCGTTATGTCGACGATCATTTCGGCAACAACCGTTAAACTCCAATCCCCAGAATCCACCTCACCACTGTGATACAACGACCTCGCAAACAACCGATGCTGCCCTTCATCAACCGAAATCTCATGAGTCCAGCGACCCGATACTGGGTCAGCCGTCGCCGGCCCTTTGGAAAGGATCGTCGAACCATCATCATCGAAGATTTCAACTTCCAGCCCGAGGCTGGCTTTGCCTGACAACGTCAGCTCAGTGCTGACCGTCCAGCCGTCCTGCAGCACTTTTTCTCCATTCGAGTCCAACACCTCTTCCAGTGTAGGCACAACCAATTCCACAGCCTTGACCGTGTATACCCGATCCGGGAATTTCACAGCGTTGGCTTCGATATTGCTCTTGTCCATCGCAACCAGGTATTTGATGGTTAGCGTCGTATCATGGCCCAACTCCAATAGATAACTGTTCGCCAGCGTCTGAGGCCAGAATCCCTGGTTGATCCATACACTATTAACCCTTGCCGGCAACCCCTCCCAGACCGTCAGGTTATGCGCGGTGCCGTCAGCTTTTTTACCCTCAAGCCGTAACCAGCAAGGCTGTTCGGCTTCAATCAAGGTGTGCAGCAGCGCATGAATGGTTGCGTCTTTGGTTCCCAGTGCTGTGATGTCCAGAAAGTTATTGGTGTCGGCCTCGACGATTTTTGGAGTAATCAAAGCGGTTGCCGGTAGAGGCAGGATGTCCAGCAGCAAGGCCGCCGATTCTATGGGCTTGCCGTCACGCTCTGTGAAATAAGTGCATTTGATCTGCTGGCCAAGGCTGTATGCGAGCACCGAGCGCGGTACTGCGAATTCCAGACCGGCACTGACCAATCTTGCGGGGCTGGTGTGAGAGCCCTCCGGCACAGCCGTCGCGCCTTGCCACTTCACCCACAATGTGTCAGTGGGCAGTAACGACCCCTGCGGCACGAGCATACGGATCTCTGGATTGGTGGGACTGAATTGGTTGCCATTCATGCCCCGCACGGTCGGTGGTTCGAGGGTCAGGCGTCCGAGGTGGATATCCAGACGTTCATCCGAAGAATCGACAAAATTGCCCAGTTGGTCAAACACATTGAATTTCAGAATCGCACTGGGATTATCCCCTGCACGCAGAAAGGCGTCGGTAAACAGTGTGTGAGTGATGGCGGTCGGCGGGGTAGGCGTGTCGAAGTAAACTGTTGTATCGCCTATAGCAAATTCGATGCGATCAAACTGCCGCCGATTGTTGTAACTGAAACCGAACTTGACACCCTGCGCCGCTTGCTCTGGCCCGACCCCGTTTTCGATTACATGGGGCGGAATGACCAGCTTTAGCGTATCAGGCAGGTTTCGGTGGTACAGCACGAACAGATCCCGAGACTGTTGTTCATTGCCGCTGCCCGCACGGGTGACGATGTAATAAATGCGATTGGGGCCCTGAATCAGCCGTCCGTGGACCAGGAGTAGGCGGCAGCGCTGATTTTCTTCACCGGGCTTTATTGTTGTGCCGGTTATGGGAGTTGGACTGTCATTGATATACAGATCCACACGGTCATCGATCGCCATGGTCCAGCCGGCGTGTTTCATCTCTGTCCAGGGGTCGATCAGGATTTCCAGGCCTTGCGGCTGATCATCGTAAAGCGACTTGGGGATACCGCCGTCAGCAACGCCGTCTGGTTTCACGGGGGTTACCCAGCCTTGAATGATGATCGGGTATAAAACAAAAAGCTTGTCGAACGCCGAAGACTGGATATCCATGAGGTCACTCCTTGAGAGTTTTGCATTGGCTGAGGCGTGACCCATCTGACGCCAATCTGAAGAAAAAAACACCTGTCAGATCTGACAGGTAAAAGCGTTTTTCAGACGAGCGGTCTTGTTACCCGTTGTTTATGCGTCCGTTGACGGGAGTAAGCCTGCATCGCAAATGCGACAACCCGAGCTACGAATTCATTGACCGACACGCCGCTTTCGCGAGCAGGCTCGCTCCCACAATTTCATCTCGCCAGATTCCAGATCAGCGGTTTAGAGTGACCAGCCACACGTTGATCACGGACCGATCCCATGCCAGACCCAACCACCACGATCCATCTCGAACGCTCCAACGAATCCCACCTCGAAGGCATCACTGCGCTTTACAACGACCCCGCCGTTGCGCGGCAAGTGCTGCAGATGCCGTTCCAGTCCACCGAAGTTTGGCGTCAGCGACTGCAGGCCGACAACGAGCGCGCGCTGAAACTGGTTGCCCTGCACCAAGGCGTGGTGATCGGCAATCTGGGCCTGGAAGCTTATTCACGCATGCGCCGCGCCCACGCCGCCAGTTTCGGCATGGCGGTCGCGGTAGCCTGGCAGGGCAAAGGCGTGGGATCGATGTTGTTGGCAGCGGCGCTGGACGTTGCCGACAACTGGATGAATCTGCACCGCGTCGAACTCACGGTGTACGCCGATAACGAGGCAGCCATCGGCCTCTACCGCAAGTTCGGTTTCGAGGCCGAAGGGCTGTTGCGTGACTACGCGGTGCGCGACGGGCAGTGGGTCGACACCTTGAGCATGGCCCGTCTGCGCGGTTCGTCGAAACCCTGAGTCAGTCACCCAGTGCGAATGCCACCGCTGACTGCGCATGCAGCTCGGTGGTGTCGAGCAGAGGCAGGGCGCTGTGTTCGGGTTTGATCAGCAGGCCGATTTCGGTGCAGCCGAGGATGATCGCCTGGGCGCCACGGGCGGTCAGGGATTCGATGATGCCTTGGTAGATTTCTCGCGATTGTTCGCTGATCACGCCCACGCAGAGTTCGTCGTAGATGATCCGATGCACCTCTTTGCGCTCGGCATCATCCGGCACCAATACGGTCAGGCCTTGGGCGATCAGTCGCTGCTTGAGGAAGTTCTGCTCCATGGTGAACGCGGTGCCGAGCAACCCGACCGTGCGCGCGTCGATTTCCAATGCAGCCTGGGCGGCGGGTTCGGCAATGTGCAGGAACGGAATGCTGATCGCGGCCTGAATCTGCTCGGCGACCTTGTGCATGGTGTTGGTACACAGCACCACGCAATCGGCGCCGCCAGCTTCAAGCCGGCGTGCGGCATCCACCAGAATCGCCGCCGCATCGTCCCAGCGCCCGGCATGCTGGGCTTGCTCGACCGGGCCGAAGTCGACGCTGAACATCAGCAACTGCGCCGAACGCAAAGGGCCGAGGCGCTCGCGAACCTGTTGGTTGATCAGGCGATAGTATTCGGCGCTGGACTCCCAGCTCATGCCGCCGATAAGGCCGATGGTGCGCATTGGATTTCCTCAAGCAAATGTCAGTGTCGGGCATTCAGGTGTGCCCGAAGTTTCCTTCTGTTCGAGAGTCGACGCCAGTACCGACTGACTGTACCGCCGATCTTTCCCGCAACTGTGCATCTGCAAGAACTAAACGTACGCCGCGCCGGGGATCTGCCACTATCACCCTTCGCAGGTCCTTTCCGAGGAACACCGCAATGAACGACGTACAGCAACTGGGCGAGATGCTTCGCCACTATGCCGAAAGCGAAGCGCACAAGAAGCAACTGTTCACTACGCAATCAGCTGAATGGGCAAGACGGATTGGCGCGCTGTTCGACCAGATCGAGCAATGGCTTGAACCGGTCAAGGCGCCGAATCTGCTGGAGGTGAGTCGCGAGGCGTATGTCGCGTCCGGGCCGAGCGTGCCGGTGGAAACCTCGACATTCAAGACGGAAAAATTGAGCATTGTGATTGCCGGCAAACCGGTGGAGTTTGTGCCGGATGTGATGGGCAGCGGCGGGCAGATTTCCCTGGCAGTGATGGGGCTGACGGCGGCGCGGTACGGGAGCATTTCCCTGGTTGGCTTGGCGGATGGTGCGTGGCAGTGGCGCAAGACTAATGGCTTGAAGGATCCGGATACGTTTGCCTTCGACGCCGATTTCCTTGCTCAGCAACTGCAAGGCCTGATTCCTCGCGATCGCACCTAGATTGGGACGCAGAGCGTCCCGGGCTGCATTCCCACGCAGAGCGTGGGAACGATCAAACACCGCTATCGCGAGCAGGCTCGCTCCTTGGGGGGGTGAGGCGAGTACCGGGGAAACCCTTAGGTTCGGTGCCAATCCGGCATTTTCCCTTGGGTCACTGATGGCCTTTTGGTAGAGTCGCCGTCGCCAGCGGGTTTTCGGCTGGACGATGGAACCGAAGAAGGGAGTCTGATCAGTGAGTCCGGGCAAAAAAATCCTCGGTCTCACGGCGTCGCTTTTGCTGCTGACGCTGTGGGCCAGTTACTTTTACGTATTCAAGGAAAACCGCGACGGCCAGCTTGGCGGTGTCGGTGAAAGCACCGCGTGGTGCGGCACGCCACCGAGCAGTGAAGCGGCGTTGCTGGGCAAGGATCAACTGACCTTGCGCGTCACCAACAACCTGCGCGGCGAGTTCATGGTCGGCGGTTCGCTGGTGGTTTCCGAACGCACCTTCAACCGCTACGACCTGGGCCGCAACGAACTGCGCCTGCGTCTGGAACCGTTGCAGTGGTCGTTCGGCGTGACGCCGATCTTCCTCGAGCAGATCAAGGTGCAGCCGCTGAGCCGCAACCTCTCGTCGACCAACAAAAGCGCCTTCGCTGAACTCGAACCACGGCCGATCGGCGTGCACGCCCAGACCGCGGCGTTCCCGTTCGACACTTATCGCTACGGCTACAAACCGGTGCTGTATTACCTCAAGGGCAGCGAGCGCATCGACTTGCGCTTCAAGAACATCACCACGCTGATGGAGATGTCCAACACCTTCACGCCGATCCAGAAGTACAACCGCGCCGACTACATCAACGAGAAAAACTCGATGATTCGCGATGAGGACTACAAGCCTTACGGCGCGCATGAGTGCGCGTTCAGCGTCGAGCGCAAAGGCTCGTTCAAGGTGGTGGTGCTGTTGCTTCTGCTGGTGCTGTGCCTGCCGCTGATGCTGGTGTTCTACCGCGATGAACCGGGGATCGACTTTCTCGCGACGCTGGTGGGGATTGCGGTGGTGCGCACATTGCTGATCGGGCCGGTGGAGGATTTCCAGCTGTACAACATCGACTTTTTGTTTGGTGCGGCGATTCTGCTGGTGGGTACGGTGTCGCTGATCAAGGCGATGCGTGCTAATAGCCGGCGGGAGATGGCTTTGCGCAGTGGCGAAACATCGTCCTGGTGAAGCAAGCGCGGTGGTAGCCCTGTGGGAGCGAGCCTGCTCGCGAAAACGCTACGTCAGCCGACTGCGATGTCACTGACAGATTGCATTCGCGAGCAGGCTCGCTCCCACAGGTGATCGGGGGGCATCCCATCGATCACTTGAGCGCCGGATCCCCCATATTCATTTTCTTCCAGCCCTGCAGCAGCACCTGCGCCTTGGGTTCCTGGCCGCTATCGAGGTAGTACTGAATCAGCGACAGCCGCGCATTGCGGTTGGCCGGTTGTACCTTGAGCAAACTTTCCAGAATCGCGCACGCCTCATCAACCTTGCCGCTCTCATGCAGCGCCACCGCCAGTACATAGCCGTATTGCGCATTGTCCGGTTCCAGTTGCGCGGCTTTGCGCAGGTAGGACATGGCTTCGGCGGACTGGCCGGCACGGATCAGCGACAACCCGCGCGTGTGCTGTAACAGCGCCGCATCCGGATGCTGCTTGAGGCTGTCATCCAATAGCTTCTGGGCTTCGGTGGCGCGACCATTCGCTTCCAGCCACTGTGCCAGCGTGACCAGCGCCGGGTAGAAGTCCGGGTCACGTTGCAGGGCGCTGCGCAGCAACGGTTCGACCTCGACACTGCGCCCGCTGGCCTGGTACAGCATGGCTAGATTGAGATTGGCCTCGGCACGCTCCAGCAGGCTCTTCTGCACGGCCTCATACTCGCCGATCGCCGCGTTCCAGCTGGCTTGCGCCGCACCCAGGCCATTGTTGCGCGAGGCACCTAGCAGATCCCGCGCGGCGACGATGCGCACGGCTTTCACTGGATCATTGAGCAACGGCGCCAATAATGGCGCACGCTCAGGCGGTGGCAGGAATGCGCTGATTGCCCGCACCGCACTGTCACGCACCTGTGGCTCTGGATGTTTCAGATCCTGAGTGGCCAGTTTCAGCGCCTGTTCGCTCGGGTACAGCGGCAATTCCGCCAGCAACGTCGCGCGCTGGATCGCCGGCAGGTTGCTGCGCTGCAATTGCTGGTACAGCGCGTCGGCGGCGCCGGGCTGGCCATTGCGGATCAGCCACAGGCTTTCGTCATAGCGTGGCGCCTGCTGAGCCGGGGAGGCGGTGGCGTTCCACAATTTGAACTGCGCGGTAACCTTGTCGCCGGCCTTGCCCTGGTGACAGGTCAGGCAGGCGTCTGGCGTGCCGAGTTTCTGCGCACGCTCCGGGTTGGGAATACTGAAACTGTGGTCATGCCGAAAGTCGTTGCCCATGTAGAACTTGCCAGGCATGTGGCAATCGACGCACTGCGAGCCGGGCTGGCCCATGGCGTGGCGGGTGTGTTCGATGGAGTCGTAATTCTTCGCTTGCAGACCCGTGCCGTCGACGCCAGCGACCGAGGTCTTGCCCGCCGTGTTGTGGCATTGCAGACACACGGCGTTGCCCGGTGCCTTCAGCTCGTTGCTGTGCGGGTTATGGCAATTGCTGCAGCGCACGCCCTTGTCGAACATCTTGCTTTGGAGGAACGAGCCGTGTTCGAACACTTCGTCCTTGATTTTGCCGTCCAGCGCATAGAGTTCGCGGGTCAGGGCGCTGGGCAGGTAATCGTCCATCAGCCGCTTGCCGACGGTAAAGCCATCGCCCAGCGGCGCGCGGCGGGAATGGCAGCGCGCGCAGGTTTCGATTTCTACCGTGGCGTTCTTGTCCTTGAGATCGACGTCGAAGCCCTTATGGATCAAATCGTCTTTTTTCTGCGCCCACTCCAGGTGATTCGACGCCGGGCCATGACAGGCCTGACAGCCGACTCCGAGGCTGTTCCACTGACTGTTGAAGCTGTTGCTGGCCGCATCGAAATTGCGCTTGAAACCGGTGGTGTGGCATTCGACGCACATGAAATTGGCGTTCTGGCTCGGTTTGCTCCAGTGCAGCGGATTCTTGAAGTTCACGCCCTGGCCGGCGTACAGATGAAACCAGCGATTTTTCTCGGTATCCCACGCCACACCGAGGGCTTGCAAACGCCCCTGACCGACCTCGATCAGATATTGCTGTAGCGGCGCGATGCCGAAGGTGTAGGCCACTTTGAAGTCGGCATTCTTGCCGTCGATGCCGGGCGCATTGACCCAGAATTCATCGCCCTTGCGGGTGAACCGTGTGGTCTCGTTCTCGGCCTTGAAGGTCACGTTGTTAAAGTCGCCGAGGGTGGTTTCGGCGGTCGCCGGCTGCATGGCCAATTGGTGATGCGAGCCTTGCCAGTCCTTGACCTGTTCGCTGTGGCAGCCCTGGCATTGCTGCTCATCGACCATGCTTGCCGGTTTGCTTGCCACTGGCGGCTGCGGCTTGGCTGGCGGTGCTACAGGCGTGCTGATCGCCGCGGGTTTGACGGGGGCCGGCGCCGGGCTGAACAGGAACCAGCCAATCCCCGCCACGGCCGCCAGCAGCACACCGATGGTGATTGGAAACAGGTAACGTGAAAAAGAGGAGGGTGACGCGTCAGGCTGAGGTTGCACCGCTTTGTTTTTGTGCTTGGGCATTGCGACTTCCGTAGTCCGGTGCGTTGGCCTTCTGGCGTGCATACATCTGGATGCAGCTTTGCCGCATGCAGCGCGTCTGTCAAATAAGCGCTGTGACTTGCTGCGCAGCGCCGTGTGAATTTTGTAATTTGCAATCGCAATTGCTGCGGTTTTAGCTATACCTGTAACTCCCCCTATGCAAACGATTTGGCCTTCTGACAGGAGTTACAGCATGAAGCTAGCCGTAATGATGGGCACGCTGTGCATCGCCACCCTGGGTGTGGTGGGTTGTTCCAGCAAAACCGTCGAGCCAGACCAGTACTCCGGTTTTCTCAAGGATTACAGTCAACTGAAGGAGACCAAATCACCGTCGGGTGCCGAGGTGATGCGCTGGATGGACCCGAAACTCGACATCAACAAATTCAGCAGCGTCTATGTCGAACCGAGCCAGTTGTATCCGAAGCCGCAAGCGACGGAAAAAATCCCCCAGCAGACCCTCAATGGCATCACCAGTTATTACGATCAGGCGCTCAAGCGTGAGCTGAGCAAGTCGCTGCCGCTGGCCACCGGCCCGGGACCAGGTGTGATTGTGGTGCGTCCGGCGATCACTGCAGTGAGCAGCAAGACCGAAGGCCTGCATGTGTATGAGGTGATTCCGATTGCGCTGGTTGCTGCTGCGGTGAGTACGGCCACTGGTATTCGCGATCAGGAAACCACGTTGGCCACCGAGGCGGTTTTCCTTGATGGCAGCAGTAACAAGGTGGTGGCTCAGGTGGTGCGCAAGGGCACTGGCCAGCCGCTGGACAATTCATCGCAGGTGTTGAAATCCAATGATTTCAAAGCGGTGATCGATGGTTGGGCGAGTGATATGCATCAGACGTATCTGAAGCTCAAGTCCGAGGCCAAGTGATGTCGTGAGGCTTGGGGCCTCTTTGCGAGCAGGCTGGCTCCCGCTATTTTGGTGGGGGCTTGTCTGCTGGCTGTTTGGGTACATATCCGTTGCTGCGGGTGTTGCTGATTACGGTTTCGCCCTTACGGCGAGTCACCTTTTCCAAACGCCGAAAAGGTAACCGAAAAGGCTTGCTCCTGCGTTCGGCCCTCGCAGGCTCGGGTTCCTTCGCTCCGGGATCGGTCCGGGCGCAGCGGCTACGGTTTGCTTCGCTGCACCTCCTTGCGCTGTGTCTGGCTGCGCCAGACGGTCGCTGCGCTCCCACGCCCGAATCAATCCCTCCACTCAGCCTTCCGACGTCGCCGGTGGATCAAGATCAAGAGCACTCGAGCTAACGCTCATTGTTGAGTGGGGCGGCTTCGCCGCGGCAGCTGCGCTGCTTTGCTTTTGCTTTTGCTTTTGCTTTTGTGGGAGCGAGCCAGCTCGCGAAGGCATTCTGTCAGCCCCCGCCTTACTGCCCGACAAACCAGCGAAAGTATGGGTTCGCCCGATCCCCTTGCATCACTTCCCGGATATCCCGACCCCAGGCGTCCCGATCGCCGTCGTAGGCGTGCAGGCTTGCCCGATAAAATTGCATCAACCGCTGCCGATGCGTTTCCATGCGTTCACTGAATCCGCCATCGGCATTCACCAGTGTCGGTGGCTGATACAAGTCCAGCAGCGCCGGTAGCACACGGGTGATTTCCTTGCTGCGTACCCACGGCGCGTATTCGATGCGCGGCTGATCATCAGTCACTGCCGGTGCATCGGCGGCGAAGCGCTCCAGGCCGGTGCGATCGGTGACCCAGGTGGCCAGCAGCGCCGCCGCCGAGCCGATGCCGACGTCCTGCAAGGTGTTGCGTACGCTGTCCTGCTGGAAGCGCGCGGTGATTTTCGCGGCGTCCAGTTGCATCGGTTTCATTGAACCAACCAGCAGCATTTCGTGAAACTCGCTGGTCCACAGCGAGGCATGCGGGAAGACATCGAGGAAGCTGCGCACCAGTGAGCGCGAGTCGTCGATATTCTGCGTCGGCAGCGGCAGCCACTGGGCAACGATGCCCTGGTCCTGCAAGCGACTGGCGGCCAGCTGGTAGAAATCCCGGGAATACAGATTGACCACGCCGGCGGCGGAGGGCGGTGGCGGTTCCAGGGTGATCACGTCGTAGGTCTGTGCACTGCGCAGCAGTTCCTGGCGGCCGTCGCGCAGGCGTACGTCGACGCCGGGATCGGTGGCCGCATTGAAGTTGCCCTTGAACAGGGGCGCCGCTTTCACCACCGATGGCAGCAATTCGGCAACCACGCGATGTTCCAGCCCCGGATAGCGCAGCATGGCGCCTGCGGTGATGCCGGTGCCGAAGCCGATGACCAGGGTCGAGCGCGGTACACCGTTGTGGATCAGCAGCGGCAGCAGCGCCTGAATGCGCATGTAGCGCAGCGACGGCATGGCATCGCCGGTGTTCGACACGCCCTGGATGTACAAACGGTGGAAGGTGTTTTCGCCACGTCCCTGAGTGACCACCGCAACCGTGCCGCCGCGTCCTTCCTCGTAGAAGGCCAGCGTGCCATTGCGTGCGCCGGGCAACAGGCTGGCCAGTTTGTCGACGGGCGTCAGTACCGCCACTGCAACGCAAACCAGACCTAGTGCGACCACGGCCTGGCGCCGACCTTTCGCCACGCCATGGCCCTTGCGCACCGCCAGATAACCAATTGTCGCTGCGACGAGCGCCAGTAGACCGAGGGTGCGCACAAGTCCCAGCAAAGGAATCAATACGAAGCCGCAAAGCATCACACCGATGATCCCGCCCAAGGTGTTGAACCCGACAACGGCGCCGACATCGCGGCCCACACGTTCGCTGCCGACACTCAGGCGCAACGCCAGAGGAAACGCCGCGCCGAGCAGCAGGGTCGGCACAAACACGATGCTCAGCGCCGCCACGGCAAAGCGCGCGCTCATACCCGCCAGCTCACTGACGCCCAGACTCAGCAGCCAGGTTTCCGCATGGCTCTGCGCGAGCACCAGCCAACGACCCAGCACGGCGATCTCCAGCAGCGCAATCAAACCTGCACCGGCAATCAACAAGCCGAATACGCCCCATGGGTCGCGAATGCGCTCGACGCGACGGGCGAGCAGGGCGCTGCCGATAAACAGCCCGGTCAGGTAAGTCGCCAGCACCACGGCGAACGCGTAGGTGCGCGTGCTCATGAACTGCACGATCGATTGCGACCAGACCACCTCATAACCCAACGCCACGCCCCCGGCGATCGCGTAAAGCCACAGCGCAGTGCGGTCGGCTGCTTTGGCGTTGCCGTGTTTGACCGGTGTGGCCAGCGCTACTGGCTGCTGGCGCTGCAACCACAGCGCACCGGCCGCGGCGAGCAGGTTGAGCATCGCGGCGAACAGCGCACTGCCGCGCACGCCGAGGCTGGCGATCAGTACGAACGCGGCGAGCAAAGTGCCAATGATCGCGCCCAGCGTATTCGCCGCATACAACTGACCGCCGGCCTTGCCCGGCTCAGCCGCCAGTGCGCGCACCAGCACCGGCAGTGTCCCGCCCATCAACACCGCCGGAATGCCCACCAGCGCAAACGGCAGCAACCACGCAAGCACGCCGACATGACCTTGCAACCAGGCAAACGCACCGGCCGCCAGACTCATCGCCACTGTCGCGCCAACCCCGAGTGTCGCCACCAGTACCTCCAGCCCGGCATACAGCAGAACCGGCTGTTGCAAGCGATCGGCCCAGCGCCCGAACAGCCAGCCGCCGAGGGCGAGCCCGGCGAAAAACGCGCTGATGCCGGTGGTGATCGCATAGACCTCGACGCCGACTACCAGCGATAGCTGTTTGATCCACAACACCTGATAGACCAACGCCGCCGCGCCGGAGATGCATAGCAGCAGGGCAGGGATCATTGAGGTGGCGGACGCGGCTTGCGGAACGGGTATGGCCGACGGCTTGCTGGCGATACGTGAGGACATGCGGTGAGCCTTGTTATGGATTGGCTGATGTTGATCGTTCCCACGCTCTGCGTGGGAATGCCTCACTGGACGCTCCGCGTCCGCTTCGGCATTGGACGCAGAGCGTGGGAACGATCGCAGAAAACCTTGTGGGAGCGAGCCTGCTCGCGAACGAAACCGACCCGGTCGCTTGTTGAAAACAGGGCCGCCCGCCGATGAAGGCGAGCGGCGGTACAGCGCTATTACTGGGCTTTCTTCATTTTTTCTTCGATACGGCGGTCCACATCCTCGCGGATCTGGTCGATGCTGAAGCTCGCCGGACGCTGGCTAGGTGGATAGTCGACGAACGTCTGCAGGAACTTCGCCGCGCGGCGGGTACCGTCGAAAATCAGATAATCGTTTTTCGTCAGCCAGTCATAGTACTGGTCAGACACGACATCGGCGCGTTCGTACGGGTCCATGCGCAGGTTGAACATTTTCGGCACACGCAGGCAGGTGAACGGTTCGCTCCACACCTGCAGTCCGCCGGGCGCGCGCTGCTCACAGAACACCAGTTTCCAATCATTGAAACGCATGCTGACCAACGCACCGTCATCGTTGAAGTAGTAGAACTCCTTGCGCGCGCTCTTGTCGGTTTTACCCGTCAGGTAGTCCAGCTGGTTATAGCCGTCCAGGTGCACTTTGAAGTTCTTGCCGCCGATGTCGGCGCCCTTGAGCAAGCGGTCCTTGATGTCGGTGTCGCCCACGGCGGCCAACAGTGTCGGGAACCAGTCCAGACCGGAGAACATCTGCGTGGAGACTTCGCCTGCCTTGACTTTGCCCGGCCAGCGAATCATCGCCGGTACCCGGTATGCGCCTTCCCAGTTCGAGTTTTTCTCGTTGCGGAACGGCGTCGTTGCAGCGTCAGGCCACGACCATTGGTTCGGGCCGTTGTCGGTGGTGTAGACAACGATGGTGTTCTCGGTCAGCTTCAAGTCATCCAGTGTCTTGAGCAGCTTGCCGACGTCGCCGTCATGCTCGAGCATGCCATCGGCATATTCGTTGCCGACCATGCCGCTTTGGCCTTGCATGGATTCGCGCACGTGAGTGAAGGCATGCATGCGTGTGGTGTTCATCCAGACAAAGAACGGTTTGTCCGCCTTGGCCTGTTTCTCGATGAACGCTTGCGCTGCCGCAGTGGTTTCGTCGTCGATGGTCTCCATGCGTTTCTTGGTCAGCGCGCCGGTGTCTTCAATCTTGCCGTCGGCAAAACTGTGGATCACGCCACGAGGCGAGGCGGCCTTGACGAACTCGGCATCATCCTTGGGCCAGTACGGACGCTCCGGTTCCTCTTCGGCGTTGAGGTGATACAGGTTGCCGAAAAACTCGTCGAAACCATGGTTGGTCGGCAGATATTCGTCTTTGTCGCCCAAGTGGTTCTTGCCGAATTGACCCGTGGCATAGCCCTGGGCTTTCAGCGCTTGGGCAATGGTCACATCGCGTGGCTGCAAGCCCACCGGAACCCCCGGCATGCCGACTTTCGACAAGCCGGTCCGCAATGGCGTCTGCCCGGTGATGAACGACGAGCGTCCGGCCGTGCAACTGTTTTCGGCATAGTAATCGGTGAAGATCATGCCTTCTTTGGCGATACGGTCGATATTCGGCGTCTTGTATCCGACCACGCCCATGGAATAGGCACTGATGTTGGTCTGGCCGATGTCGTCGCCGAAGATCACGAGAATGTTGGGTTTTTCAGCCGCTGTGGCGGTTGCCGACAGCGCCATCACCGAGGTTGCCACCAGGGCGAGTTTCGGTAGCCACTTGCGTATGCGAGTCATCTGACTTGCTCCTTTTGCACGGGGGTCGTTTTTTGCGAAAAACGTTTACTGCTCTCCTGCATCACGCTTTCTTATTGCACTTGCTCGGTTGCCGGCGGATCGAACGGATAGATCCGGCGCCATTCCGACGCCATGTCCACCACCGTCCAGCCACGGGAATTCGCTTCATCGAGGGCCTTGTCGAGTCGGCCGATATTCGATTGCCGGTCATAAGCCCACTCGCGCTTGGCATCGGTGTGGTGCACCAGCCCCATCAGGCGCTTGCCCGGCCCGGCGGCGGTCCACTGCAGCATTTGCAGGTCGCCGTCGGAGTTGCCAAAGGCGAGGATCGGCCGCCGACCGATGACCGCATCGATGCTGACCGGTTTGCCCGGACCGTCATCGTTGTGCGCAACTTTCGGCGTGCGCACGATCGACGCTTTGCCGTCCTTGAACTGGTAAGAGGTGACGAACGTGGTACCGATCACCTGTTCCGGCGGGATGCCGTAGACCTTCTCGGCGAAGGCGCGCATGAAGCCGGTATCGCCGCCGGAAACGATGTAGGTCTTGAAGTTCTGGCTGCGCAGGTAGTCGAGCATTTCCAGCATCGGCTGGAAGATCATTTCCGTGTAGGGCTTGCCGGTTTTCGGGTGGCGGGCCTGGCTGAACCAGGTTTTCGCGTAGTCATCGAAGGCTTCGGTGGTCATGCCGCTGTGGGTGGCGCCGACGATCTTCAGCAAACCCTCCATGCCCGACGCGGCGAGGGCTTTGTGATCATTTTCCAGCACCGCTTTGAACGGCTGTGTGGTTTTCCATTCCGGGTGTTGTGCGGCGGTGCGCTTGACCTCGTCGAAGGCAAACAGCAATTCGAAGTACGCCGGTTGTTCGCTCCACAAGGTGCCGTCATTGTCGAACACGGCGATGCGATCGGCCGGTTTGACGAAGTCCTTGCTGCTCTGGTCGGTCACGGCCTGGACGAACTCGATAATGCTCTTCTTGGCCGGGCCCTCGTTCCATGACGGCAGCGGTTCATTCGCCTGTGCCAGCAGGGGCAGAACCAGTGTCAACAGCAGGGCGAAACCGAAACGTTGGCGACGCAGCAACGGGTTGATCATGTGAAATCCTTCTCATGCACAGGGTTGAGCGGGCGCAGGGCCGGTGCGGGTTTCGCCTGTTGCCGGGCGACCTGACTTTGAAGCGTAGACAACGATTGGCGAAGCTGAACAAGTGTTTGATCGGCGGCAGACTGACGGCCGTAAAGCCCGCGTAACAATCCCTGCAAGCGCGGACCGGCGCCCGTGAGTTTCAAGCCCAGACGACTACGCCGCAGCCACAGGTACAGCGCGGTCAGTTGCGCCGGCCTGGCTTGCAGTTGCGGGGCGATCTGTTGCCAGGCGAAAGCGGGCGAATGCTGCCAGGCCAATTGCTTCGCCCGTTTATGTGCGAGCCAGCGTTGATGGGCGCGAACGGCGACGGGCCGCAGCAAGTACACACCGACGGCGAGGCCGACCGCCAGCGCCAGCCAGAGCAGCCAGCGGCTGGAGAAGTGCAAGTGATTCTGTTGCAGTTGCCTGAGGTCTTCGGCGAGCGAAAACACCGGTTTATAGGCGTTGTTGGCCGCGGCCTCGAAGCTCACGGCCGGCACCTCAGCGCTACGTATCTGCTTCGCAGAGGCGTCCCACCATTTCACGCGGATCGCCGGCAGCGTGTAAGTACCGGCACTGTCGATGCGATAGCTGGCGCTGTCGACACGTTGGCCGCCGAGGATATTGCCGCGACCATCATCCAGCGCAGTGACTTGTGGCGTCTTCGCGTAGCGACTCAAGCCGTCGACATCACTGAAGGTCGGAATCGGCAGGGCCATCGCCAGCGCGCCATCGGCTTGCAGGGTGAGCTCACGGGTGATGCTGTCGCCGACTTTCAGCGGTGTGGCCGAATTGGTAACGATCTGTTTCAAGCGCAACCCACTGGCGACCAAAGGCGTCTCCCCGGGCGCGAAACCGGGCGGCTGGGCGGCGCTGAAACTCAGCGGCTGGCTTTGTGCGCTGATTTCTTCAGTGGCCTGGCCCAGTCTGGCGCGTACGGTCAGCGCCGGGATATCGAAACTGCGCGCGACGTTGGGCGTGATCAGATAGCTATAGCGCAAGCCATTGAACGATTGACCATCGATGGTCTGGTTCAGATGCTGCGCCTGGCCGTTCGGCGGCATTACCAGCGCACCGTCGAGTTGCAGATCGGGCAGGGCGGCGGCGCTGGTGAACCAGGTGTCGGTGAGCACGTCGAGTTGCAGTTCGACCAGGCCGCCGACCATCGCGCCTTCGCTGGGGTTGAGGTGAGCCTCGACCTTCAGTTGCGCTGGGGCGGCAAAAACATTCAGAGAGAGCAGGCTGGTCAGCAGCAGGGCGCTGAGCTTTGCGCTGAGCGTCCGGGCCTCTTCGCGAGCAGGCTCGCTCCCACTTGGAGTCCACGGTTTTCCTGTGGGAGCGAGCCTGCTCGCGAAGGCCGCAATACGGTTCATGGCCGATCTCCCTGCTGATCCTGCAGACTGAATTTCTGCCGTAGAAACTTCGCCGGCGAGGTGGTCAGGTTCTCCAGCCACAGCGCGTCGGACGCCGCTTGCTGGGTCTCGACCTTTTTGCTCTGACCTTTACCGGGTTCCTTGTCGAATTTGACTTCATCGGGTTTGGTTTGCGGAGCGTTTTTCTCGGCGCTTTCGGTGTCCTTGAGCAGTGCCTGAGCCAAGGCCAGATTGGCGCTCGCTTCGGGAAATTGCGGCTGCAGTTTCAACGCCTCGCTGTAGGCGGCAATCGCCTGATAGAACTTGAAGCGGCGCACGTAAATGTTGCCCAGGTAGAAATACGCCTGCGGCGTGTCCAGGCGGGCAAAGGTCGCCATAGCCAAGTCGTAATCGGCAGCGTGATAGGCCGCGACGCCTTTCCAGTACGGGTCGACGAACAGCGCCGCGGCTTCGGGCAAACGATCATGCTCAAACGCCCAGCGGCCTTGTTGGTCGCGGGTGAAAAACGCATCGGTGAGGGCGTTGGCCTGCGCCGGCGCCGCAGGCCAGCCCAACCCTACGGCCAAAAACAGCGCCGGCATCCAGTTGACGCTCCAGCCTTTGCGTACGCTGAACAGCGCCAGTAACAGCAATGGCCAGCAGAGCCAGTAACCGGCGTCCTTCCAGTGCAATTCGCGCTGTTCGGCGCTGGCGCTCTGGAAGTGTTGGCGGGCGTGCAACTCGATCCACTCCAGGTCATCGTTATTGAGGGTCAGGCTGCCGAGCGGCGCGTCGACGGCCGAGGCCAATTGCTTGAGGGCCGCTTGATCGAAGCTGCCGAGCACCGGTCGCCCGCTACTGTCGATTTTCGGTTGGCCGCTGGCGTTAGTGATGACGCCCGCGTCTTCGCTGCCCACCGCCAGAACCAGAACCTGCAAGGCACTGCCGTCGAGGTGTTTTTGCAGATCATCGAGTTGCGTGGTATCGGCCCCATCAGTCATCAGCAGCAGACTGCCCGGGGTGTTCTCGGCGCTGAGCAAGCGTTTCGCTTGATCGATCACGGCGGCGACGTTCTTGCCGGGTTTGTCGATCAAGCCCGTGCCCAGGGCCTGGATGAAACTGTCGAGCAGCGCCGGATCGTCGGTCGGTGGCAGCACCAGATGCGCGCTGCCGGCATAGGCGATCAGTGCGGTCCGCGCAGCGGCGCGACGTTGCAGCAGATCATGCAGCTTGTGCTTGACCGCCTCCAGCCGCGTCGGCTGCACATCGTTGGCGTCCATCGACGGCGAAAGGTCGACGGCAACGATCAGTGGTGCGCGGTTCTCGAGAAAGTCCGGGCGATCCTGTTCCCACGTCGGCCCGGCCGCGGCGAGTGCGCCGAGGATCAGCAGCGCACAGAGCAGGTGCACCGGGCGCCAGCGCTGGTGATCCTGCGGGGTGATCAACAAGTGCGGCAGCAAGTGTTCGGCGATATTGCCGCGCAGGCGTTTTTGCAGGTCGCGGCTGCGACGCCAGATCAGTGGCAGCATTGCGCCGAACAGCGCAAGCAACAGCCACAGCGGGCGCAGAAAGTGGAAATCGCTGAGGTTGATTTCCATCTCAGGCTTCCTGCCGGTGCCGCGCATCCATCAGACGCGGGTTCAACAACGCGCCGAGCTGATACAGCGCCAACAACAGCAATGCTGCACCCAGCGGCCAGTAGAACAGTTCTCGCTGCGGTTGATGGCTAAGGGTTTTCACCTGATGCGGGGTGAGCTGGTCAAGGGTGGTGTAGACCTGATCCAGTGCCGCGCGATCTTCGGCGCGGAAGAAGCGGCCGCCGGTGGTATTGGCGATCTGTTCGAGGCCTTGCAGATTGACCTTCGCTTCGCCGGAAGCGTCGGGGTCGCCGATGCCGATGGTATGAATGACCACGCCTTTGTTGGCCGCCATTTCGGCGGCGTGATCCGGGGTGATCGCGCTGCTGGTGTCGTTGCCATCGGTCAGCAGAATCAGTACTTTTTCCTGCTCATGGGCCTTGTCGAGCAACTTCAGGCTGAGCCCGATCGCGTCACCGATCGCCGTGTTGGGGCCGGCCATGCCGATCCCGGTATCGGCCAGCAACAACGACAGGCTGGCGTGATCGAGGGTTAGCGGGGCCTGTGGATAGGCACCGCTGCCAAATACGATCAGGCCGATGCGGTCGTCCTTGCGTTTGTCGATGAAGCCTTGCACCACGCCTTTGACCGCCGCCAGGCGATTGATTTTTTCGCCTTGGGCGTTAGTGAAATCCTCGGTTTCCATCGACTGCGAAAGGTCGATGGCGAGCATCAGGTCGCGCACCGGTTGCTGGCGTTCGATCGGCTTTTCGACGTACACCGGACGTGACACGGCCAGCAGAATCAGCGCCCACACCAGCACATTGAGCAGCAGTTGCCAGCGATTGCGTCGACTGCCCGCGGTGCCTGGCGCTTCGCCGACCGCGCGGCTCATCGCGCCGAAAAACGGTACGCGCACGGCACTGCGGGCTTCGTTGTAGGCGGGCAGAAAGCGGTAAGCCAGCCAGGGCAGCGGCAGCAGGAGTAACAACCAGGGGTAATCAAGCTGCCACATGGTGATGCTCCACCCAGTATTGGCAGCTGTCGAAGAGCATTTGCCGTTGCGCTGCGGGGAGGGCGCGCAATACGGGGTCCGGCGCGTAGGCGAGTTGGGCCAGTTGAGTGCTGAAGTCGGCGGGCATTCTGTTTTTGCAATGCCGTTGTAGAAATTCCTGCCAGTCATCTTTGCCAAGCGCCGCCGGCCCTTGTGGGAGCGAACCTGCTGGCGAAAGCGCTGTGTCAGTGGATCGAGGTATTGCATGCGCTGACGTCTTCGCGAGCAGGCTCGCTCCCACAGGGGATGCACTCCAGCGCCACGATCGAGTGGGCATGGACAGGGCCGTGCGTTTGAGCAGCTCTGGCAATTCGCGCAGGGCATTGAGATCGTCACTGCGGCCGCGCAACTGTGCCAGTCGGGCAAGGGCTTCACGGCGATAGCGGTCGCGGCGCCATTGCCAATATCTGCGCAGGCCGAGCAACAGCGCGGCGAATATCAGCAACGCCAGCAACAGCCACCAGCCCCACGTTTGCGGCGCATAGCTGACGGGCGCGGGCAGGGCCAGCTCCTTGAGCTGATCAATGCTGGGGATATTCGGGTTCATCGCGCGCCCCCGGCGCTTTTGCCCAGTTCGGCGCGCAGCTGCCCATGGGCGTCCTCGGCGGTGCTGATCATCATCAGCGGCACCTGACTGCGGCGCAGCAGGGTGGCGACGTCCTTGAGCCGCCCGCTGAGAAAATCCCCCAGCGGCTGCTGCACGTTACGTTTCTCGATCGCCAGTTCGACCTGCAACTCGCCCTGGGTGACCAGCAGGCGACCGTTGTTCGGCAGTTTCAGCGCCAGCGGATCATAGACCTGCAAGGCAATCACATCGTTGTGCGCCGACAGCTGCCGCATCAATTGCAAGGTGCGTTCACCGGCACCGGCAAAGTCGCTGACGATGCAGATCAAGTGGTCGTGCCCGGCCACACCGAGGCAGCGCTGCAAGGCTTTGTCCAGTTGGTCCTCATCTTCGGCGTCGGGATTACCGGCGTTCAGCGCGCGGTTTTGCTGCACTACGCGGCTGAGCAGCGCTTCGACACGCTTGCGACTGCGCAACGGCGCGATGCTGTCGATACGCTGGTCGTTGAAGACCAGACCGCCGACCCGATCCCCGGCGTGAAAAACCATCCACGCCGCCAGCGCGGCGAGTTCGGCGGCGACTGCCGATTTGAAGCTGCGCTGCGAGCCGAAGAACATCGACATGCGCTGGTCGACCACGATCAGGGCCGGGCGGTCGCGTTCTTCGGTGAAAGTGCGCACCACCGGTTTGCCGGTACGCAACGAAGCGCGCCAGTCGAGGTGGCGCAGATCATCGCCCGGTTGATAGCGGCGCAACTCGTCGAAATTCAGCCCGCGACCGCGCAGCCGCGAGGCGTGGTTGCCGGCGAGGATGCTGCCCTGCGGCTGCCGGGCAAGAAAGCTCAGGTCATGGGCCTTGAACTCCAGCGCCATCAATTGCGCGAGAGAGACGTAGACCAGACCTTCGTCGTTCATGCGGGAATCGCCACTTTGTCGAGAATCCGGTCGAGCACCTGATCGGCGCTGACGCCATCGGCAACCGCGTCGTAACTCAGCTGCAAACGATGGCGCAACACCGGATGGACCACGGCGCGGACGTTGTCCGGCGAAACGAAATCCTGCCCCTGCAGCCACGCATCGGCACGGGCGCAGCGGTCCAGGCCAATGCCGCCACGGGGACTGGCACCAATGGCGATCCAGCGTGCGAGGTCTTCGTCGTAGTCGGCGGGGTGGCGGGTGGCGTTGATCAGGTCGATCAGGTAAGTGTCGATGGCCGGTGAAACGTGCACCGCGCTGACTTCCTTGCGCGCAGCAAAAATCACCTCCTGCGCCAAAGTGAAATTCTTCACCGGCGTGGTGCTCGCACCTTGGGCAAACTCTTCGTTGCGCAGCAGGCGCAGCACCTGGCTTTCGTTTTCGGCGCTGGGGTAATCGAGCAGCACCTTCATCAGAAAACGGTCCATCTGCGCTTCCGGCAGTGGGTAGGTGCCTTCCTGCTCGATCGGGTTCTGCGTCGCCACCACGATGAACAGCTCCGGTAGCGCATGGCTGTTGCCGGCGACGGTGATCTGGCGTTCCTCCATGGCTTCGAGCAGCGCCGCCTGGACCTTGGCCGGGGCGCGGTTGATTTCGTCGGCGAGGATCAGATTGCCGAACAGCGGACCTGGCTGGAATCGGATCTCGTTTTTGCCCTCGACCTGGTGCAGCACCTCGGCGCCAGTGATGTCCGAGGGCAACAGGTCGGGGGTGAACTGGATTCGGCTCATCTTGGCATCAAGGTGTTTGGCCAGTGCCTTGACCGTGCGTGTCTTGGCCAGCCCGGGCAGGCTCTCCAGGAGCAAATGACCATTGGCCAACAGCCCGAGCAGAATCTGCCGGATGACTTGATCCTGGCCGAGCACCGCTTCGGCGATGCTGGCTTGCAGGGCGTTGAGGTCGGTGAGCGCTGTCATGGGCAGTCCTTTGTGTCCGGGTCTAGAAAAACGCCAGGGTCAGATTGACGCTGAAGCCGTTGCCTTCGGGGCGGTTTTTGGTGTCGAACTCCGGCACCCAGCGCGCGCTGATATTGGCCTGGGCATCGGCGAATTTTCCGGCCCAGCCAATTACCGGGCCGGCGCCGACCGAACGGCCGCGATAGCCGTTGAAGACATCGGCGGTCTGGCCTTTGTCGTCAGTCAGTTGCCGCACGTAGCCAGCGGCAAGTCCGGCGTTCCAGCCATTGCCCAAGCCGTGAGTCCAGAGGGCGTCGAGGGTGAAGATGTTGCCGTTGCGATAATCGGTAGCGTCGTTCTCGGTGTAGAACTCCAGCCCGCTGGACAAAGTGAACTCGCCGCCCTTGCCGTCGAGATGGGTAAAGGCCACGGTCGGCATGAACGTGTAATTGTTCTGTCCGGGATTGGCCAGGCGATCCTTGTTATAGGCACCGGTCGGCACGTAGATCGGTAGCGACAGCGAGAGATGATTGAGTTCGTCGAAGTGATAACCGGCGGCGAGCGGGGTGATCAGCGCATCGGCAAACTGCGTGCCGGAATCGCTGTCACCCAACGTGCGCCCGCGCGGGCCGGTGATGCTCGCCTTGATGTCGGTGTATTGCACCGGCAGGCCCATTGCCGAAGCGAAATTCCAGCGGCCCTTGCCGGTGTTCCAGACATGAGTGAAGTTGGCCACGGTGTAGGAGACTTTCATGTCGATCCCGCCACTGATCGCGCCGGAAATCGGTGCGCCGTCGCTGCCCTTGAGCGAGCCGTCGTACCAGATGCTGGTCAACGACATTACCCAGCCCGGCTCCGGCGGCACGATGCCAGCATTGGCGAACACTTGCTGGCCCGTGATCGGCCGGCCCACGCCACCTTCCGCAGCGAACAGCGATGGACTGACACCCAGGCACAGCAAGAGGAGGAGACGCCCGCTCCGTGGCTTGAGCATGGTAAACGCCGCGCCACCCGGCCCCGGCAGAAATCCTCTATTCCCGGCTCGACTGCAGATCATTCCCGATTCCATGGTGTTTTTCCGGACAACTGAGCACTGTCGCGCCGCTACTGCGTTATCCCTTTGCTTATCAAGCCTGTAGGACACGTCCTTCTGAAACTAGCAGCTAATCGGGGGTTAGCCAGTCGAAGGAATTAATTCGTTGGTGGAGGCGACGCGGTGCACATATCACACCTCTAATCGTCGGAGCCGGGCTGAATCGAAGGTGGTTGGGGCGGCACTGCAAACTCTGTGGAAGCGAGCCTGCTCGCGAAAGCGGTAGTCCAGTTGACACACGTTTCTGATATCGATACCTGATTTCGCGAGCAGGCTCGCTCCCACAGGACTTGTATACAATCTCGCAGCCGAGCGCCCAACAATTTCCAACGGGGCATAGGTCGTCAGCCGATTTCGTGGTTAACTTCCGCCTCTTGCATGCTTTCCAATCAAAAAACAGAAGGACTCAAGTCATGGCTCAAGTCACCCTCAAAGGCAATCCGGTTCAAGTCAACGGCCAGTTGCCACAAGCCGGTTCCAAGGCGCCAGCCTTTTCCCTGGTAGCCGGCAATCTGTCCGACGTCACCCTGAAAGACTTCGCCGGCAAGCGCAAAGTCCTCAACATTTTCCCAAGCGTCGACACCCCGACCTGCGCCACCTCCGTGCGCAAGTTCAACGCCCAGGCCAACGACATCAGCAACACCGTGGTGCTGTGCATCTCCGCTGACCTGCCGTTCGCCCAGGCGCGCTTCTGCGGCGCCGAAGGTCTGGAAAACGTACAGAACCTGTCGACCCTGCGCGGCAGCGAGTTCATCGAAAACTACGGCGTGGCCATTGCTGACGGCCCGCTGAAAGGCCTGACCGCTCGCGCCGTTGTGGTGCTGGACGAAAACGACACCGTCCTGCACAGCGAACTGGTCAAGGAAATCGCCGAAGAGCCTAACTACGAAGCGGCACTGTCCGTTCTCAAGTAAGGCTTTTACAATTGTTAACGGCCTGGCCCTGTCCAGGCCGTTTTCATTTGTGTATCAGGGTTTTGCCTCATACCTTGAAACGTAAGTGGAAGGTAAATTGCCGGTAAAGCTGCTTTGCTTAAATCCACTCAGTGCTTATCGTTCAGCCTCCCGTAATAGAAGCCCACGCGCCCAATGGTCAATAACTCCATGCAATCGTCCCCCCGCAAATCCCGTCGCTGGCTGATCAGCCTGCTGGTCCTGTTGGTCATCGCTGTCCTGTGCTGGAAGTTCTGGCCCGCCGGCTCTGCTGACAAGGCGGGCGGCGACAAAGCGGCCGCCGGCCATACCGGGCGCTCGGGAATGATGCGGCCGGGCTTCGGCGGCGGTACCGGGCCGATTCCGGTGCGTGTGGCGCCGGCGGTGAAGGGCGACTTCCCGCTGTATTACAAGGCACTGGGCACGGTCACCGCGCTCAATACCATCAACGTGCGCAGCCGGGTGGGCGGCGAGCTGGTGAAGATTCATTTCGAAGAAGGCCAGATGGTCAAGGCGGGCGACCTGCTGGCCGAGATCGATCCGCGTCCTTACCAGAATGCTTTGCTCCAGGCAGAAGGCACGTTGCTGCAAAATCAGGCGCAACTGAAAAACGCCCAGGTCGACGTCGAGCGTTATCGTGGGCTGTATAAAGAAGACAGCATCGCCAAACAGACCCTCGACACCGCCGAAGCACTGGTCGGCCAATACTTGGGCACGGTCAAGACCAATCAGGCAGCGGTCAACGATGCCAAGCTCAATCTCGAATTCACCAAGATCCGCGCGCCGATTGCCGGTCGCGTCGGTCTGCGTCAGGTCGACGTCGGCAACCTCGTCGCCGCCAACGACACCACGTTCCTCGCGGTGATCACCCAGACGCAACCGATCAGCGTGGCCTTCACCCTGCCGGAGAACAGCCTCGACACCGTGCTGGCCCGTTACCGCAGCGGCGCCAAGTTGCCTGCCGAAGCCTGGGATCGCGGCGACACCAAGCTGCAAGCCACCGGCGTGCTGCAAAGCCTCGACAACCAGATCGACGTCGCTACCGGCACCCTCAAGTTCAAGGCCCGCTACGACAATCGCGACCAGTCCCTGTTTCCCAATCAGTTCGTCAACGTCCATTTACTGGCAGACACGCTGAAAGGTGTAGTGCTGGCGCCGTCGGCAGCGATCCAGTTCGGTACCAACGGCACCTTCGTCTATGCGCTGGACGGCGACAAGAAAGTCACCATTCGCCAACTGAAAATCGGTGCCAGCGACGGTGACAACACCGTGGTCACCGAAGGCCTCGCCGCGGGCGATCGCGTTGTGCTTGAAGGCACCGATCGCCTGAAGGAGGGCAGCGAAGTCGAAGTGGTCAATGACAGCAGCGAAGTACCGACCTCGCCGACCGAACACCTGCAAGGCAAATCCGCCGCCAATCCCGATGCGACCACCGCTGAAAAGGCCAAGAAGGGCGCATGAACATATCGCGGCTGTTCATCCTCCGTCCGGTAGCCACCACCCTGAGCATGCTGGCCATTGTCCTGGCCGGCCTGATCGCTTATCGCCTGCTGCCGGTTTCGGCCTTGCCGCAGGTCGATTACCCGACCATCCGCGTCATGACCCTGTACCCCGGCGCCAGTCCGGACGTGATGACCAGCGCCGTCACCGCACCGCTTGAACGCCAGTTCGGGCAGATGCCGGGCCTGACGCAAATGGCTTCGACCAGCTCCGGCGGCGCTTCGGTGCTGACCCTGCGTTTCAGCCTCGACATCAACATGGACGTCGCCGAACAGCAGGTGCAGGCCGCGATCAACGCCGCGACCAACCTGCTGCCTACCGACCTGCCGGCGCCGCCGGTGTACAACAAGGTCAACCCGGCGGACACCCCGGTGCTGACCCTGGCCATCACTTCGAAAACCATGCTGCTGCCCAAGCTCAATGACTTGGTCGATACGCGCATGGCGCAGAAGATCGCCCAGATCAGCGGCGTCGGCATGGTCAGCATCGCTGGTGGCCAGCGTCAGGCCGTGAGGATCAAGGTCAACCCCGAAGCGCTCGCGGCCAACAGCCTCAACCTGTCGGACGTGCGCACGCTGATCGGCGCCTCCAACGTCAACCAGCCGAAAGGCAACTTCGATGGCCCGACCCGGGTGTCGATGCTCGATGCCAACGACCAACTGACCTCGCCCGAGGACTACGCGAATCTGATCCTGACCTACAAGAACGGCGCGCCGTTGCGGCTCAAGGACGTCGCGGAAATCGTCGATGGCGCCGAGAACGAGCGTCTGGCCGCGTGGGCCAACCAGAATCAGGCGGTGTTGCTGAACATCCAGCGTCAGCCGGGCGCCAACGTTATCGAAGTGGTCGACCGCATCAAGGCCTTGCTGCCGAGCATCACCGACAACCTGCCGGCCGGCCTCGACGTCACGGTGCTGACGGATCGCACCCAGACCATCCGTGCCTCGGTCACCGATGTGCAACACGAACTGCTGATCGCTATCGCGCTGGTGGTCATGGTCACGTTCCTGTTTCTGCGCCGCGCCAGTGCGACGATCATTCCCTCGGTGGCCGTGCCGCTGTCGTTGATCGGCACCTTTGGCGTGATGTACCTCGCCGGTTTCTCGGTGAACAACCTGACGTTGATGGCGCTGACCATTGCCACCGGCTTCGTGGTCGACGATGCCATCGTCATGCTCGAGAACATTTCACGCTTCATCGAAGAGGGTGACAGCCCGATGCAGGCCGCGCTCAAGGGCGCGAAACAGATCGGCTTCACCCTGATTTCCCTGACCCTGTCGCTGATCGCCGTCCTGATTCCGTTGCTGTTCATGGCCGATGTAGTGGGGCGCCTGTTCCGCGAGTTCGCCATCACCCTGGCGGTGGCGATCCTGATTTCCCTGGTGGTGTCGCTGACCCTGACGCCGATGATGTGCGCGCGCCTGCTCAAGCGTGAACCGCAGGAGCACGAGCAAGGCCGTTTCTACCGCGCCAGCGGTGCGTTCATCGACTGGATGATCAACGAATACGGGCGGATGCTGCGCTGGGTGCTCAAGCATCAGCCGCTGACCTTGCTGGTCGCCATCGGCACACTGGCGTTGACCGTGTTCCTGTACGTGATCGTGCCGAAGGGTTTCTTTCCGGTGCAGGACACCGGCGTGATTCAGGGTATTTCCGAAGCGCCGCAGTCGATCTCCTTCGCGGCGATGGGCGAACGGCAGCAGCAACTGGCGAAGATCATTCTCGAAGATCCGGCGGTGCAGAGCCTGTCGTCCTACATTGGCGTCGACGGCGACAACGCCACGCTCAACAGCGGCCGCTTGCTGATCAACCTCAAGCCCCATGGCGAGCGCGATCTGACGGCCAGCGAAGTGATTTCCCGCCTGCAACCGCAACTGGACAAACTGGTCGGCATTCGTTTGTTCATGCAGCCGGTGCAGGATCTGACCATCGAGGATCGGGTCAGCCGCACCCAGTATCAGTTCAGCATGTCTTCGCCGGACTCGGAATTGCTCAGCCAGTGGAGCGGACGTCTGGTCGAAGCCCTGGCGCAGCGTCCGGAGTTGACCGACGTTGCCAGTGATTTGCAAGACAAAGGCTTGCAGGTCTATCTGGTGATCGACCGCGACGCCGCATCGCGCCTTGGCGTGTCGGTGGCGAATATCACCGATGCGCTGTACGACGCCTTCGGCCAGCGGCAGATTTCGACCATTTATACTCAGGCCAGCCAGTATCGCGTGGTGCTGCAAGCCCAGGCCGGGGAGAAGATCGGCCCGCAGGCGCTGGATCAGATTCACGTCAAGACCACCGACGGCGCGCAGGTGCGCTTGTCGAGTCTGGCGCATGTCGAAGAGCGTCAGGCGCAATTGGCGATCACCCACATCGGCCAGTTTCCGGCAGTGATGATGTCGTTCAACCTCGCGCCGGGCGTGGCGTTGGGGCACGCCGTGGACATCATCGAGCAGGTACAGCAGGACATCGGCATGCCGGTCGGCGTGCAGACTCAGTTCCAGGGCGCGGCGCAGGCGTTCCAGGCTTCGCTGTCGAGCACCTTGCTGCTGATTCTGGCGGCGGTGGTGACCATGTACATCGTCCTGGGCGTGCTCTACGAGAGCTACATCCACCCGATCACCATTCTTTCGACCTTGCCGTCCGCCGCAGTCGGTGCCTTGCTGGCGTTGCTGCTCAGCGGCAACGACCTGGGCATGATCGCGATCATCGGCATCATCCTGCTGATCGGTATCGTCAAGAAGAATGCAATCATGATGATCGACTTCGCCCTCGACGCCGAACGCACCCAGGGCATGGCCCCGGCGGAGGCGATCTATCAAGCGGCGTTGCTGCGCTTCCGGCCGATTCTGATGACTACACTGGCCGCGTTGTTCGGCGCAGTGCCGCTGATGCTGGCCACCGGGTCTGGCGCTGAATTGCGTCAGCCGTTGGGGCTGGTGATGGTTGGCGGTTTGTTGGTGAGCCAGGTGTTGACGCTGTTCACCACGCCGGTGATTTACCTGTACTTCGACCGCCTCGGAAGGCGCTTTGGCAAAGCCAAAGCCGAAGGTGACGAGGTCGCGGTATGACCCCGCAATCAGCATATATCCCTTGTGGGAGCGAGCTTGCTCGCGAAAGCGGTGGGTCAGTCACTTTCAATGTTGAATGTAATACCGCATTCGCGAGCAAGCTCGCTCCCACAGGGTTCGGCGGTAGGGGCTGGAGCGCATGAATCTTTCAGGTCCCTTCATCAAACGCCCCGTGGCCACCATGCTGCTCTCGCTGGCCATCATGTTGCTCGGCGGGGTCAGCTTCGGTCTGTTGCCGGTATCGCCATTGCCGCAGATGGATTTCCCGGTGATCGTGGTTCAGGCCAGTCTGCCGGGCGCCAGTCCCGAGGTGATGGCTTCGACGGTGGCGACGCCGCTGGAGCGTTCATTCGGTGCGATTGCCGGCGTCAACACCATGAGCAGCCGTTCCAGTCAGGGTTCGACGCGGGTGATTCTGCAATTTGACCTCGACCGCGACATCAACGGCGCGGCGCGGGAGGTGCAGGCGGCGATCAATGCTTCGCGCAATCTGCTGCCGAGCGGGATGCGCAGCATGCCGACGTATAAAAAGGTCAACCCGTCGCAGGCGCCGATCATGGTGCTGTCGCTGACCTCGGATGTGCTGGAAAAAGGCCAGCTCTACGACCTGGCCTCGACCATCCTTTCGCAAAGCCTGTCGCAAGTGCAGGGCGTTGGTGAAGTGCAGATCGGTGGCAGTTCGCTGCCGGCGGTTCGCATCGAACTCGAACCGCAGACCCTCAACCAGTACGGCGTGGCCCTCGACGATGTACGCAAGACCATTGCCGACGCTAACGTGCGCCGGCCCAAGGGTTCGGTCGAGGACGGCGAGCGCTTGTGGCAGATCCAGGCCAACGACCAGTTGGAGAAAGCCAAGGATTATGAGTCGCTGATCATTCACTACGCCGACGGCGCCGCATTGCGTCTCAAGGATGTGGCGAAAGTCAGCGATGGCGTCGAAGACCGTTACAACAGCGGTTTCTTCAACGACGACGCGGCGGTATTGCTCGTGATCAACCGTCAGGCCGGCGCCAACATCATCGAGACGGTCAACGAGATCAAGGCGCAGTTGCCCGCGCTGCAAGCGGTGCTGCCGGCCAGCGTCAAACTCAATCTGGCCATGGATCGCTCGCCAGTGATCAAGGCTACGCTGCATGAAGCCGAGATGACCTTGCTGATCGCCGTCGCCCTGGTGGTGCTGGTGGTGTACCTGTTTCTGGGTAACTTCCGCGCCTCGCTGATCCCGACCCTGGCGGTGCCGGTGTCGCTGGTCGGTACCTTTGCGGTGATGTACCTGTACGGGTTCTCGCTGAACAACCTGTCGCTGATGGCGCTGATTCTCGCCACGGGTCTAGTGGTGGACGACGCCATCGTGGTGCTGGAAAACATTTCCCGGCACATCGACGAAGGCGTCAAACCGATGCAGGCGGCGTACCTCGGGGCCAAGGAAGTCGGCTTTACCCTGCTGTCGATGAACGTCTCGCTGGTGGCGGTGTTCCTGTCGATCCTGTTCATGGGCGGGCTGGTCGAGAGCCTGTTTCGCGAATTTTCCATCACCCTGGCGGCGGCAATCGTGGTGTCGCTGGTGGTGTCCCTGACACTGACACCGATGCTCTGCGCGCGCTGGCTCAAGCCGCACACGCCGGGCCAGGAAAACCGCCTGCAACGCTGGAGCCACAAGACCAACGACTGGATGGTCGGCAAATACGCCACCAGCCTCGACTGGGTATTGCGTCATCGCCGTCTGACCTTGTTCAGTCTGCTGCTCACCGTTGGCGTCAACATCGCGCTTTATGTGGTGGTGCCGAAAACCTTCCTGCCGCAGCAGGACACCGGCCAGTTGATCGGTTTCGTGCGTGGCGACGACGGTCTGTCGTTCAACGTCATGCAGCCGAAAATGGAAACCTTCCGCCGCGCCGTGCTCAAGGATGAAGCGGTGGAAAGCGTGGCCGGGTTCATCGGCGGCAACAACGGCACCAACAACGCGTTCATGATCGTGCGCCTGAAGCCGATCAAGGAGCGCCAGCTTTCAGCGCAGAAGGTCATAGAACGCCTGCGCAAGGAAATGCCCAAAGTGCCCGGGGCGCAGTTGATGCTGATGGCCGACCAGGATCTGCAGTTTGGTGGCGGCCGCGAGCAGACCAGTTCGCAATACACCTACATCCTGCAGAGCGGCGACCTCGCCGAGCTGCGCAAGTGGTTCCCGAAAGTGGTCACCGCGTTGCGTGCCTTGCCCGAGCTGACCGCCATCGATGCCCGCGAAGGTGCCGGGGCGCAACAGGTGACGCTGATTGTCGACCGGGATCAGGCCAAACGCCTGGGGGTCGACATGAACATGGTCACCGCGGTGCTCAATAACGCTTACAGCCAGCGGCAGATTTCGACGATCTACGACAGCCTCAACCAGTACCAGGTGGTGATGGAGGTCAATCCGAAATACGCCCAGGATCCGGTGACGCTCAAGCAGGTCGAGGTGATTACCGCTGACGGTGCGCGGGTGCCGCTGTCGACGTTCGCCCATTACGAAAACAGCCTGGAAAACGACCGGGTCAGTCATGAAGGCCAGTTCGCGTCCGAAAGCATTTCCTTTGACATGGCCGAAGGCGTGACCGTAGAGCAGGGCAGTGCCGCCATTGAACGGGCGATCGCCAAGGTCGGCCTGCCGGAGGATGTGATTGCGAAAATGGCCGGCACCGCTGATGCTTTCGCGGCCACGCAGAAGAGCCAGCCATTTATGATCCTCGGTGCGTTGCTGGCCGTGTATCTGGTGCTCGGTGTGCTGTATGAAAGCTACATTCACCCGCTGACCATTCTCTCGACTTTGCCCTCGGCCGGGGTTGGCGCGTTGCTGTCGATTTATGCACTGGGGGGCGAGTTCAGCCTGATTTCCCTGCTGGGGATATTCCTGCTGATCGGCGTGGTGAAAAAGAACGCCATTCTGATGATCGATCTGGCGCTGCAATTGGAGCGGCATGAGGGCCTGTCGCCGCTGGAGTCGATCCGCAGCGCCTGCCTGCAACGCCTGCGACCGATTCTGATGACCACGCTGGCGGCGATCCTCGGCGCCTTGCCGTTGCTGCTCGGCCGTGCCGAGGGTGCGGAAATGCGCCAGCCGCTGGGACTGACGATCATTGGCGGCCTGGTGTTCAGCCAGGTCCTGACCCTTTACACCACCCCGGTGGTTTACCTTTATCTCGACAAGCTGCGCCATCGCTTCAACAAATGGCGTGGCGTGCGCACTGATGCCGCTCTGGAAACTCCGCTATGACTGACCGTTCGCTTATCCAATTGGCCACCGTTCGCGGCTCGCGCCTGTTGAGCCTGTCACTGTGCGTGGCGCTGCTCAGCGCTTGCGCAGTCGGCCCGGACTACCAGCGCCCGCAAACTGCCGAAATCGCTCAGTTCAAGGAAGCCGAGGGCTGGCGTCAGGCCAATCCCAGCGACTCGCTGGCCCGTGGCGCCTGGTGGGAGTTGTACGGCGACCAACAGCTCAACGCCTTGATCGAAAAACTCAACAGCTCCAACCAGACCGTTGCCCAGTCCGAAGCGCAGTTTCGTCAGGCGCAGGCTTTGGTGCGTAGTGCACGCGGGGCGTTTTACCCCAGTGTCGACCTGAGTCTGGGCAAGAACCGCTCGAGTCAGGGCACCGGCAGCAGCAGTTCGAGCCTGAGCAGTTCCTCAAGCGGTATTCGTGATACCTACACCGCGCAACTGGGCGTCAGTTGGGAAGCCGATGTCTGGGGCAAGCTGCGCCGTGGCCTGGAGGCCGACGAGGCCAACGCCCAGGCGAGCTTTGCCGATCTGGCAGCGATGCGTCTGAGTCAGCAATCGGAACTGGTGCAGAACTACCTGCAACTGCGCGTCATCGATCAGCAGAAGCGTCTGCTCGAGGCCACCGTTGCCGCTTATGAACGCTCGCTGAAAATGACCCAGAACCAGTATCGTGCCGGGGTTTCCGGGCGCGATGCGGTGGCGCAGGCCCAAACCCAGTTGAAAAGCACCCAGGCCGATCTGGTCGATCTGATCTGGCAGCGCGCACAGTTTGAAAATGCCATCGCCGTACTGACCGGCGAAGCACCGGCCAACTTCAGCATTGCCGAAAGCCAGAGCATCCCGAATCTGCCGCAGGTACCGCTGAGCTTGCCTTCACAACTGCTGGAACGCCGTCCTGACATCGCTTCGGCCGAACGCTCGGTGATTGCCGCCAATGCCAACATCGGCGTGGCGAAAGCCGCGTATTACCCGGACCTGACCCTGAGCCTGAGCGGCGGCTACAGCAGCAGTACCTCGAAAAACCTGATCAGCCTGCCGAACCGTTTCTGGTCGGTCGGCCCGCAGCTTTCTCTGCCGCTGTTCGACGGCGGCATTCGTTCGGCCGAGGTTGACCGCAGCGAGGCGGCCTATGACGAAACCGTCGCCCGCTACCGGCAGACCGTGCTCGACGGCTTCCGCGAGGTGGAAAACTACCTGGTCCAGCTCAAGGTGTATGAAGACGAAGCGGCGGTACGCCAGGAAGCGCTGGATGCCGCCCGCGATTCCCTGCGCCTGACGGAAAACCAGTACAAGGCGGGCCTGATTGCTTATATCGACGTAGTCGTTGTGCAGGCCACGGCGCTGAGCAACGAACGCAGTGTGCTGAATATTCTGCAGAACCGACTGATCGCCAGCGTGCAACTGATCGCCGCACTGGGCGGCGGCTGGGACGGCCAACTGGACGTCAGCGACAACCGCTGAACCTGTGGGAGCGAGCTTGCTCGCGAAAGCGGTGGGTCAGGCAACTACGATGGTGGCTGTGCCGACGCCTTCGCGAGCAACCTCGCTCCCACAGGGATTCGAGTTCGAATGGTGAGGGGTGGCTGGACGCTGAAAAATTGTGGGAGCGAGCCTGCTCGCGAAAGCGGTGGGTCAGGCAACTACGATGCTGGCTGTGCCGACGCCTTCGCGAGCAGGCTCGCTCCCACAGGGATTAGTGTATGGCGTGAGATCGCTTTCACAGGGTGTGCTTAAAGCCCAGTGCAGAGCCTTGTAGGACGATCGAACAAGCGTTTCATCGGCTTGATGGCAATTTGGTTACTTTGTCAGTGCGTTCTTCCGCGCAATCAGTACAATCGCCGCATTTGCCCGACCGAGAATGGAAGCAGTACGGTTTCGGCTTGTCACGAGAACGTCCATGCTCATCGGCAGCTATTCCTTCACTTTGGTTTTCATCTCGTTGTGCGTGGCCATTCTGGCTTCCTACACGGCGCTCGACCTGACTGGGCGCATCGCCACGGCGAAAGGCCGGGCCGTGCATTTCTGGACGGCGGGCGGGGCGTTGGCGATGGGCGTTGGCGTCTGGTCGATGCATTTCATCGGCATGCTCGCCTTCAAATTGCCGATCGACCTGGGCTATGACTTCGCCCTCACTGCGTTGTCGCTGCTGATCGCGGTGCTGTCCTGCGGTTTCGCCTTGTGGCTGGTCAGCCAGCCGAAGCTGCCCCTGGCGCAACTGGCCTTCGGTGCGCTGATCATGGGGGCGGGCATCAGCGCCATGCATTACACCGGTATGGCCGCGCTGCGCATGACCCCGGGCATCGATTACGACCCGACATTGTTCAGCGCCTCCTTGCTGATTGCCGTCGGCGCCTCGGCGGCGGCGTTGTGGATTGCCTTTCGCCTGCGCCAGCATTCGCCCTATGTGCGGCTGATTCGTGCCGGCGCGGCGGTGATCATGGGTGTGGCGATTGTCGGCATGCACTACACCGGCATGGCGGCGGCGCAATTTCCTGACGGCAGTTTCTGCGGCGCGACGCTCAATGGCTTGAAGGGCAATGGCCTCGACAGTCTGGTCGTGGTCACCACGTTGGCGGTGCTGTCGATTGCCCTGTTGACCTCGATTCTCGATGCCCGCCTCGAAGCGCGCACCGCTGATCTGGCGCACTCGTTGACCGTAGCCAACCGCGAACTCACCCAACTGGCCTTGCACGATCCGCTGACCAGTCTGCCTAATCGCATGTTGCTCGACGACCGCATCAATCAGGCGATCAGAAAAGTTGAAGAGCAGGGCGGCTGCTTCGCCTTGATGTTCATCGACCTCGACGGTTTCAAACCGGTCAACGACGCATTCGGCCATCACATGGGCGACCAATTGCTGCGTGAGGTCGGCGCGCGTCTGCGTGAAGACTTGCGCAGCCAGGACACCCTGGCGCGAATCGGCGGCGATGAGTTCGTTTTGCTGGTGCGCTTGAGCGAGCCCAATGACGCCTTGAGCCTGGCCGCGCGTCAGGTCGGCCTGATCGGTCGCACGTTCCGCGTCGCCGAGCATGATCTGCAGATTTCCGCCAGTGTCGGCATTGCCCTGTATCCGGGCAACGGCGCCAACGCCCAGGAACTGCTGATGAACGCCGACGCCGCGATGTACCACGCCAAGGGCGGCGGCAAAAACGGCTACAGCTTCTTCGATGCGTCGATGAACACCAACGCGCGCAAACAACTGCAACTGTTGCAGGACCTGCGCGCGGCCATCGAGCACAACCAGTTCTGCCTGCATTACCAACCCAAATTCGACGCCGCCAACGGTCGCCCCGTCGGTGCCGAAGCGCTGCTGCGTTGGAAGCATCCGCTGCATGGCATGCTGATGCCGGATAAATTCATCGATCTGGCGGAGAAAACCGGGCTGATCATTCCGATGGGCGAATGGGTGCTCAATGAAGCCTGCCGGCAGATGCGCGAATGGTACGTGCTCGGTTACACCGACTGGCGCATTGCCGTGAACCTCTCGGCCTTGCAGTTCTGCCATGCCGGGCTGGTGCAAAGCGTGGCCAAGGCGCTGGCGACCCACCACTTGCCGGCCAACAGCCTGACCCTGGAAATCACCGAAACCACGGCCATGAGCGACGCTGACGCGAGCATGACCGTCCTGCGAGAGCTGTCGGACATGGGCGTCGACCTGTCGATCGACGACTTCGGCACCGGTTATTCCAGCCTGATGTACCTCAAGCGCCTGCCGGCCAATGAGCTGAAGATCGACCGTGGTTTCGTCCGTGATCTGGAGCACGACAGCGATGATGCGGCGATCGTCTCGGCGATTGTCGCGCTGGGGCAGGCCCTGGATCTGCGGATTGTCGCCGAGGGTGTCGAGACCGGCGCGCAACAGGATTTCCTGACCAAACTGGGCTGTGATTCGCTGCAGGGCTATCTGCTTGGCCACCCGATGCCGGCGGAGCGCTTCATGCAGGACATCGTGCGCGGGCAACGGCTGGCGGTGGTCTGAGAGACCCTGCGGGAGCGAGCTTGCTCGCGAAGGCGGCCGGATCGGCGCCACATGCAAAACCCGCCAATCGCAGTTATTCTTCCCCCGACTGTTACGTGTGCAAGTGGGGGAAGGCCAGCATGGATAAAGTCATTGTCATCACCGGTGGCGGGCGCGGAATCGGCGCGGCTACGGCATTGCTGGCAGCCGAACAGGGCTACCGGATCTGCATCAACTATCAGTCGGATGAACAGGCCGCACACAACGTACTAGAGCAGGTTCGCGCCCTGGGCGCCCAGGCCATCGCGGTCCGCGCCGATGTCAGTATCGAAGACGAAGTGATCGCGATGTTTCAGCGCGTCGACGCCGAACTGGGCCGGGTTACCGCCCTGGTCAACAACGCCGGCACCGTCGGGCAGAAGTCGCGAGTCGATGAAATGTCCGAATTCCGCATCCTCAAAATCATGAAAACCAACGTGCTGGCGCCGATCCTCTGCGCCAAACACGCGATCCTGCGCATGTCGCCCAAACACGGCGGGCAGGGCGGCAGCATCGTCAACGTCTCCTCGGTCGCGGCACGCCTCGGTTCGCCGAACGAGTACGTTGATTACGCCGCATCCAAAGGCGCGCTCGACACCTTCACCATCGGTCTGTCGAAAGAAGTGGCGGGCGAGGGCATTCGCGTCAATGCCGTGCGTCCGGGCTACATCTACACCGACTTCCATGCCCTGAGCGGCGACCCGGATCGGGTCAGCAAGCTCGAATCGGCGATTCCCATGGCCCGGGGCGGGCGGCCGGATGAAGTGGCGGAAGCGATTGTCTGGTTGCTGTCGGACAAGGCTTCTTATGCGACCGGGACGTTTGTGGATTTGGGGGGTGGGCGTTAAGCCGGTGGATTTGCGGTGTTAACGCCGGCCTCTTCGCGAGCAGGCTCGCTCCCACATTGGTTCTGTATTCACAAATCAACTGTGGGAGCGAGCCTGCTCGCGAAGGGGCCAGTCCAGACAAAATCTATCCCTCAGAACGACCGCACAATCCGCCCCAACGTCTCCATGGCCTTTTCCGATTCCTCGGTCCACGGGCTGCCGTAATTCAAGCGAATGCAATTTCTGAAACGCTGGGTCGGCGAGAAAATCGGCCCCGGCGCGATGCTGATGCCTTGCGCCAATGCCATTTGAAACAGCTTCAGCGAATCCATCTGCTCCGGCAATTCCAGCCACAGAAAGTAGCCGCCCGCCGGCTGGCTGACCCGGGTCTGCGCCGGAAAATAACGAGCAATCGCCGCGAGCATCGCGCTCTGCTGTTCTTCCAGGGCATAACGCAGTTTGCGCAGATGCCGATCGTAGCCGCCGTGTTGCAGATAATCGGCAATTGCCGCTTGCGCCGGCATCGAAGCGCATAGCGAGGTCATCAGCTTCAGTCGCTCGATCTTCTGCGCGAAACGCCCGGCCGCCACCCAGCCGATGCGGTAGCCGGGGGCGAGACTTTTGGCGAACGAGCCGCAATGCATGACCAATCCTTCGGTATCAAAAGCCTTGGCCGGTTTTGGCGCCTGTTGCCCGTAATAAAGCTCGGCGTAGACGTCGTCCTCAATCAACGGCACCTGATGCTGACGCAGCAGTTCGACCAGCTCCTGTTTCTTCGCCTCGGGCACGGTCGCGCCCATCGGGTTCTGGAAACTGGTCATGCACCAGCAGGCCTTGATCGGATGGCGTTCCAAAGTTTGCGCGAGCACGCCGAGGTCGATGCCGTCACGCGGGTGCACGGGGATTTCCACGGCTTTGAGCTTCAGGCGCTCCAACACTTGCAGGCTGGCGTAGAACGCCGGGGCCTCGATGGCCACCAGATCGCCGGGCTCGGTCACTGCTTGCAGGCACAGGTTCAGCGCTTCGAGAGCGCCGTTGGTGATCAGTAGCTCTTCCATCGGCAACATCAGCCCGCCGACCATGTAGCGCAGGGCAATCTGTCGGCGCAGTTGCGGGTTGCCCGGGGACATATCGGTGACGACCATGCGCGGGTCCATCTCCCGCGCGGCGCTGGCCAGGGAGCGCGACAGGCGTTGCAGCGGGAACAGCGTCGGGCTGGGGAAGGCCGAGCCGAAGGGCACGGTGTTGGGGTCTTTGATCGAATCGAGCACCGAGAACACCAGTTCGCTGACGTCGACCTCGGTGGATTCGTTGACCTGGCTGCTGATCACCGGCTCGGAAAATGTGCTCGGTGTATGGGCGTTGACGAAGTAACCGGAGCGCGGCCGGGCGCGGATCAGGCCGCGGCGTTCGAGCAGGTAATAGGCCTGGAATACTGTCGACGGGCTGACCCCGTAAGCCTGGCTGGCATAGCGCACCGACGGTACCCGCTGGCCAGGGCCGAGGACGCCGGAGCGGATCAGTTCAGCGATGTCGTCGGCGAATTTTTCGTAGCGTTTCATGGTGGATCCGAATGGGGTCTCTAAGGAATCGCGTCGCCTCCATTCGCGAGCAGGCTCGCTCCCACAACGACCGCGATTTCCTGTGGGAGCGAGCCTGCTCGCGAATGAAAGCACCGCAGTCTAAGGGCAATCAACGATTCATCGGCGCCACAAAGCGGCTCTTCGCCACGCTGTATACCTGCGGCTCGTCACTGTCTTCAATCCTGAAACTCAATGTCTGCGAACTGCTCGCCGGGCGCTCGGTGGTCATCGCCACCGACACCGGCACATCGACAATCTCCCCGGGCGCCAGGCTCAATGCTGTTTTGCCCTGCAACTCAAACCCGTCGCCATCAACCAGACTCAACCGGTAATCCTGCCGTTGCTGAGTCTTGTTGATCACTTTCAGCGAATAAATATTCTCGATCTGGCCTTGAGCGTTCTCGCGGAACAACCCGCGATCCTTGGTCACGTCCAGCGACACCATTGGCCGCTCGATGAGTGCCAGTGCTAACGCTCCAATCATCACCAGTAACACCGCCGTATAGCCAATCAAACGCGGACGCAGCAGGTTGGTCTTGCCGCCCTGCAATTCGCGCTCGGAACTGTAGCGGATCAGGCCGCGCGGGTAATGCATTTTGTCCATGATCGAATCGCAGGCGTCGATGCATGCTGCGCAGCCGATGCATTCCATTTGCAAGCCATCGCGGATGTCGATGCCTGTCGGGCAGACCTGCACGCACAACTGGCAGTCGATGCAATCACCCAGGCCGGCTTCGACCGGGCGCACGTCACGCCTGCGCGGACCCCGGTTTTCGCCGCGTGCGGCGTCGTAGGCAATGGTCAGCGTGTCCTTGTCGAACATCACACTCTGGAACCGCGCATACGGGCACATGTGCATGCATACCGCCTCACGCAGCCAACCGGCGTTGATGTAGGTGGCGGCGGCGAAGAACAGCACCCAGAACAAACTGACGCCACCGATCTGCAGGGTCAGCAGCTCTTCGGCCAGCGGCCGGATCGGGGTGAAATAGCCGACGAAGGTCAGGCCGGTCATCACGCTAATTGCCAGCCACAACGTGTGTTTGGCGGCACGCCGCGCCAGTTTGTTCAGGCTCCACGGCGCCGCTTGCAGTTTGATGCGCTGGTTGCGCTCGCCTTCAGTGATCTTCTCGCACCACATGAAGATCCACGTCCACGAGCTCTGCGGGCAGGTGTAACCGCACCAGACGCGACCGGCAAACACGGTGATGGCGAAGAGTCCGAACGCAGCAATGATCAACAGCGCTGAGAGCAGAATGAAATCCTGCGGCCAGAACGTCGCGCCGAAGATGTGGAATTTGCTTTCCGCCAGATCCCACAGTACCGCCTGCCGACCGCCCCAGTTCAGCCACACGGTGCCGAAGAACAGCACGAACAGAAGTCCGGCACCGCTCATACGCAGGTTGCGGAACAGGCCGGTGAAACTGCGAGTGTGGATCTGCTTGTCGGTGGATCCGGCAGTCGCTTTCAGTGGGCGCGCGGGTACGCTTCTTATCGTCGGCGCTGCTTCTACGGTTCGGACGGGGATTTGCTCGCTCATGTTCGTTCGCTCATCAGCCTCCATCAGGCCGATGCACTATGAGCGCCGATCTGTTTGCAGAACAGACTCAGGTTTGGCAATAAAAAGCGGATCAGATGAGGTTTGGCGCAGTGCCTGCGACAACTTGAAGCAACCTGCCAGGCGCGGCGCAAACGCCTATTGCAGGCGTCTGCGGCGGATGTTGATCGAGGTCAATCAAACCACCGAATCACTGTCATCAGCCTTCAGATGTTTGCGCCCATCCTTGGCCCCGGCGACGGTCAAGGCATCGGCTTCTGCTTCGGTGATGTAGGTGCGTTTGCCTTCGATTTCCACGAACGACATGGCTTTGTCGCTATCGGTCAGGACTTCGAGGGTGTCGCAGATGCGAATTTCCTCACCATGCTCGACGGTAAAAAAACACACTTTCTGCTCGGGGTTGGATTCATCGATTCGAACGGGCATGGCGGCAGTCCTTGTTCCAGGGAGGTCTGCATATTAGGAAGCGCAGCGCGCCGATCGTTCTGCGCAACCGATTAATGGTCGCTGTTGTCCATCGCTTATCAAGCCAATAACAAGGGAGGCACGATGGAAGACTGGTGGGATGAAGTGTGGGCCACGATGCAAGCCGAGTTCGCCGATATCGGCGACGCCTCGCAAATGACCCGGATCACCGTACGTCTGGTGATGGCGGCGATTCTCGGCGGGATTCTCGGATTTGAGCGCGAGCATAAAGGCAAGGCAGCGGGCGTTCGCACGCACATGCTGGTGGCATTGGGTGCTGCGCTATTCGTATTGGTGCCGCAGACCTCGGGCGCAGAATCCGATGCCATGAGTCGGGTCTTGCAGGGCGTGATTGCCGGGATCGGCTTTCTCGGCGCCGGCACCATTCTGAAAAATCAGCAGGGCGACGAGGCCCATGTCAAAGGCCTGACCACGGCGGCGGGTTTATGGATGACGGCAGCGATCGGCGTGGCGGCGGGGCTGGGCAAGGAAGCGACGGCATTGCTCAGTACCATTCTGGCGCTGGCGATCTTCAGCGTGATGCCGTACGTGGTGAGAGTGTTCGAAAAGGATGTCGACAAGAACGACCACCTCTGACTCCCCGCCGGCTGATGATCGTTCCCACGCTCCGCGTGGGATTGCTTCAACGGACGCTCCGCGTTCGGCTCTGGATGGGACGCAGAGCGTCCCGGGCTGCATTCCTTTGCTGCGCGTGGGAACGATCAGATCAGACGCGGAGCATGGGAACGATCAGGCGACAGGGGTCAGACGATCACCGGCGGCATCGTGCTTGGTGGCTCTTCTTTCGGTGGTGGCGTGGTGCCTGGCGGCTCTTGCTCGGGCACCGGTGGCGGTTCGGTGTCCGGCAGGGTGGGTTTGTCGATGTTCGGATCGGGCGTTTCCGCCGGGATCGGGATGCTCATCAGGTGACCTCCGTATGGCACATGGCGTGGGACGTGCTTAAGTGAGTTGACCCGGCCACGACAAATTCGATCCGCAGGTTTGTCTTGTTAATTTCATCTGAACTTTTCCCCGCGCCGGTTGCTCGGAACCTAAGTGAGTTCATGACAGGGCCGGCGCTTTGTCGCGAATACTGTTCCGGCACAAGAGCGTCCTTGGGGCGTTAAGGAGAGATGCTCAATGACTGCTGAAAGACCTTCAGAGCTGAGTTACAACCCGCACATGCCGCTGTCGCAGGCGTTGCTGCTGCCACGTATCGTCATCGAAAACACCATGCCGACTCTCGACGGCGGCCAGTTCGCCGCCAAATCGATTGCCGGGCGCGAAGTGGTGGTCACCAGCAAAGTCTTTGCCGACGGCCATGACAAGCTCGCCGTGCGTATTCGCTGGCGCGAGGAAGGCCAGGAAACCTGGCAGACCGAGGTCATGTCCGATCAGGGCAACAACACTTGGCAAGGCCAGTTCCGCCCTGAGGAGCAGGGCCGCTACCTGTATTGCATCGAAGCGTGGATCGACCATTTCGCCAGCTTCCAGTACGAACTGGAAAAGAAGCACAGCGCGGCGGTGCCGGTTTCTATGGAGTTGCAGGAAGGCCGCACGATGGTGCAACAGGCCGCCGAACGCAGCGAAGGCCAGCTCAGCGAGCAGCTCGCCGCGCTGCACCATGAATTGTCGGGCCTGCTCGAAACCGAGCAGGTCGCGTTGTTTCTGCACTCGCGCAGTGCAGAGCTGATGGCCCAGGCCGATCACCGCGCCTACCTCAGCGTCAGCGCCGAATTCCCCATGGACGTCGAGCGCGAACTCGCCGAGTTCGCCAGTTGGTATGAGCTGTTTCCACGCTCGATCACCGACGATCCCCAGCGTCACGGCACTTTCAACGATGTGCATTCGCGTCTGCCGATGATTCAGGACATGGGCTTCGATGTTTTGTACTTCACGCCGATTCATCCGATCGGCCGTGCCCACCGCAAGGGCCGCAACAACTCCCTGACCGCCAGCCCGGACGATCCCGGCAGCCCGTACGCGATCGGCAGCGAGGAGGGTGGCCACGAAGCGATTCACTCGCAACTCGGCACCCGTGAAGATTTCCGCCGCCTGGTGGCTGCCGCCGCCGATCATGGCCTGGAAATCGCTCTCGACTTCGCCATCCAGTGTTCCCAGGACCATCCGTGGCTAAAGGAGCATCCGGGCTGGTTCAACTGGCGCCCGGACGGCACGATCAAATACGCCGAAAATCCGCCTAAGAAGTATCAGGACATCGTCAACGTCGACTTCTATGCGCCGGACGCGATTCCGAGCCTGTGGGTCGAGTTGCGCGACATCGTCGTCGGCTGGGTCAAGGAAGGCGTGAAGATCTTCCGCGTCGACAACCCGCACACCAAACCGCTGCCGTTCTGGCAATGGCTGATCGCCGATGTGCGCACGCTTTATCCGGAAGTGATCTTCCTCGCCGAGGCCTTCACCACGCCGGCGATGATGGCGCGTCTGGGCAAGGTCGGGTATTCGCAGAGCTACACCTATTTCACCTGGCGCAATACCAAGGCCGAGCTGGCGGAATATTTCACCGAACTGAATCAGTCGCCGTGGCGCGAATGCTACCGGCCGAATTTCTTCGTCAATACCCCGGACATCAACCCGGCGTTTTTGCATGAGTCGGGGCGTCCCGGTTTCCTCATTCGCGCGGCGCTCGCGACTATGGGCTCGGGGCTGTGGGGCATGTATTCCGGTTTCGAATTGTGCGAATCGGCGCCGGTGCCGGGCAAAGAGGAATACCTCGACTCGGAGAAATACGAAATCCGTGTCCGCGATTTCACCGCGCCCGGCAACATCATTGCCGAGATCGCCCAGCTCAACCGCATCCGCCGGCAGAACCCGGCGCTGCACACCCATCTGGGGCTGAAAATCTACAACGCCTGGAACGACAACATTCTGTACTTCGGCAAGCGCAGCGCCGATGGCAGCAATTTCATTCTGGTCGCGGTCAGCCTCGATCCGCATAACGTGCAGGAAGCGAATTTCGAACTGCCGCTGTGGGAAATGGGCCTGCCGGATGATGCCACCACCCATGGCGAAGATTTGATGAACGGCCATCGCTGGGACTGGCACGGCAAATATCAGTTCATGCGTATTGACCCGGCGTATCAGCCGTTCGGGATTTGGCGGATTACAGCTTCGTAACATTTGCACCGCACTTGTGGAGAGGGGATTTATCCCCGCCGGGGCGCGCAGCAGCCCCTTTTTTCAAGCTGCACCGCGTTAACAATTTGCGACTGCTGCGCAGCCGAACGGGGATAAATCCCCTCGCCACAGGGGCTCATCACTGCGAGTCCCTCGGTGTATCAGAGAATTTTTCAGGAGTTCCACATGGCGAAGAAACCCAAGGCAGCCGCCTTCATCAAAGACCCGCTCTGGTACAAGGACGCGGTGATCTATCAGGTTCACGTCAAATCGTTTTTCGACTCCAACAATGACGGGATCGGCGACTTTCCCGGGCTTATCGCCAAACTCGATTACATTGCCGACCTCGGCGTCAACACCATCTGGCTGCTGCCGTTCTATCCCTCGCCACGTCGCGACGACGGTTACGACATCGCCGAATACCGTGGCGTGCACAGCGACTACGGGACCATGGCCGACGCCAAGCGCTTCATTGCCGAAGCGCACAAGCGCGGTCTGCGGGTGATTACCGAACTGGTCATCAACCACACCTCCGACCAGCACCCGTGGTTCCAGCGTGCGCGCAAGGCCAAACCCGGTTCGGCAGCGCGGGATTTCTACGTCTGGTCCGATGACGATCAGAAATACGACGGCACGCGGATCATCTTCCTCGATACCGAAAAGTCCAACTGGACCTGGGACCCGGTCGCCGGCCAGTACTTCTGGCACCGTTTCTACTCGCACCAGCCGGATCTGAACTTCGACAACCCGCAAGTGATGAAAGCCGTGCTGTCGGTGATGCGCTACTGGCTGGACATGGGCATCGACGGTCTGCGTCTCGACGCGATTCCGTACCTGATCGAGCGCGACGGCACCAACAACGAAAACCTGCCCGAGACCCACGACGTCCTCAAGCAGATCCGTGCCGAGATCGACGCCAACTATCCCGACCGCATGCTGCTGGCCGAGGCCAATCAGTGGCCGGAAGACACTCAGCTGTATTTCGGTGACACCGATGCCGCTGGCGTCAATGGCGACGAATGCCACATGGCCTTCCACTTCCCGCTGATGCCGCGCATGTACATGGCCCTGGCGCAGGAAGATCGCTTCCCGATCACCGACATTCTTCGGCAGACCCCGGAAATTCCGGCGAATTGCCAGTGGGCGATTTTCCTGCGTAACCACGATGAGCTGACCCTGGAAATGGTCACCGACCGTGAGCGCGATTACCTGTGGAATTATTACGCGGCTGACCGTCGCGCGCGGATCAACCTCGGTATTCGCCGCCGACTCGCACCGTTGATGGAACGCGATCGTCGCCGCATCGAACTGCTCAACAGCCTGCTGCTGTCGATGCCCGGCACGCCGACCCTGTATTACGGCGACGAAATCGGCATGGGCGACAATATCTACCTTGGCGACCGGGACGGCGTGCGTACGCCGATGCAGTGGTCGATCGACCGCAACGGCGGTTTCTCCCGCGCCGATCCGGCCAGTCTGGTACTGCCGCCGATCATGGATCCGCAGTATGGCTATCAGTCGGTCAACGTCGAAACCCAGTCCGGCGATCCGCATTCGCTGTTGAACTGGACGCGGCGCCTGCTGGCCGTGCGCAAGCAATCGAAAGCCTTCGGCCGTGGCACGTTGAAAATGCTCTCGCCGGCCAACCGTCGCGTGCTGGCTTATACGCGCGAATACACCGATGTCGATGGCAAGCACGAAATCATCCTGTGTGTGGCCAACGTTTCGCGCAGTGCGCAAGCAGTGGAGCTGGATCTGTCGGCGTACGTCGGCATGGTGCCGGTGGAAATGCTCGGCGGTAATGCGTTCCCGCCGATTGGCCAGTTGAATTTCCTTCTGACCCTGGCGCCGTACGGCTTCTATTGGTTCGCGCTGGCAGCGGAGAACCAGATGCCAAGCTGGCACGTCGAACCGGCGCAGAGCCTGCCGGACTTCACCACGCTGGTGCTGAAAAAACGCATGGAAGAGCTGCTCGAAGCGCCGTCGCGTACGACGCTGGAGCAAAGCATTCTGCCGAGCTGGCTGCAGAACCGTCGCTGGTTCGCCGGCAAGGACGCGGCGATCGAGAAGGTCAATCTGGCTTACGGCGTGCGTTTCGGTGATGCCCAGCATCCAGTGCTGCTCAGCGAAATCGAAGTCACCAGCGGTGGCCAGACCAACCGTTATCAACTGCCGTTCGGCTTCATTGCCGAAGACCATGTCGGCCCGCCGTTGCCGCAGCAATTGGCGCTATCGCGTGTACGCCGTGTGCGTCAGGTCGGCCTGATTACCGATGCGTTCAGTCTGGAAACCTTCGTCCGCGCCGTTCTGCAAGGAATGCAGAACAACACCGTACTGGAGTCGATCGAAGGCGAAATCCGCTTCGAACAGACAGATCATCTGGAAAAACTCGGCCTCGGCGCCGAGTCGGATGTGCGCTACCTGTCGGCCGAGCAATCGAACAGCTCCGTGGTTGTCGGCAACAGCCTGGTGCTTAAGCTGATACGCAAAGTGGCTTCTGGCGTACACCCGGAACTGGAGATGAGCGCTTACCTGACCGAGGCCGGGTTTGCCAATATCTCGCCACTGCTCGGTTCGGTGATTCGCCGCGACGCGCAGGGTGAAGACAACTTGCTGATGATCGCTCAGGGCTATCTGAGCAATCAGGGCGATGCATGGGAATGGACGCAGAACAACCTGGAACGGGCGCTCCGTGATGAACTGGCCGACGCCATGTCCGAGCAGGAGCAGCATTACAACGCGCTCGGCGAGCTGAAGGACTTCGCCGGCATGCTCGGCCAACGTCTGGGCGAGATGCATCAGGTGCTCGCTGCGCCAACCGACAACGCCGACTTTGCGCCGCAAGTGTCGTCGAGCAAGGACATGGCCGCGACGGCCAAGGATGTCACCGCCCAGGTCGAACATGCCTTGAAATTGCTCAAGCAGCATCAAGGCGAGTTGAACGCGGCGGACCAGAAACTGGTCAAGCGTCTGCTCGACGGGAAGAAAACCATTCTTGCCCATGTGCAGGATCTGGCGAAGAAAGCCACTGGCGGCTTGCGCATCCGGGTGCATGGCGACTTGCATTTGGGTCAGGTGCTGGTGATCAAGGGCGATGCCTACCTGATCGACTTCGAGGGCGAACCGGCGCGGCCGTTGAGTGAGCGTCGCGGCAAGCACAGCCCGTACAAGGATGTCAGCGGCGTACTGCGTTCGTTCGATTACGCAGCGGCGATGACCATCAACGTACACAACGTTGATAACAGCACCGAAGCCGAAGCGGCGCGTAAACGGGTCGCCGAGCGTTATCTGCGCGAAGCACGCGAGGCATTTGTCCAGGCATACCGCGAGGCAGCAGCTAGTCTTGAGCATGCTTGGCAGGATCCTCAGGGTGCCGACGCCGCGCTGGCGTTGTTCGGCCTGGAAAAAGCCGCTTATGAAGTGGCCTACGAGGCGGAAAACCGCCCAACGTGGCTGCCCGTGCCATTGCACGGCTTGTATGGATTATTGACAGGGCTTAAACCCTTTTCCGATCTTGGTGGAGAGTAGTCATGAGTTTCTCGAACAAGGAACAGGGTGTGGTAAAGGAAGCATTGTTACCCTCGGCACGCGACATTGATGCCTTGGTACGCGCCGAACATCAGGACCCGTTTTCCATTCTCGGCCCGCACGGCGATGGCGCTGGCGGGCAGTTCATCCGCGCTTATCTGCCGGGTGCGCTGAGTGTCGCGGTGCTGGACAAGGACAGCGGCGAAGAGCTTGGCCCGCTGGAGATGACCGAGACGCCGGGGCTGTTTGTCGGCCATTTCGATCAGGCGCGACCGTACCTGTTGCGCACGCGCTGGGCCGGTGGCGAGCAGGTCGCCGAAGATCCGTACAGCTTTGGCCAGCTGCTGGGCGAAATGGATTTGTATCTGTTCGCCGAAGGCAATCACCGTGACCTCAGCGCTTGCCTCGGTGCGCAGCTGAAAACCGTTGATGGTGTCGACGGTGTGCGCTTTGCCGTGTGGGCACCGAATGCCCGCCGTGTCTCGGTGGTTGGCGATTTCAACGTCTGGGACGGTCGTCGTCACCCGATGCGCCTGCGCCATCCTTCGGGCGTGTGGGAGTTGTTCATTCCGCGTTTGCAAGCGGGGGAGTTGTACAAGTACGAAATCCTCGGCGCCCACGGCATTCTGCCGCTCAAGGCCGACCCGATGGCGCTGGCCACCAGCCTGCCACCGGACACCGCCTCGAAAGTCGCCTCGCCATTACAGATCGACTGGCAGGATCACGAGTGGATGAACTCCCGTCAGGATCGCCAGCAGCGCTCCAAGCCTCTGTCGATCTATGAGTTGCACGCCGGTTCCTGGCAGTGCGAGCTGGATGATCTCGGCGAAGTCGCGCGCCAGTACACCTGGCCGGAACTGGCCGAGCGGCTGATTCCTTATGTCAAAGAGCTGGGATTCACCCACATCGAACTGATGCCGATCATGGAGCACCCGTTCGGCGGTTCCTGGGGCTATCAGTTGCTTTCGCAATTCGCGCCGAGTGCGCGTTACGGCACGCCGGATCAGTTCGCCGCGTTCGTCAACGCCTGTCACCAGGCCGACATCGGTGTGATCCTCGACTGGGTACCGGCGCATTTCCCCACCGATACCCACGGCCTGGCCCAGTTCGACGGCACCGCGCTGTACGAATACGGCAACCCACTGGAAGGCTTCCATCAGGATTGGGACACGCTGATCTACAACCTCGGTCGCACCGAAGTGCACGGTTACATGCTGGCCTCGGCGCTGCACTGGCTGAAACACTTCCACATCGACGGCCTGCGTGTCGATGCCGTGGCCTCGATGCTATACCGCGATTATTCGCGCAAGGCTGGCGAATGGGTGCCGAACCGCCACGGCGGTCGGGAGAACCTGGAGGCCATCGACTTCCTGCGTCATTTGAACGACGTGGTTGAACTGGAAGCGCCGGGTGCGCTGGTGATCGCCGAAGAGTCCACCGCATGGCCGGGCGTCAGCCAGAGCACCCAGCAGGGCGGCCTGGGCTTTTCCTACAAATGGAACATGGGCTGGATGCACGATTCGCTGCACTACATCCAGCAGGACCCGGTGTACCGCGCCCATCACCACAACGAGTTGAGCTTTGGTCTGGTCTACGCCTGGTCCGAGCGCTTCATCCTGCCGATTTCCCACGACGAAGTGGTGCACGGCAAGCACTCGCTGATCGACAAGATGCCCGGCGACCGCTGGCAGAAGTTCGCCAACCTGCGCGCCTATCTGAGCTTCATGTGGACGCACCCGGGCAAGAAGCTGTTGTTCATGGGCTGCGAGTTTGGCCAGTGGCGCGAGTGGAACCACGATCAGCAACTGGACTGGTACCTGCTGCAGTACTCCGAGCACAAAGGTGTGCAGAAACTGGTTGGCGATCTCAACCGGCTGTATCGCGAAGAGCCGGCGCTGCACGATCAGGACGACGCGCCGCAAGGCTTCCAGTGGTTGATTGGCGATGATGCGATCAACAGCGTTTACGCATGGCTACGCTGGAGCAAGGACGGCTCGCCGGTTTTGGTCGTCGCCAACTTCACACCGGTACCGCGCCAGTCGTATCGCGTCGGCGTGCCGTTTGCCGGACGCTGGACCGAGCTGTTCAACAGTGACGCCGACATTTATGCCGGCTCCAACTATGGCAATGGCGGCGGAGCGTTGACCGATGAAGTACCGAGTCATGGTCAATCCTTGTCGCTGGAACTGAATCTACCGCCTTTGGCGGTGTTGATTCTCAAGCCGCAGGGCTGATCCAGGAACAGTAAAACTGTGGGAGCGGGCTTGCCCGCGATGAGGCCGTCACATTCAGCATCTCTGTTGACTGAGATGCCGCCATTGCTGGCAAGCCAGCTCCCACAAGGTTTTTCAGTGATCAGCAGATCACCAGCGCATCCGCACGCCGAGGCTGCCGATGATCCCGTTCAAGTCATTGTCATCCACATCGCTGCTGTAATCGGCGCTCATGTACAGGCTTACCGCCGGTGTGACCCGCGCCACCAGACCCAAACCCAATTCCACTGTTGAAGACTTGCGGCTGCTGCTGATCTTGTCGACCTGATCGAGCGTCACCGTGCTGCCTGTGTAAACGGTGTGCCAAAGGTTGGTGCGCACGTAGGGTTCGACAGGCAACCCGTTCAAGTCATAACTGCCTTTCAACCGCGCACCGACGCGGCCACTCCACGCGGTCAGGTCGGTGGAAGAGGCATTGCCCGAGCCGGCGTACGGAGCGTCGAGACTGATGCGCTGGTTGATCAGTTGTGCCTGCGGCTCGACCACCCAGTTTTCACTCAAGCCGATCGGGTAACCGCCTTCGACGGAAAAGGTCATCGCATTGCCTTCGGTGGCTTGCCGATTACCTTGCGCAGTGCGACTGAAGCCGCTGACCCGACCGCCGCTGGCCGACAGGTCGACGTGCCAGCCTTGCGCACCCACCAGACTGTAATAGGCGCCGAGGCTCTGGCCTTGCAGGTTGAGGCTGTCAGTGTTGCGGTCGGCGAGGGCACGTCGGGTCAGCGCACCATCGGCATTCAGCTGGACCTGATTGTCGCCACCTATAAGACCAAGGGTCTGAGTGGTCCCGTTAGCGCTTTTCAACGTGACTACGGCCGGACCTTTGAACTCGCCAGCGGCCATCGCATAACCGGATGAAAGTGCGTCGGTCTGTGCTTGCCGAGCGCTTTTGCCGTACAGCTCGTCCCAGGCAGATGGGGCAAGATCCTCAGTGATCAGGCGCGAACTCTGCTGACTCAATGGCAGCGTTCCGGGTGTTATCACGGTTACTGGCAGGGTCAGCACCGGTACGTCGGCGCGATACCACGCGGGTTCATCCGCCGCAGATCCCGCATGAGCCTCCATGGACGAGCACAGCAACAGCGAACCTGACACTGTGCAAAGGGTGATTTTCAGTTCGTTTGGGGTCAGTGAAGTTTTCATGGGGGTCTACCTTGCAAGCGCATGCGTCATCTCGTGTTTGGCGTCTCTCCTACCCCGAACGAGGGGCGACCGAATAGAGCGGGGCGAACCGCGGCTGCTCGATTTCGCGAGTGCCGGAAGGTCAGCCCCAGTAGTGATTCCGGGGGTAGTAAGGTAGAGATAAGAAGAGTGACGCCTGCGCGTCAAGAAAATGCACGATGAATGGCGCGCTTAAATCAGCATTTGCAAGCGTTTGTTTTTCAGAACATAACTAAGTGTTTGTTTGCATGGAAAAACGCTTGCGAAGCAGGCGGCTGGCGGTTTTTTGCCGCCGACGAAAGGTCCTTTCCATCGTTAGTTGCCGGGAAGGCCTGTCATTTAATTGCTGTCAAAAATGCCCTTACAGATGCACTTCGACCGCCAGCGGGAGGTGATCGGAAAGATGCGTCCACGGCTTGTTGCCAAGAATGCGTGGGTCGTGGCTGCTGGCATTGCGCAAGTAGATCCGGTCAAGCCTCAGCAAGGGAAACCGCGCGGGATAGGTTTTCGCCGGGCGCCCATGATGGCGCTCAAAGGCTTCATGCAGATAATCGCGACGGGCAAGGGCGGCGTTGCCTTGCAACTGCCAGTCATTGAAATCGCCGGCGATGATCACCGGCGCATCGTCGGGCAGTGATTCAAGCAACTGGCAGAGCAGTTGCAACTGCAATTGCCGATGGCTTTCCAGCAGGCTCAAATGCACACAGATCGCATGCACTTCGGCATGCCCCGGCACATCAAGGATGCAGTGCAACAGCCCGCGCCGTTCAGGCCCGGTGATCGACACGTCGAGGTTGCGATATGCGCGGATCGGGTATTTCGACAGCAGCGCGTTGCCATGATGGCCGTCGGGGTAAACGGCGTTGCGCCCGTAGGCAAAATCGCTCCACATACTGTCGGCGAGGAATTCGTACTGCGACGTCTGCGGCCAGTCGTTGTAACGACTGGAATGGCGTTCGTGCTCACCCACCACTTCCTGCAGGAACACCAGATCGGCCGAGGTACTGCGCATCGCTTCGCGCAGTTCCGGGAGAACGAACCGCCGATTCAGCGCGGTGAAGCCCTTATGGGTGTTGACCGTGAGTACCCGCAGGCGATGAATGACTGGCGCGTCGACCGCTTGACGCTTGGGATCGCTGGACACGTTCACTCCTCTGAATTGGGCCATGCCTGTTCATGCGACTGGTTTGAGGGGGTGGCAGTTCCTTCCGATGATTCACTGCTGGGCTAGTGTGGGAGCGAGCCTGCTCGCGAAGACTTCATCACATTCAATACATCTGACACATGACACACCGCTTTCGCGAGCAGGCTCGCTCCCACAGGTATGGTGAACTTCCGCCGTTCAGAGGAAGACGATTTCATACGGCAGGCGCATCCGCTCCAGCAGCACCGGTGGCAGCAGCGGGGCGATGCCGATGGCCGGTTCGCCTTTGAGCTGGCTGGCATAGGCGTGGGTGGCGTGGCTCTTGCGCGCGACTGTCCAGGTGTCGAGACGCAGCTTGCGCGCGCGTTCCCAGGGAATCATTTGCTGCTCGCGCTCCGGCCAGTGCCAGGCCCACACCGGCACATCGTGGTAGGTCGCCCCGGCTTTCTGCGCCGCGTCGAAACTGGCCCGGCCAACCACTTCATGGTCCGGTGGGCCATCCTTGCGCCAGGTACTGAACACTACGTCGCCCGGTCGCAGGTAACGGCCGATGAACTCGGTGAGCTGGCTTTGCTGATCACTCAGTGCGTTGTCGGTAAAGCCGCCGCGCACCCACTTCAGGCTGTGCATGGGCAGGCCGAGGCGGCGCAGGGCTTCAACGCTTTCCTGCGGACGGAATACGCTCAGGCGCTGTTCCGACCACTGGCGCGAGCCGGGGTGGCTGGCGCTACCGTCGGTAATCGAGAGCAATTGCAGGGGATGGCCAAGGCTGGAGAGCAATTGCAGCAGACCGCCGCAAGTGACCACTTCGTCGCCCGGATGCGGGGCGATGACCACGGCGCGGGCGCCGGCGGGTACCAGGCTGTGGGTGTTGATGACGGGAATATTGTCGAGTTGCGGCGCGCTGTTCCAGATCTGTGCCGGCAGGCCGTGTTCGTTGAGCAATGACGATTTCATGAGTGCGACGTCCTTGTGGTATCTCGCCCTCAGTCGTGAGCAGCCAACGCTGATCGCGGCCCGTGAAGGCAAATGAATAGCAACGGTGCAGTGCTCCAACCCTTGGATTACTGCGAGGCAGAGTATTGCTCAAGACAGCCGATTCGTCGCGTCACAGATCAATCTGATCCGTAATTTTTTATTCCAGCTGTGCCAGATTGCGCAGAAAATCACCGAACCCGCCCTTGGCCCGACTGTCGAGACGGGCGCTGGTATGCACTTGCGGGCGGTGACTCCAGGCGATATTGGCGCCGCTGCGCTCCAGCGCACGCACCAGTTGCACATCCTCGTCACAGGTCAGCGACTTGAAACCGCCGGCCAGACGATAAGCCTCGGCGCTGACACCGAGGTTGGCGCCGTGAATGTGTCGATGCCCCTCACGGGCCTGATAATGGCGGTGATAGCGAATCTGCGCCGCCTCATCGATCGATTCGTGCCAGTGTTCGACCGTTACCGTGCCGCACACTGCGTCAGCCTCCAGCCCCAGTTGCGCCGCCAGCCAGTCATCGGCGACGCGGCTGTCGGCGTCGGTGCAGGCGATCCAGCGGGCACCGCGCTCGAGCAGCAGGCGCGCACCGGTGGCGCGGGCTTCGCCAACGTTGCGTGCATCGATCTGCAAGCTGAGCACTGGATAAGCGCTGACGATCTGCGCCGAGCCATCGCTGCAACTGTCGAGCACGACCAGTATTTCCACCGGCTCGCCGGCCAGTTGTGCATGCTGGCTGGCACGCAACGCTGCACGCAGGCATTCATCAAGCAGCGCCTCTTCATTGTGCGCCGGAATCACGATACCGATCAACGCAAGCCCTCCAGGGCCGCCACCGAGCGTGGCTCGCGGCTCCACAGTTCAAGAATGAAATCCGCTTCCTGATGCAGCACCAGACGCGGCAAAGCCAACTGATCGTGGATCTGATCGTGGACCTGACGCGCATTCAGCGGGCAGCCCTCGATCGGCGGGCGCCAGTGGCAGGCCAGCAATTGGCCGTCGGCGGTCAGTGACTCACTGATCCGGCGGATCATTTCTGTCAGATCTTTTTCGTCGAGGTAGTAGCCGACTTCGCTGAATACAATCAGGTCGAATTTTTCCTTCGGCCAGTCGGCCGGAAGGCGGCCCTGACGGACTTCTGCATGCTCGAAAATGCTCAAGCGAGTGCGCGCCAGCTTCACCGCCGCGCTCGCCGTGTCACAACACAACAGGCGGTCGCAGCGCGGGGCCAGTTCTGCACTCAGTTCGCCGTTGGCGCAACCCGGCTCGAACACCGACCTGTAGCGCGGACGGGGCAGGGCGGCGAGGGTGATCGCGCGCTTGCGCTGTTCGTACCAGCGCTGGCGAAACGCCCATGGGTCGTCATTGCCCGCGAACAGGCCGTCGAAATAGCGGTCATCGACGCTCACAGGAACACCACTTCAAAAGGTTGCAGCAAACGATCGAGCACATAGGGCGCGAGCACCGGCCCGAGGCCGACGTCGCGGTCGCCTTCCAACTGGCTGGCGAACGCGTGCGCGGCGTGGCGTTTACGTGCGATGTGCGTCGGTGAAAGGAGAATCTTGCGCGCACGCTCCCATGGCACCGAAGCGTCTTCCGGGGTTGCCCAGTGCCAGGTCCAGACCGGAAGTTCATGGCAGGTCGCACCAACGCGTCGCGCCGCTTCGACACTGGCGCGGCCGACGGCCTCGTGATCGCTGTGACCGTCCTGGCGCCAGGTAGTGAAAACCACATCACTGGCGTGCAGATAACCGGCGATGAATTCGCTCAACTCGGTTTCCTGCGCCGCCACTTGCGTATCGGTAAAGCCTCCGCGCAGCCATTTCAGGCTATGCATCGGCAGACCGAGACGACGCAAGGCTTCGGCAGACTCCTGCGGACGCACCACGCTCAATCGCTCGACTGTCCAGCGCTGCGAGCCGGGGTGACTGGCGCTGCCATCGGTAACAGAGATCAACTGCAACGGCCGTCCGGCTGCCGCCAGCAACTGCATGATGCCGCCGCAACCGAGCACTTCGTCATCCGGGTGCGGCGCGATGATCACCGCTCGCGAGCCCAGCGGTACCAAGTCAAGAATGTCGATGGCCGGCAGCTCGGCCAGACGGCGCGAAGCCTGCCATTGCTGCAATGAAGTGCCCTGGCCAACGATCGGGTTGGCTTTCATAACGCCCAGACCTCGCAGGACTGACCAGCAATCTGCTGGCCCAGTGCAGCAAGGTCGCGTTCAGCGTGACTCTGGCGCAGAAACACCGGCAGGTCGGCACTCAACCGGGCGAAATGCCGATCCTGACAAAACGGCCCGGCACCCAGCGCACGACCGACTTCACGCATCACCTGTTCAGCAGACTGTTCAACCACGGCGCGGGCGCGGCGGGCGAGCAATTCAGCGTCGGCCTCGGGCTGCGCATCGATTTGCAGCGCGCTGAAGCGCAACACATCGGCTGCCGCTTGCAGTGCTGTGTCAGTCGCACCGAGATGGGCGAGGGCGTGCGGTTCATCGCGTTGCGCGCAATGCTGACGCAGCCCTTCGGCAATCCGCCGTGAAGCGCCGTACCAGCAAGCCGCGATACCGATCCCGCCCTGCCAGAACCCCGGTCGTTGCAGGTAATCACCGGGGTTGCCAATGGCCTGCGCTTCAGCGTTGTCGAACAGCACTTCAACGCTGCCGGTGGCCGCCATGCCCACCGCTTGCCAGCCTTGATCGGTGATGGTCACGCCAGGTTGATCGAGTGCGACTGCAACCAGTTGCTGCTGACCGTCCGCGTCCCATGCGGTGAGCAAGGCGTGGCTGAGCACCGCAGCGCCAGAGCACCAAGCCTTGCGCCCGTTCAGCGTCACCATGTGCCCGGACGGCGTGACTTTCACCCGCGCCTGCGGCGGTTCGGCGGCCCACATGCCCCACGTGCTGCCCGGGGTTGGCGTACCGCCCAATTGCTCGATGATCGCCAGCGCATCCGTGTGGCCTTCATAGAGTTTGCACAGGCCTAAATCATGTCCGCCGACTTCCGAAAGACGCTGAAAGCGCTCCAGGGTGTGACCGCTGCCGGGCAACGGCAAGCGGTCAAGGCCGGCCTCGACCATTGCCCGCAGGCAACGGCCGAGGGCATTGGTGTCGGCGTAATCTGGCGGACGGCGGGCCAGATAATGTTGAAAGTCCATATCAATCTTCTTCGTCGCGTTGCAGTTCGAACAGCAGCAACGAACGCCCGGTCACCGAATATTCATGGCCGAATTCAAAGCGTTCCTGACCGCGAATCGACGGCTGATTGGTGTCGATCATGCACGTCCAGAAGCCACCATCCGGTACTTCCGGCAGGGTGAAGTTGACGATGTCGTGGTGGGCGTTGACCACCAGCAACAGCGTCGCGTCGGCACCTTTGCGGCGGATGCCGGTTTCCTGCGCGCGACCGTCGAGCAGCATGCCGAGGCAGCGGTTGTGCGCATCGTGCCAGTGCTCGGTGGTCATCTCGGTGGCGTCCGGTGCCAGCCAGGTCACGTCCTTGACGCCGATGTCCTCGTTGTATTCGCCGACCAGGAAGCGTCCGCGACGCAGGATCGGATAAGTCAGGCGCAGCTTGATCAGGCGTTTGACGAACTTGAGCAGGGCCTTGCCGTCCTCGCTCAGATCCCAATTGACCCAGCCGATCTCGCTGTCCTGGCAATAGGCGTTGTTGTTGCCGTCTTGGGTGCGGGCGAACTCGTCGCCGGCAACGATCATCGGTGTGCCCTGGGCCAGCAGCAGGGTGGCGAAGAAATTGCGCATCTGCCGATGGCGCAAAGCGTTGATTTCCGGATCGTCGGTCGGGCCTTCGACGCCGTGGTTCCACGACAGGTTGTTGTTACTGCCGTCCTGGTTGTTCTCGTCGTTGGCTTCGTTGTGCTTGTCGTTGTACGACACCAGATCGTTGAGGGTGAAACCGTCGTGGGCGGTGATGAAGTTCACCGACGAATACGGCCGGCGCCCGCGCTGGTTGAACATTTCGCCGGAAGCGGTCATGCGGCTGGCGAAATCGGCAAGCTGAGCGTCGTCACCTTTCCAGAACGCGCGCACGGTGTCGCGGAACTTGTCGTTCCACTCAACCCAGCCCGGCGGAAAGTTGCCGACCTGATAACCGCCGGGACCGCAGTCCCACGGCTCAGCGATCATCTTCACCTGACGCAGCACCGGGTCCTGACGGCAGGCGACGAGGAAGCTGTGGCGCTCGTCGAAACCATCGTGGTAGCGGCCAAGAATGGTTGCCAGGTCGAAACGGAAGCCATCGACGTGCATCTCACTGGCCCAGTAGCGCAGAGAGTCAGTGACCATTTGCAGCACGCACGGGTGGCTCAGGTCCAGCGTGTTACCGGTGCCGGAATCGTTGATGTAGTAGCGCTTGTCGTCGGGCATCAAGCGGTAGTAGGAGGCGTTGTCGATACCGCGCATCGACAGGGTCGGGCCTTGCTCGTTGCCTTCGGCGGTGTGGTTGTAGACCACGTCGAGAATCACTTCGAGGTTGGCATCGTGCAGATGCGCGACCATTTCCTTGAATTCGGCAATCTTGCCACTGGCCAAATAACGCGGGTCCGGGGCGAAGAACGCGATGCTGTTGTAGCCCCAGTAGTTGGTCATGCCCTTTTGCAGCAGATGCTGATCGTTGACGAAAGCATGGATCGGCAGCAATTCGACAGACGAAACACCGAGCTTGCGAATGTGCTCGAGCACGTCGTCGACCATCAGACCGCCGAAGGTGCCACGCAGGTTTTCCGGCACCAACGGGTGCCGCATGCTGATGCCGCGCACGTGGGTTTCATAGATGATGGTCTTGTCCCACGGCACGCTGACGCGATGGTCGTTGCCCCAGGTGTGGGCCGGGTCGATGACCTTGCACTTGGGCACGAATGGCGCGCTGTCACGCTCGTCGAAACTGAGGTCGGCGTCGGGGTGGCCGATGGTGTAGCCGAACAGCGCCTCCGACCATTTCAGCTCGCCGACCAATTGCTTGGCGTACGGGTCGATCAGCAGTTTGTTGTGGTTGAAGCGGTGACCATTGGCCGGGTCATAAGGACCATAAACGCGGTAGCCGTAGATCAAGCCGGGATGCGCATCCGGCAGGTAGCCGTGGTAGATCTCATCGGTGTATTCCGGCAGCTCGATGCGTTCGAGTTCGACCTCGCCGGCATCGTCGAAAATGCACAGCTCGACCTTGGTGGCATTGGCGGAAAACAGAGCAAAGTTCACCCCCAGACCATCCCAGGTCGCACCAAGCGGGAAGGGCAGGCCTTCACGGATTCTCGACGGCTCGGCGTGCGCAGCGGGTTCGGCTTTCTTTGGACGGGTCATGATTGCTCCTGCAAAAAACGAGACAGTTCAGGCAATGAGATTTCCTTGTGGGAGCGAGCCTGCTCGCGAAAGCGTCGGTACATTCGACATTTTCACCAACTGACCTAGCGCTTTCGCGAGCAGGCTCGCTCCCACAGGGTTGTGTGTTGTTCCCAAAAATGGGCTTTCTTCGGGGCGCAAGAACCCCTGTGGCGAGCACGCTCGCCACACAGTCATTCAGTTCAAAAATGGATCGGATCAGTTCGCCGGAGGCTTCTTCGCTGCTCGCGGCTTTTTCTCGGCAGCCTTTTCGCCCGGCGGGACTACTTTGGGCGTGGCCGCCGGCTTGGCTTTCGCTGCCGGTTTGGCTTTGGCGGTTGCCGGAGTCTTGCCGTCGGTGCTTTTCGCTGCTGCGGCTGTAGCCTTGCCAGCCACCTTGCTGCCCGCCGCTTTCGGTGGCTTCTTGGGTGCCAGCGCTTCGGCCTCGGCCAGCTTGCGCGCCATTTCCCAATGACGTTCCTCGTGGCCTTCAGGTTTCCCTTCCGACTCCCAGATCTGATAGGCGAATTCGCGAATGCGTTTATCGTCGGTGCTCATCGCAATGCTCCTGAACTGAACTCATGCTTGTGTTAAGTGTTGGATAAAGAGATTGACCGGGACATCCCCCAGCGCTTCGCTGACATTCAGCTCCCTGTTTTCTGTGACTACGCTGCTGGCAAAAAGTCCCTTCAGGTTTGCATCCGAAGCGGCAGACGGTAAAACCACCCGCGTATCGCCCCAGCGCAGCGCATCGACCTGCGGGATGGCACTGTTTTCCAGCAACGTCGCGCAACGCACCGGCACTACGACAATGGCCCGCACGCCTTCGTGTTCACGCGCGAATGCCAAGACGTTGTGCGCCTGACTGCCCAGCACTTCCAATGGCTGGTAATCGCCACGACGGAACAGCTCGCTGTGTTCCTTGCGCAGGTTCAACACCTCACTGATCAGCGCCTGTTTGATGCGCCCGTCACGCCAATCCTGGAGCAGTTCTGTACCCGGCACGCATGCCTGCAACGCTTGCTCGCGGGCGGCGTAATCCACCGGCCGGCGGTTGTCCGGGTCGACCAGACTGAAGTCCCAGTACTCGTTGCCCTGGTACAGATCCGGCACACCCGGCACAGTCATGCGCAGCAAGGTTTGCGCCAGCCCGTTGAGCGCGCCGGCAGCGGCGATGCTGGTGACGGTCTTGCTCAGCGCCGCACGCAGCAACTCGCCTTCTTCACCGGTCAGCAGCTTTTCCGTGAACGCCTGGGCCGCGTTTTCATACGCTTCGTTCGGCGCGCTCCAGCTGCTTTGCAGCTTGGCTTCACGCAGGGCTTTCTGTTGCCACTGCCAGATGCGCTTGGCGTAATCGGCGAAACCGGCCTGGTCATCGTCCTGCAGGTCCAGCGGCCAACTGCCGAGCAATGCCTGATAGAGGATCAGTTCGTCGCCAGCGGAAGGCGCGTCATCTTCAATGCGCACCGGGCGGGCGAGGGCGCGCCACAGTTCGACCTGATCGGCGTACCAATGGCTGCGCTCGCTGAGTACGGCCAGCCGGGCGCGGGTGTCTTCGCCGCGCTTATGGTCATGGGTAGCAGTCGCGAGCAGGTTGTCAGGAAACTCGGCCATGCGCTGTTGATTGACTTCGTGGAACTCACTGACCGGCGCGCTGAACTGCTCGGTGTTGTAACCGACATCATTGCGCGACAGCAGCACCGCCGAGCGATACAGCGCGGTATCTTCCACGGCTTTGGCAGCTGCCGGCGAAGTCAGTTGCTGGAAACGCACGCAGGCATGCTTGAGGATCTTGCGCGAGCGCCCCCGTGGCTTGCGGCGCCACGGCGTGCCGCCAAGCCAGCTGGCAACCGAGTCGAGCACTGGCCAGTCAGCTTCGCTGAGAGTCTGCCGCGCCCCATCCATGGCATGCTGGAAAATCGCTTCGTCCTGTTCCGAGCGGCCCATCGCGCTGATGTAAGTGCGATAAACCGGGAAGTGCACGATCAGCGCATGCAGCACGCGGCGAATCGCGCCCAAGGTCAGGTCGCGGGTCATCAGGTCATCACGCGCGACTTGATGCAGGGCCTGCGCGACACTTTCAAAGTCGCTTGCCAGCGAGCCGTTGAGGATCTGCTGACGGGCCAGTTGCGCTTCTTCCATGAACGCAGCCGGGCGCTCGGTGCGGCGCTGCCAGAGCTCGCCGAGCACATGTTCGCCGTCCGGGTCGTGTTGCAGCAGCGACAGCTGGTTCATGAACTCGTAACCGGTGGTGCCGTCGACGCTCCAGTCGCGGCGCAGGGTTTCGCCCTCGCCGAGGATCTTCTCGACATAGATGGGCAGGTGACGTCCCGGCGCCAAGTGATCAAGGCGACGGCGCAATTTGCGGCAGTAGCCACGCGGGTCGGCGAGGCCGTCGATATGGTCGATGCGCAAGCCGTCGACCAGACCTTCTTCGACCAATTGGAAGATTTTGCCGTGGGTCGCTTCGAACACCGCCGGACGTTCGACGCGCAGGCCGCCAAGCTCGTTGATGTCGAAGAAGCGCCGCCAGTTGATGTCGTCCGCCGCCGTGCGCCAACTGGCCAGGCGATAGCTTTGCCGCTCGAGCAACTCGTGGAGCTTGTGGAAGCCCTCGTCGGTGGTCGAATCGTATTGGGCGACATTGCTTTCGATGGTGGCCAGAACACGCGGATCGCTTGCCAGCTCGCGCAACTCTTGCTTGAGTGGCATCGCCAGCGAATGTGCGTCGGTCTGGTAGCTGAGTGTGCTGAAGCGATCTGCCAGAGACTTCAGCGTGTCGTCGGACTTGAGCAGCTCGCCATAGTTGTTCGGGCAGATCGGGAAGTGGTGGTCGTAATGCTCGACGTAAAAAGTCCCGGTCTGCGCGTTGAATTTGAGCTTCAGCGTGCCTTCCTGCAACGCCACGCCGTAATCACTGCCAAGGAACGGCAGCAGCAACTGGCCTTCCATCAACGGGTCCGGCGAGTGCCACTGAATGTCGAAGAATTCGCCATACGGACTCAGGCGTCCCCATTCCAGCAGGTCGAGCCACCACGGGTTGTCATTGCCGCCCACGGCCATGTGGTTGGAAACGATGTCGAGAATCAGCCCCATGTTGTGTTCACGCAGGGTGCTGACCAGTTGGCGCAATGCCGGCTCGCCGCCCAGCTCCGGATTGACCTGGGTCGGGTCGACCACGTCGTAGCCATGCATGGAACCGGCGCGCGCCGCCAGCAATGGCGAGGCGTAGATATGGCTGATGCCGAGTCGGGCAAAGTACGGCACCAGTGGCACCGCTTGTTCGAGGGTAAAACCTTTATGAAATTGCAGGCGCAAGGTGGCGCGCAGTGGCTGGATTTGCTGTTGATTCATTGGTCACGCTCAGAGGCTTGAAGGCGCGCGCAGGCCAGCAGTTCCAGGCGGCGGGCGGCATCGGGGCCGTCCAGCAACGCTTCGCTGGGACCGGGCAAACGTCGCGACCAGTTCGGATGTGAATCGGTGGTGCCAGGCAGATTCGGCTGTTCATCAATACCCAAGGCATCTTCCAGCGGCAGCAGCACCAGCGGCGCGCGGGTGTGGCCGAGGAAACGCACACTGGCATCGACCACTTGATCGGCTTCGTGGGACTCTTCGCGGAAGTTCTGCGGATCCTGGCGCAGCGCATCGCGCAGGCCTTCGCGTTCACGCTCACGGTGCCGGCGCCAGTCGATTTCGCCATTGGCATCGACCAGACCGAGGCGTGCGTTCCAGTCAATGTCACGACCATGCCACCAACCATTAAGTGTCGGCAGGTCATGGGTGCTGGTGGTCGCCAGGGCATCATCCGGCCAGTCGAGAATCGGTTTGAAACGGGTATTGTCCTGTTCGAACAACAGCACGCGCATGCCCAGAATCGAGCGCGCGGCGAGTTTTTCCCGCAGGCCTTCCGGCACGGTGCCGAGGTCTTCGCCGAGCACGATGGCCTGATGCCGATGGGATTCCAGGGTCAGCAGGCGCAGCATGTCGTCGAACGGGTAATACAGATAGGCGCCATCCGCCGGGGCGGCGCCGTTGGGAATCACCCACAGGCGTTGCAGGCCCATGACATGGTCGATGCGCAGGCCTCCGGCGTGGGCGAAGTTGGCGCGCAGCATGTCGATGAAGGCACGGAAACCGTTGCGGATCAGCCCTTCCGGCGAGAATGCGGAAATGCCCCAGCCCTGGCCGCTGCGATTGAGGATGTCCGGCGGCGCGCCTACGGTCAGCGAGGCGAGCAATTCATCCTGAAAACTCCAGGCCTGACTGCCGGCACCGTCAGCACCGACCGCGAGGTCGGCGATCAGGCCAATGCCCATGCCGGCACTGCGCGCAGCAGTTTGCGCACGCTCGAGGCAGCGATGGATCAGCCATTGGCAGAAGGCGAAATAACCGATGCGCTCGGCATATTCCTCGGCAAACGCGCCGAGCGCCGCGCCGCGTGGGTCGTGCCAGTGCTCCGGCCATTCGCGCCAGTCGAGGCTTTCGCCACGGGCGGCGCGCATTTCCTGAATGGCTTCAAAGCGGCAATGGTTTTCCAGCGCTTCGCCACCGGCATGGCGGAAACTGGCGAAGTCGGCGTGCAGCGGATGCTCACCAGCGACGAAACCGTCATACAACGCTTGCAGCAGTTTCTGCTTGGCTTCGGCAGCGGTCGGCCAGTCGATCAGCTTGAGATTTTCCAGCTGCTCGAACTGCGCGGCCAGGCCACTGGCATCAATTGCATCACGCAACGCGCGTTCGCCGAGAATGCTCCCCGGCGCGGCATACAGTGAATTGAGAAACAAGCGGCTGGACGGCGAATAAGGGCTGTAGCGGCCATTGTCGGCGCTGAACATCGCGTGCATCGGACTGATCGCCAGCGCATCGGCGCCGCGTTCACCCGCTACACGAACCAGTTCCTCCAGCGCCTGCGTATCGCCAAAACCACCGTCACCCGGACGGCGTAGCGAATACAACTGGGCGCTCAGACCCCAAGCGCGCGGGATCGGGCTATCGACCGCATCGGCGACGCTGAAGCAGCGTTCAGGCGCCACGGCGAGCGTGAAATACTGATCGGCGATATGCACTTGCTGGTAACCGACCGGAATCAAGCCGGGCAACATGGCTTCGTTGTCCAGCTTCAGATTCATCTGCGAACCGTCTTCAAGATGGATTTCGCAGGGGGTTTCCGGTGAGAAATAGCGACTAAGGTCGAGGGCGATGCCCACGTCGCAGGTCAGCAGGGGTGGCAAATGGCGGTCTTGCTGGACTTCTTGCAATTCCAGCAGGCTGGCATCGATTTCTTGCGCGGTGCTGGCGGGGTGGCCGAGTCCGATCAGGACATTGCGCAACACAGCAGGAGCGACTTTTTGCTGACGCCCGTTGGCGTCGATCCAGTCGACGGCAAGGCCGGCTCGACTGGCGAGTATTTCCAGTTGCGCATCGCTCATAGGCGCTCTCCATCCAGGGGGTGCATAACGGGTGCGGCCGTGAGGCTGACGAGCGCGGTGTACGCCGGCAGTTGGTTCGGGTCCGACAGTTCGATCGCGGCTGGCTGTTGAAACAGCCACTCGGTATCGGTCTGTGCAGGGTTGACCACTGGCGTGTCACTGAGGTTCAGGTCAATTCGCAGCTCACTGCCGTTGCCCAGCCGCCAGCGTGCGCTGACCGCGCCATGGCCGAGCATCTGCGCGCCCAGAGCCTGGGTCCCGGAGAGGTTGGGAATGATGTATTGGTGCCGCAACTTCAGCAGTTGCCGATACAGCTCTTGGGTCTGCTGTTGCAATGGCGTGCCGCTGCCGGACAATCGCGGCTGCGAAGCGTGGAAAGTGCTTTCGGCATTCGGATCGGGGATCTGTTCGCGCTTGTGCGGATCGGTAAAGGCACTGAATGCGGCGAACTCGTTGCGCCGACCTTCACGCACCAGTTCCGCGAGTTCACCGTGGTGGCTGGTAAAAAACAGGAACGGTTGCTCAGCGGCAAATTCATCGCCCATGAACATCAGCGGAATCATCGGCGACAGCAGCAACAACACCGTCGCCGCTTGTACCGCACGCGGGTCGGCGAGCTGATGCAGGCGTTCGCCAAAGGCACGGTTGCCGATCTGGTCATGGTTCTGCAGGAACAGCACGAAAGCAGTGGAGGGCAGATGTTCGCTCGGCTCGCCGCGAGGTTCGCCATGGCGAGTGATGTGGCCCTGGAACACGAAGCCCTGACTCAGGCAGCGCACCAGTTGCTCGGTGGGCTGCGCGGCATAGTCGGCGTAATAGGCGTCGGTTTCGCCGGTCAGCAGCACGTGCAACGCGTTATGACCGTCGTCGTTCCACTGCGCGTCGTAATCGTTTTCCAGCAGGCTCGACTGGTTCAGCTCGTTCTCGACGGTCAACCAGACGTGCCGGGTCGGGTCGATCTGCTGGCGAATGCGTCGAGCCAGATCGCTGAGGAAATCCGGGTCTTCAATCGCGTGCACCGCATCCAGGCGCAGGCCGTCGAAGCGGTATTCGAGCAGCCACATCAACGCGTTTTCGATGAAGAACTCACGCACTTCCGGACGGCGGAAATCGATCGCCGCGCCCCAGGGCGTGTGCTTGTCCTCGCGGAAAAAGCCCTTGGCGTAACGATACAGATAGTTGCCGTCGGGGCCGAAGTGGTTGTAGACGACGTCGAGAATCACCGCCAGGCCATGGCCGTGGGCGGTGTCGATCAGGTGTTTGAGTTGTTCCGGTGTGCCGTAGGAGGCTTGCGGTGCATAGGGCAGTACTCCGTCGTAGCCCCAGTTGCGATCACCGGGGAATTGCGCCAGCGGCATCAGTTCGATGGCGGTAATGCCCAGCGCCACCAAGCGCGCCAGATGCTGTTCCACTTCGGCAAATCCACCGAGCGCACCGACGTGCAGCTCGTAAATCACCGCTTCATTCCACGGCCGACCATTCCAGGTCGTGTGCCGCCATTGGTAGGAATGGGGATCGACCACCACACTGTGGCGGTCGAGGTCACCATCCTGCGCCCTGGAGGCCGGGTCCGGCACCTCCAGTTCGCCATCGATGCAGTAACGGTAGCGACTGCCCGCCGGGCAATTGGCCTTGATTACAAACCAACCGTCGCCCTGAGGCAGCATGGGCAACGATTTTCCATCTTCCAGTTCCACACTGACGTAGAACGCGTCAGGCGCCCACAACGCAAATTGCGTGTGCTCGGCATCCAGCATGATCGCGCCGTGGGGCCAGGTTTCTTGGGTCCTTGACGGCATTTTCTGCAACTCCCTGGTTATTTGTGGCTGGCTTTACCCAACGCCTTGGCGACCAGTTGTTCATATAGTTCGGCGTACGGTTCAACTGCCTTGCTCCAGTTGAACGGTGCAGCCATGGCACGGCAACGCATGGCGTTGAGCAGTTCCGGGAAGGCGAAGACCTTGAACGCGCGGCTCAGGGCTTCCTTGTAGCTATCAACGGTGGACTCATCGAAGAGGAAACCGGTGACGCCGTTTTCAATGGTGTCGGCCAGACCGCCGGTGTTGCGCGCGACCGGCAGCGAGCCGAAACGCTGGGCGTACATCTGGCTCAGGCCGCAAGGCTCGTAACGCGACGGCATCAGGAGGAAATCGCTGCCGGCGAACATGCGTCGGGCATCGGTTTCGTTGAAGCCGATGCGCACGCCGATCTGGCCTGGGAAGCGCAGAGCCAATTCGCGCATGGCTTGCTCTTCTTCCGGCTCGCCGCGACCAATGATCGCGATCTGACCACCGTTCTGCACGATGAACTCGGACACCGCTTCGGTGAGGTCGAGACCTTTCTGATAGACCAGGCGCGAAACCACGGCGAACAGTGGGCCGGTAGAGTCATTCAGGCCGAACAGCTCACGGACGTGGGCGGCGTTGACCGCTTTGCCTTCCCAGTCGCCGATGGCGAACGGGGCAAATAGATGCGGGTCGGTCGCCGAATCCCAGCTCTCGTCGATGCCGTTCGGGATGCCGCTGAGCAGGCCTTGCTGGGTCTTGGCGGCAAGGAAACCGTCGAGGCCGCAGCCGAAGTCCGGGGTGGTGATTTCCTGCGCGTAAGTGGCGCTGACCGTGGTGATGTGGCTCGAATAGGCCATGCCGGCCTTGAGGAACGACATCTTGCCGTAGAACTCCATGCCTTCCTGTTGCAGGGCATGGGTGGGAATCCCCAGCTCCGGGCAGGAACCAAGGCTGGTCACGCCCTGGTAGGCAAGGTTGTGAATGGTGAACAGGGTCGGCGTGCGCTGCCCGCGCCAGTGCATGTAAGCGGGCGCGAGGCCAGCCGGCCAGTCATGGGCGTGCACCAGATCCGGGCGCCAGTGAATTTGCGCAAGATTGGCGGCGATGTCGGCAGCGGCCAGGCCGAGACGGGCGAAGCGGATATGGTTGTCCGGCCAGTCGCGACCGTTGTTGGCGCCGTAAGGGCCACCTTCACGCTCGTAGAGTTCAGGGCAGATCAACACGTAGATCACCAGACCATCGGGCATGTCCATACGACCGATCTTGCAAGGTGGCAGCGCAGCGTGGCCACCCAGCTCGCCGATGATGTGAATCGGGTTTTCGCTGTGCACCACCTGCGGATAACCGGGAATCAGCACCCGCACATCATGCAGATGGGCCATCGCCCGGGGCAGGGCGGCGGAGACGTCACCGAGGCCGCCGGTCTTGACCAGATCGGCGATTTCCGAAGTCACAAACAACACTTTTTTCTTGTTGGGATTCTGGCTTGCTACCGGAGCAAGCGTCTTGGTGCCGGGTACGTTGATCTGTCGGCTGCCGGGAACACTGATGGTGCTCGATTCTCCAAGCGACTGGTGAGCACGCTCTCCCTGAATATCCAATGCCGCACTGATCATATGTATCTCCCGTGTGTGATCTGATTCTTGTCTCGAACAAGCTGTTTCATGGCCAAGTCCTGTGGCCGGGCGCAAAGGCGCCACGCATCGGTGAGCAAATGCTGACCCAACACGCGCAAGCAGAATGGGTGGTGAGGCCGTTGCAAGGATTACACCAGTCGCTTTCGCCCAGTTGTTCTGATGACCTGTGGCGTGAAGCAAAAGTTTCGACTTTTTTTCGTCGGTATGACCGAGTGGTTTGGCCACTGAAAAATGAGTCTAGGCCAGATCCTAGAGCGGGTCGGTGCAAATGGGTAAATTGTTCGACAATCGGTTGTGTCGGGATGTTAGCGAGGGTTCAGGAGGGGAAACGCTCCGACGAAGGGCATGTTTTTCGGTCGGAGTGGGCCAAAACGGTGACTGGGTAGTCACGGTTTTGTGCTAGGGGATGGGCTGCGCGCACCGATTTGGTGCGGTGGCGTTGAGGAGGGGGTGGCGAGTTGGACCCTTCGCGAGCAAGCTCGCTCCCAAAGGATGAATGCATTCCAATGTGGGAGCGAGCTTGCTCGCGAAGGGGCCGGTTGAAGCACTACGACTCTCGAGTCAAAGAGTCAATTCAACAGACGCACCGGCTCCCCAGCTGCCCAACCCTGAATATCCTCGATCATCTGCCGGAAGAACTGCTCGTAATTCTGCCGACTGACATACCCCACATGCGGCGTGGCGAGGACATTGTCCAGCGTGCGAAATGGGTGCAGGGCCGGCAAAGGCTCTTGCTCGAACACATCCAGCGCTGCCCCGGCAATTCGCCGTTTCTGTAGCGCCTTGATCAACGCCGCTTCATCGACGATCGGCCCGCGAGCAGTGTTGACCAACAGCGCGCTCGGTTTCATCCAGTTCAGCGCCTGGGCATCGACCAGACCGCGACTGCGCTCGCTGAGCACCAGATGCACCGACAGCACGTCGGCCTGCTCGAACAATTGCTGCTTGCTGACATACGTCACGCCGGCCTGTTCGGCGCGTTCGGCGGTGAGGTTCTCGCTCCAGGCAATCACCCGCATGCCGAACACCTGGCCGAACTGCGCGACCCGCTGGCCGATGCTGCCCAAACCCAGGATTCCCAGGGTCTTGCCGTGCAGATCGCCGCCGAGGCCCTGTTGCCACTGGCCGGCGCGCAAGGCATTGGCTTCCTTCACAAGATCACGGGTGGCCGCCATGATCAGCGCCCAGGTCAGTTCCGGCGCGGCATGTTTGTAACTGTCGGTGCCGCAGACCTTGATGCCCAGCGCTGCAGCGGCCGGCATGTCCAGCGCCGCATTGCGCATGCCGCCGGTGACCAGCAACTTCAGATTGGGCAAGCGCCCGAGCAAGTCGGCGTCGAAGCGCGTGCGTTCGCGCATCACGCAGATCACCTCGTACTGGCCGAGGCGCTCGGCCAGTGTCGCGTTGTCGGCCGGGTAATCATGCACAAAGGTCACTTCACCGATGCTCTCCAGCACGGACCAGTCGACCACGTCGCGAGCCACGTCCTGCCAGTCATCGATCACTGCAATCTGCACCGTCATCGGCTTACCTCATCATGGAGCGGAAGGAGTCTTGCCCAGCCAGCCGAGCAGCGCCTGATGGAATTTTTCCGGTTCTTCCATTTGCGGCGCATGACCCATGCCCGGGAATTCAATCAGCGTCGACTGCGGAATCAGCTTGGCGACCTGTTTGCCGAGCACCTCGTAGTGGCCGATTTTCGCTTTGACTTCCGGCGGTGCGAGGTCCTTGCCGATGGCGGTGGTGTCGGAGGTGCCGATCAGCAACAGGGTCGGCATCTTCAGGTCCTTGAACTCGTAGTACACCGGCTGGGTGAAGATCATGTCGTAGATCAGCGCCGAGTTCCACGCGACCTGGGTCTTGCCCGGACCTTTGCTCAGACCGGCGAGCATGTCGACCCAGCGATCGAATTCGGGCTTCCAGCGGCCATCGTAATAGGTGGTGCGCTCATAGTCGCGAATGCCCTTGGCCGTGACCTTCAACTCACGCTGATACCACTGATCGACGGTGCGATACGGAACGCCGAGGGCTTTCCAGTCTTCCAGACCGATCGGGTTGACCATCGCCAATTGATCGACCTGCTCCGGGAACAGCAGCGCATAACGGGTGGCGAGCATGCCGCCGGTGGAGTGGCCGAGCACAGTGGCTTTCTGAATGCCCAACGCCTTGAGCAATTGCTGGGTGTTGGTCGCCAGTTGCTGGAAACTGTATTGATAGTGCGCAGGTTTGCTGGAGGTGCAGAAGCCGATCTGATCCGGCGCAATCACGCGGTAGCCGGCATCGCTCAAGGCCTTGATCGAACTGTCCCAGGTCGCCGCGCAGAAATTCTTGCCGTGCATCAGCACCACGGTGCGGCCGTTGGCCTTGCCATTGGCGGCGACGTCCATGTAACCCATTTGCAGCTTCTGACCCTGGGATTCGAAGGCGAAGTGTTTAAGCGTGTAGGGATATTGGAAACCCTGCAGCTCCGGGCCGTAGGCAGGCCCTTCGGCGGGGGCGGTTTCAGTGGCCGCTTGCGCCATTAATGGCAGGGCAGCGCTGAGGACGAGGCCGGGCAGCCAGCGGGAAAGCGTGACGGACATAAGCACTAACTCCTTGAAAATTGGCCGACTCTGGAAGGTCGGGATTACGCCGACGTTAAACAAAGGCAATCACAGGAAGGGTTGGTTCAACCGAGCCAGCCCAGTGTCAGCAAGGCCAGCACGCCATAGCGCGCGCCTTTGGCCAGGGTGACGATCAACAGAAAGCGCCCGAGCGGTTCGCGCATGACGCCGGCAATCAAGGTCAGCGGATCGCCAATCACCGGCAGCCAACTGAGCAGCAGCGACCAATGCCCATAGCGCTCGTAGTGCTTGCGCGCCTTGGCCATGTGCTCAGGGCTGACCGGGAACCAGCGTCGATCCTGAAACCGCTCGATGCCACGGCCCAGCCACCAGTTGACCAGTGAACCGAGCACGTTGCCCAGCGTCGCTACCGCGAGCAAACCCCACAGCCAGTAACGCTCGCTGACGATCAGGCCGACCAGCAGCGCCTCGGACTGCAACGGCAACAATGTCGCCGCGCCAAACGCAGCAAAGAACAGGCCGAGGTAGGCTGCCCCCATCAACGGGCCGGGTAGTCCGCCACTACCACATCAGCGCCGTCCTTCTTCAGGCCGATGACCTGATACGCGTCGCTCATGCCGTCCATTTCCATGCCCGGCGAGCCCATTGGCATGCCCGGTGCAGCCACACCCAGCAGATCGTCGCGCTTGCTCAACGCAAGCACCTGATCGGCCGGCACATGGCCTTCGACGAATTTGCCATTGATGATCGCCGTGTGGCAGGACGCCAGACGCGGTGGTACGCCGTGCTGCTGTTTAAAGCTGCTCATGTCGCTTTCGACGTGATCTTCGACTTTGAAGCCATTGGCTTCGAGATGGCTGATCCACTTTTTGCAGCAGCCGCAATTGGCATCGCGGTGCACTTCGATCGGGATCAGTTCGGCGGCTTGCGCCAGGGAGGAGATAAACAGGGCGCTCAGGGCGAGCAGACGCAGTTGGCTTCGCATGGGAATGGGCTCTCGACTCGGTGAAGGTCAGCAAGAACGCATTTTGACCGGTTTTTCCATCCCGGCATCAACTGAGTGTTTCCAGTTGCTACAAGACAGCCGAACCATTGTAGGAGGGAGCCTGCTCGCGAATGCGCTGGATCAGACGCAAATCCAGGTGCCGGAAAAATCGCTTTCGCGAGCAGGCACGCTCCCACAGGGGATTGGCGTAAAGGCCAACATCCCCGTGGTCGCGGTTGGCTTAACTGACCTTGAACCGCCCCATGATCGCGCTCACACGGCTATTGGCTTCGAGCAACTGGCGGGTATTCAGCTCGCTGGCCTGGCCGCTCTGCACCAGTTCATCGACCATGTGGCGGATCTGCACCATGCTGCGGTTGATCTCTTCGGTCACTGCGCTTTGCTGTTCGGCGGCGGTGGCGATCTGCGTGCTGAGGCTGTTGATGTGGCTGACCGAACCGGCCATTTCGTCCAGCCCCGAGTTGACTCGAGCGGTGGCGTCAGCGGCGGACTGGCAACTGGCCTGGGTGTTTTCCATGGCACTGACCGAGGAACTGACGCCTTGGGTCAGACGGGTCAACATCTCGTTGATTTCCGAAGTGCTGGCCTGAGTGCGGGCGGCGAGGGCGCGGACTTCATCCGCTACCACCGCAAAGCCACGACCCTGTTCACCGGCCCGGGCCGCTTCGATCGCGGCGTTGAGGGCGAGCAGGTTGGTCTGCCCGGCAATCGCACCGATAACACCGAGGATTTCGGTAATGCGCTGGGCGTCCTGCTGCATGTTTTCAACTTTGTGTGTAGCACTGGCCACTTCGTCGATCAGCGCGACCACGCTGTTGGTCGCTTCACCCACCACGACGCGCGAGCGATCGGCGTTTTCATTGGCGCGCTGGGTGAACGCAGCGGTTTCAGCGGCATTCTGCGCCACGCTTTCAGCGGTGGAGCTCATTTCGGTAATGGCGGTGACAGTCTGGTCGGTTTCCGAGGCGTGACGCAGCAGAATCTGGCTGGTGTGCGCCGAAGTGCGCTGCAGATTGTCGAGGCTGGACGCCATGGCACCGGTGGCCTGGGTGACTTCGCCGATCATGTTCTGCAAATAGACGATGAAGGTGTTGACCGAATGGCCGATGGCGCCCAGTTCGTCCTCAGCGCGAATGGTGATGCGGCGGGTCAGGTCGGCGTCACCGCTGGACAGTGAATCGATGTTGGCTTTCAGAGCCTTCATGCGCTGTACCAGTTTGCGAATCGCGTAAACCTGCAACAGCACCAGCAGGATCACCAGCGGAATCTGGATCAGGCTGAGACTGTTGAGCACATCGTCACGCTGGGCGGTGAGCATTTTGGTCGGCAGGGCAGTGGCGAGGAACCACGGTGTGCCCTCGATAGGGCGCATGAAGAATGTGGCGTCTTCACCGTTGTTGTCGAACTCGACGCGTTGCGCTTTATCGCGGTTCTGCAGGCCGGTCTTGATCTGATTGATGAAGGTCGAGCTGGCCGCCAGTTCGCTGATGTTCTTCAACACGATCGGGCCGCTGATGCGCGAACTGTTACTGATGATCTTGCCGTCAGCCTCGACGATGAGCATTTCGGCGTTGAGGTCTTTTTCCTTGCGCGCCACCAGGTCGTTGAAGAAGCCCAGGGTCACGTCGATGGTCGAAACGCCCCAGGCACTGCCGTTCTTGTAGATGGCCATGGCGCAATTGGTGCGCGGCTCGGCACTGGCGTCGTCCTTATAGGCAGCGGCCCACGCGCACTGACCGCGCGGGGTGGCCATGCCGCCCTTGTGCCAGCTCTGGTCGTAGTAGTTCGGTGCGGCGTCGCTGTTCCAGAACGTATTGACCTTGAGCTGACCCGAGGCATCCCGGTGCCAGAAGGTGCTGAACTTGTTGCGCCCGGCTTCGCGCTGGCCGGGCAATGGCCAGATACCGCCGCCAAAGACTTTCAGTTCGCCGTACTGATCCACCAGCCCTGGCAGCACCACGTCGATGGCGGCGCTGTCGAGCAGGGGGATGGTCTGGGTGATGCTGCGTTGCTGCGCCTGCACCTTGTTCAGTTCGCCCTGAATCTGCACGGCGACTTCGGCGATGCGGTTGAGCACGACCTTCTCTTCGGTATCGCGCAGGGTCGGTGCGACCAGTTGGCTGATGCCGACCACGGTCAGCACGGACAACAACAGGATGAACAGAATCAGAAACAGCGTGTAGCGAGCCTGAATAGTGCGCAGTGCGGGCATGGAACTGATCCTTGAGCGGCTTTTTGTTGGAGGGCAGGAATAAAACAGGGCGGGTATCACAGCGTATCGTCGTTCCCGGCGGAAGCTTTAGGTACTTGCGTGCCGAAAGAACTCAGGGCGATGACCGGTTGGTATCGGGATTGGTACATCTCCAGCAATCGCCACATTTGTTACATCCTGATGACGGCTCTGAAGCAATGTTTGCGGGCCTAAAGCTCGGTGTCATGAATGTACGAGATTTGTAAAAAAGCGCACAAAAGGGTTGGTTGGATCAGGCGAAGCGGCCGATACTCGCGCCCATTCAATTGGTTGGAACAAGGACATTTCATGCTCATTGCACAAGGAATCCCCGCATGACGATCGGCTATACCGGCGCCTGGGAAAGCAAGGCAGGCGTAATGGTTCGTGATACCGGCGCGAAAAAGCAGGTTTCGCAGAGCGTCAAGGTGCAGCAGATGCTGACGCTGGTCGGCAATGATCCGAATGCGCTGAATGTGGCGGAGATGGATAAGCAGGGTTTGCGCAAGCAGATCAAGGGCTTCGACCCGGCCAACGTCTCCGTAAAGCAGTTGGGCAACCTCAGCGAGTTCCTGCGCGGGCGCGGCCTGATTTCCGAGATCACCTCGATCACCTTGCTCAATGCCGGCGACAAATTCGACCGTTTCGGCGTGCAGAAAGACCCGGAGGCGAAGTTCAACGCGCTGGAATATTTCGCCACGCAACTCGATGCCATCCAGACCAACAGTCTCAATGGCAATTACTACGGCAAGAGCCTGATTCCCGAATTCAAAAAAGCCATTTACGTCCTGCAGAATCTCAAGACCTATGGCGAAGGCAATGCGGCAGTTCCGTCCGACAAAGGCCTGAAGGCAAAGGCGTAACGTCTGCTGATGATGCCCGCTCATCCGTGTGCGGGCTCATGCTGTTTACGCCGCCGGCACGGCTTGCCGAGTGATGTGACGTTGTGCCTGGTCATGCAACTGCTGCATGTGCGGACAATGCAATGTCAGCTTGCGCTTGCGGTAGCCGCGATGAAACAACGTCAGCCAGCCTCCTCGATTGTCTTGCGCAGGCGCCAGACCGGTGAAAGCAAAACCGATGGCGTTAAGACTGTGCAGATCCACGGCAAACTGTCGCGAAAGCTGTAGACGAATCGAAACCAGCCAATGCCCGGGCAGTGATCGCAACTGGTCGAGCAGTTCCGGATTGAGTTTTTCCAGCCACATTTCATGGCGGCTGCCGTGCTGCTGGACCTGAACCGAAGCTCCGCGCCAGCGTCCTGCATCAGCCCCGACGCCGAACACAGCGCTCAGACGCACCATCAAGGGGCGGCAACTGGCTGGCCATGCCTGTTCTGGCAATGGCCGTTGATAGCCATCGATAGCACGTACACCCAATACGATCGACTCCGGTTTTTTACAACCAAAGGGTGAGCGGACATAGTCCGGCAACAATCCAGTGTTGTGAAAACCGAGGTTGATAGCCATGCGTTGGGTGTAAGGGTGATGGGTGACCTGTTTGATCGATACGCTGCGACAACCCAACGCCTGCGCATGAGTCAGCAGTTGTCCGCCCAGCCGCGTGGCAATGTTCTTTCCACGGGTATCGGGATGTACGACGCTCAAGGCCAGTTCGGCATCGTGCGAGCTTTCGCTCTGCCGATACAAAGTGGCATGGCCAAGAACCCGCTCACCCTCCACTGCAACCAGTGAATGCCAGCGTTTGTCGGCGTGGTTCTGATTGATCAGGCAGGGCATGTAAACGTCGGTTTGCACGTAATGATCACCGTAGACCTCGCGAAACAGCTGGCTGACGGCCTTTGCGTCGGTGTCACGGTAATTGCGCAGAATCAACGACTCCATCACGCACCTCCCTCTCGTCCGGGCCATAGCAGCGCAAGTCGACGATCCGCAGGCTTTTTCCTGCGCGAGGATGGCGCGCCAAGTCCTCAAACCGGCAACTCTGGATGCGCAGCTCCAATAACCGCTCACCCCGCAGTTGCGCGATCGGCGGGTACAGTTCGATCAAGCGGGCCTCAAGTTTCTCGTCGATGAGCGCCGATCGTTCCATGACTGCGTATTTCAACGTCAACACATCTGCGCTGTTGGCTTGTTCGATCAGCAATTGCCAATCGTCGCTGCCAGTGATGCTCCGTACGCTTTCGCTGATTTCATCGGTCATCAGCGACAGAATGCCGACCCGCACCCGCTGGCTATTGCCGCTGCGTCCTCTCAGGGCGAATTTGCGTCGTGCAGTGCCCGGCGGTTCGCGCCAGCACGCAAGATCTCCGACGGGATAGCGGATCAGCGGCATCAAGCGCCGGTTCAGGTTGGTCAGTACGAGCAGTCCGGTTTGATCGCAGGCCTCGATCGTTGCGCCGCTGTGCTGATCGACAATCTCCAACAGCACGTGACCGTCAGGTGTGCGATGTTCTCCTTCGATGCAGTCAGGATGACTGGCACCAATGAATCCGCCATCGACGCTGGCGTAGCCGATCGAGGCAAGGCGCGCGTTTGGCAGCACTTGCTCAAGGAGCTGGCGTTGCGAGGCAAACAGGCTCTCCCCGCCGTAAAGCACGGTATCAACCAAGGGCAGCGCAAGGCCGCGTTGTTGGAGCCAACTGGCGAAGGTCAAAAGTTGCGCAGGCACGCCAGCCAACACGTTGATCCGGTGTTGCACGATGGCATCGGCCAGCATTGGCGGGTCGACTTCGCCGGTAAACGGAAACTCGGTGATCGCTGTTTCAACATGGGCCAGTGAATCGTGGATAAACAAAAAACTGGCGTAGAGGTCGCCAGCGAAGAACAGGTTGGCGACACGGTCGCCGGAGCTGAATTGCTCGCTCAGACTGCGGCCGAAAGCTTCCACTGTGCGTTGCCATTCCGTGCGGGCATATACGGAGAGCCTGCCGCCGCCGGTTGAGCCACCGGTCTTGAAGACCAGGGCGTGGGCAATCGGGGCAGTCAGAACCGGCCATTGCGCCAGATCCGCGCTGTCTTTCCAGAAGTCTGCCGGATCAAGTAGTGGCAGTTCGCGCAGCGAGCTTATTGCCTCGGGAATATCGGCGAGGCTGTTCCTGTAGTAGGGCGAATGCTTGCGGGCAAAACCCATCAATTCGCTAATCGGGTCGGTTGTTTTCACGGTGTGTTCTTCTTGATTCGAATGAGCCAGCTCACGGCAAGCGTCAGCGGCGGGAGTCAATGACCAGCGGCGTCTTGCCGCTGTGTTTGTTTTGAACGAAGTGCTCGGGCGGGCATTGTTCGATCTGCAGCACCAGCAATCCGCTGTCGACCACGGTCATCAGGGTCAGGTAATCGGCGAGACGGGGTTTAGCGATGTCGGCCGCAAGTTCACAGTGCAGTTGCATGCGCTCGACGCCCTCGGCGCTGTGGTCCAGCTGCAACTGAAACGGCACTTGCAGCCGCGACGCCAATTCGCTCAGGGAGATGAAGTCAGTGCCGATGCGCAACAGCTTGCCGTGGCGTTGCAACAGCTCGAAGCGTGGCGACTTCAGCCCGCAGGCGCAGACGCCCGGCAGCCAGCGCCCGGTGTCGCCAATCTCATAACGCTGCACGCGCTGGCCCCCTTCACGGGCGAGCGAGGTCACCAGCAGCCGTCCCACTTGATCGTCGATCACCGGCACATCCTCATCGAACGCGACGATTTCCAAGTGCTGGATTGCGTTCATCAGATGGAAAACCCCATCCGCCGAAGCCTTGCAGGCATGGCCTAGCGGGCCGGCATCGACGCTGCCATAGATCGCCGAGCGAATGCTCGCGACGCCACAACTGCGCAGTAATGCACGGTTCTGCTCGCTCAGGTGCTCGCCACCCAGAAAGACTTTTTCAACCCCGCCATAAGCGCGCAGCCGCTGCTGCTCGTTCAAAAACAGGCGATGCAGTGTGGCGGGCATTCCCACCAGCACGTTGACCCGTTGGTCGATGATCAGTTGGGCAATCTCGCGGTAGTCGTCATCTGTAGGGGCGGCCATGGGCAGGTGCGTCACCTCAAGCAATTCCAGCGCTTTGCTGAAACTGAGAAAACCGCCGTACAGCCCGCCACAGAAGAACAGGTTCATGACCCGATCCCGCGCCGGATCAAGACCAGCGGCGAACAGGCCGTCAGCGGTTGCGCGCATCTGCCGATCGAAATCGCGATAGCTGTAGCCGGCCAGAGCAGGGGTGCCGCTGCTGCCTCCGGAGCGGAAATACAACTGCGCCTGATCGTTGATGGGCTGGGCGACGAAGGCCTCTTTGTTCATGATTGCAGCGCACGATTTCGCCGCGAGTGGCGGTGAATCGAGACTGGCCTGATTCGGCAGCTGCGTGGCCGCCAGACTCACCGATACCCGCCGACTCAAACGTTGCAGCGCATAGACGCCGTCATGGGGTTCGCCGGCGTAACCGTCGTGAATGCTGCCGATCGGTGCGATACGCGTGACCCCGGCGGCGATCAGCGCATGAGTAAGCTCGGCAATGCGCGATTGCGCACACATCAGCGCGCAGCTTTGCAGGACGTTGCGCCACGGCAACAGGGCGGCAGTGAGCAGCGCTTGCGGCAGCGGGTGCAGCAGTACGCTGCGAAACAGCGGTGAAGGCGCGAGTTGCCGATCATGGGTCCACATCACCCGCCAGCCCGGGCCGTTCCAGACTTGCCCGGTGTGACCGGCGAAACTCTGGCCGAGGCGGGCCATCTGCGTGTGCGTGGTAATTTGCGAGGCTTCCTGGATTGTCGGTACCAGAGCCGGCCCTTGCGCGGCGCGTCGTTGCAGGGCCTGCGCCAGGCGTTCACCGATATCGCACAAAACCTGCGGATCATCGCTGTCCACCAGCAGCCATTGCGGGCTGGAGCAGGCCTGCTGATCCAGTCGGCAGACTTCGTCGGCGACGGCATCAAGCGCCTCCGGCGTAGACGATTCCGGGGTGAGATAGACGAAGCTGATGCGGTGCCCCCAATCGATCCAGCGACAACCCGGCACCAACTGTTGCCGAATCGCTTGCAGGGCCGCTTCGCCACCCCACGCTGCAACCCCGTTCGCGGGTTTGCACAGCTTGCCGATCTGCTCGGTGCTCGCTGGAATCACCGCCACATGTCCGGCCAGTTGTCCGCTGGCATCGCAGTCGACCAACGCGTGCAACAGTTGCGCCGTCAGGCCTTGATCGCTGCGGCTGGGGCGCAACCAGTTGACGTTGCCGGCGAGCAGACTTTCCACCACCGCGCAAAAGGCCAGCAGCGGCGCGTTGGCCGGAGTGATGTGCACCACCAGACCGAGCGGATGCCAGGCTTCGAAGCGTGGCTGGCGATAATCGAAACGACGCAGGCAATCGGCTTCGGCGCCCAATTCCCGCTCGCGTTTGTAGGCTAGCGCTTCGGGTTGACAGAAATCGATCAGGGCCTGCCGCTGCTCGTTGTCGAGGGGCAGATCCGAGTGCGCGTCATGCAGTTGCCGGGCAAATCTCGCGACTGCATCGATGACTGTGCGGCTGTCGAGTGCCCTCGCCAAGTGTTGCGGCAACGCCTGTTGTAGGTCTTGCAGCGCTTGGTCGAGGCTATAAGCGTGGTGCAGTTGTCCATTGATCAAATACATATCAGTGACTTCCCAGTAATTCGGCGGCGGCCATTGCGCAGCTTCTGCCCGCTGTGGTCCCGGCGCGGCCGTGCAGTTCGAACCAGTCGCTGGTCAATCCACAGCCGCAACTTGCGCCCGGGTGCAGCGTGGCAAGGTCGCTCATGACCACGGCGTGGGCCGGGCTCGATGAGATGTAAGGCGAGACGAAGCCGAGCAGGCCTTGTTGGCCATAGGGCAGCAGGGAAAAATCCGCCGGATCGCGAATCAGCACTCGCGAATACACCGGCACATGAAAGCGGTGACGGGCGCATTCGATGTAAGGCACGGCGTGCTCGACAGCACCGTAACCATCGCGGCAGCGGGCCGGTTCGATGCCCAGTTGCCGATGGATATGGGCGTAAAACTGTTGTTTGGGAATTTCCTGCGCAGCCTGGGTTTTCCAGCCACCGCCAAAAAAGGCCAGCGAACCGGCGGGCAATTGCACATCCTGCACAGCGGTAGCCTGCATGCGTTGCAGGGTCTGCCAGAGAAACGCCGGGAAGCCGAAAATCCGTACTGGCAAGCCTTCTTCAGCGAAAGACTGCAACGCGGCGATCACGCCGAATACATCGAACTGATGGCCGCGACCAGTGTTACGCAAGGCGTAGACCACGCGATTGACCGGGGCAAACCGACAGAGAAACTGGTCGGTAAACGAGGTGCCCAAGGTGATGCATCCTTCGGGTTCGTAGCTCAACAGCAGGTAGTTGCACGGACTATCGGGAGTGTCCCAGGCGTAATGGCGGAAGATCTGCGCAACCATGAACTGCGCGCGAGCCAGGCTGCGTTCGTCGTAACGCATCCGGCTTTTCTGCCCGCTGGTGCCCGACGAAGTCAGTTCCAGGGCGTTCGTCCCCGTGCTGCTGAGCAGAAGGTGTTGCTTGAAGAAACTGGCAAAGATCGGCGGCAGACGCGACCAGTCATTGAGATTGTCGAGGTCCTGCGGCGTCAGTCCATAGGCGTTGAGCCAATGGGCGTAACCCGGGGTGTGATCGCAGTGAAAGCGGCTGATTTCGGTCATCGCCCGATCAAACAGATCGAGCGGGGCTGAATTCAGGCAATAGGGTTGCGTCAACGCGCACAGCGCGTCGGCATAGGGTAGGTGAGTCATCCATGTTCCTTATTGAGGCGAGGCCACATCAGCGGTGGTGGTTTGCAGGAGCCGGTAAACCATGGGCAGGCACATCAGCCCGCCGAATGCGGCCCAGATAGCGAAGTATTCAAGACGGCTGCCGCCACCGATGGCAGCAATCAGCGAACCGCCAAGGCCCATGACGGCGATCGAAATCATGCCGGTCAGCGCCGATACCAGGCCTTTGCTGTCGTCACTGGAAAACAGCGCCAGGCGATACACCGCCGCATTGCTCATGCCCAGCCCGACGGCGTACAGCGACAGACTCGCCACCACCGGTCCAAGCCCCGCACCGAGCAATGCGCACGCGGCCAGAAACAGAAGGCCCAGACAGAACGGCCAGAGCGCCAGTTGAATCAATTGCGTCAGCGAATGAGTCTGCAGCAAGCGGTCAAGAATCAGATTGCCGGCGATGACTGCCGAGAACACCGGTATCTGCCACAGGCCATATTCCAGCGGCGGCATGTCCAGCACCCGCACCAGCAGCAATGGCGCCAGGCCTATCCAGGCGATCAGCGGCAGACTCATCAGGCCGAGCGCCAGGCTGGCACAGAGGAAACGCGGATTGCCCAACAGCGCACCGTAGCGCCGACAAGTGAGGCGCCAGGAGAAGGGCACCCGGCGAGTTTGTTGACCGTCGCGGCGCTCGACGCCCACGGTTTCCGGCATCCACAGCAACAGGCCGAGCCAGACCAGCGCTGCTGTGCATCCCAGCAGCAGAAAAATTTCCCGCCAGCTCAGCCATTCCAGCAGCAGGATGCCAAGCAGCGGCCCGAGCAACGGCGATAACAACGCAACATTGCCGAGCAACGCCATCAGCCTGACGGCGTCGGCTTCGCAAAAAACCTCCTGCAATGCCGGGTAGCTCACGGCGACGACGAATCCCAGCCCCATGCCCTGCAACAGACGCAACAGGTTGAACGCTTCAATGCTGTCGGTGCTGAAAGCTGCCGCGCACGACACACCGAACAGCGCACTACCGATCAATAACAGTGGCCTTCGCCCGAATTGATCGGACAAGGGACCCAGTAGCCATTGCAGGCAGACGCCACCCAACAGATAAAGATTGAATGCATGGGGTACATGCCGCGCGTCCGCTTCGAGGTCGGTAGTGACGTCCAGCATCGCTGGCATGATCACGTCGCTGGCCATGTAAGTGAGCAGTTCGAAAGCGGTCAGCGCCAGACAGAAACCCGCAACCTGCCTGGGGCCGATATCTATAAGTGTTCTCTGCATGAACATCCCTGTTTTAAGAGTGGTAGGAAGTTCGCAGAGCCTAGGCGCAGACGCACAGCCGACCTAGCCGTTTGCTGCGTCAGCAGATTTCAAAAACTTACGGCATGTTTAAAGGGCGGGCGGAAGGCAAACATGTTTACCTGGCTGCCATTGCGGCAGAAACAACAATGCCCGCGACAGGGCGGGCATTGTTTGCGGTAAATCGACCGGGCGGGCCGCGCTTCCGGGTTGGGCGGCCATGCAGCGAAAAATCTTCCGCAGCTGTAACATGGCACTCCGTTCGCCCCGGCACGTCCCCGTAATTCGGCAAGCGTATGGCTTGCAAACGCATACATTCCAACGTTTCAGGAAACCGCAATGACCCAGAAGCAACGCTTGATTTATTCGATTCTGATCGCCCTGTCCGTACTGGCGATCATGCTGGGCCTGTCCTGGCTGCAAAACGCCGGCATGATCACCGAGAAAACTTTCCAGTATGTCGCGATCGGCGTGGCGGTGGTTGTGGTGGTGATCAATGGCGTGATGCGCCGCAAGGTCAAGCCGTAACGGCGAGCACCCGGTGCCTCATTCGTGGTTGAGGACCGCCGCAGCCTGTGGATGCAGGCTGTAACTCTTGTCGGCGTTGAAGGTGATCACGCCTTCGGCGCACAAGCGTTTCAGTACTTCGCGCACGCTGAGAAACGACAACGGCACGTCCAGATCGAGCAACTGGCTGTGCACGCCACGTACGCCCAGGCGGCGATTGCTTTGTGCCGCCACCAGCAGGGCGTCGATGACTTTCAGGCGAATCAGGCTGGTGCGCAGGCCGAAACTCTTCAGTAGCACACGAATGCGCTCATTGCCCGGACGCTCGCCGCGCTGGGTGAAATTGCCGTTGTGCGAACTCATGGATACGCCCTGTGGCGTCTGGCTACCGTCCGATGGTAGTTGCGAGTTGTACATGCGATTACTCCTTTTCAGAGCCAGATCGGGAAAGGTTTTGTTGCGCTCTCTAAACAAGACGTTTCAGCACGACAAATCATGAAAGAAAAGATGTAGAAATTTCGTCGCAAATTCGTCTCGGCCTTGTGATGCCGGCCTCGTCCCGAAGGATTGCCCGCTAAATTTTTTTCCTCAGCTTCGTTTCTTCGACAGGCTCATTGCGCGTGGACGCAGGGGCAATCGACCTTTCGATCAGGAGCAAGCGTGATTATTTCCAGGCAACTCACCGGGCTGGCCCTCGCCAGCACCTTGTTCGGACTGAGCCTGTCGGCCCATGCACTCAGTCCGGCTGCACAAACCAGCGCGGACATTCGCCGCACCAGTTTCGGCGTGCCGCACATTCGTGCCGAGAACGAACGCGGGCTGGGCTTCGGCATCGGTTACGCCTACGCCCAGGACAACCTGTGCTTGCTGGCCAACGAGATTGTCACGGTCAACGGCGAGCGCTCACGCTACTTCGGCCCGGAGCAGTTCACTGTCGAACAACGGGAAAACCGCGTCAGTGATGTGTTTTTCACCTGGCTCAACACTCCAGAAGCGGTCGAAACCTTCTGGCAGGCGCAACCGACGCAGATCCGCGAGCTGGTCGAGGGTTATGCCGCCGGATACAACCGCTATCTGGCCGAACGGCGCCAGCAAGGATTGCCGCAGCAATGCCAGGGCGAGTGGGTACGTGGTATCAGTGCCGAGGATCTGGTCAAACTGACGCGGCGCCTGTTGGTGGAAGGCGGGGTAGGGCAGTTCGCCGAGGCTCTGGCCGGCGCCACGCCGCCGCAAGCCACCGCACAGGTCAAGCACGATGCCGAGGCGTTCCAGTTGGCCGACGCCCGCCAGCAACGTTTCGCCCTGGATCGCGGCAGCAATGCCGTGGCAGTCGGCAGCGAGCGTTCGTTCAACGGCCGTGGCATGTTGCTGGCCAACCCGCATTTCCCGTGGGTCGGCGGCATGCGTTTCTATCAGATGCACCTGACCATCCCCGGCAAGCTCGATGTGATGGGCGCGGCTTTGCCGGGTCTGCCAATGATCAACATCGGTTTCAACCAGCATCTGGCCTGGACCCACACTGTCGACTCGTCGAAACACTTCACCTTGTATCGCCTGCAACTCGATCCAAAGGATCCGACCCGCTACCTGCTCGACGGCAAGTCGCTGCCACTGAGCAAACAGACGGTTACCGTGCAGGTCAAGCAGGCTGACGGACAGGTCGTACCGGTTGCGCGCGACATCTACAGCTCGCAGTTCGGTCCGATCGTGCAATGGCCGGGCAAGCTCGACTGGGACAAGCAATACGCCTACAGCTTGCGCGATGCCAACCTCGACAACGATCGCGTGCTCAAACAGTGGTACGCAATGAACCGGGCCGGCAGTCTCAAGGATTTGCAAGACGCAGTGCACAAGATTCAGGGCATCCCGTGGGTCAATACTCTGGCGGTGGATGACAAGGGCCAGACGCTTTACATGAACCTGTCGGTGGTGCCGAATGTCAGCGCGGAAAAACTGGCCAAGTGCAGCGACCCACGCCTCGGTCTGCGCATGATTGTCCTGGACGGTGCCAACAGCGGCTGTGCCTGGGATGTCGATCCGCAAGCCGCGCAGCAGGGCATCTTCGCCTCCAGCCAGTTGCCGCAATTGCTGCGCAGGGATTTCGTTCAGCACTCCAACGACTCGGCATGGCTGGCCAATCCGGCTCAACCGCTCACCGGCTATTCACCGCTGATCAGTCAGGAAGGACAACCGCTGGGCCTGCGCTCACGGTTCGCGCTTGATCGTTTGGGTGAGCTGAGCAAAAAAGGCCCACTGGCGATCAAGGATCTGCAGCGCATGGTCATGGACGATCAGGTCTATCTGGCCACGCAGGTCATGCCCGATCTGCTGAAGTTCTGCGGCGCCGACCTGGGCAGCGATACCGCGTCACTCAAGTCTGCGTGCGCCAGCCTCAAGGCGTGGGACGGCCGCGCCAATCTGGATTCCGGGCTCGGTCTGGTGCATTTTCAGAACATCATGCAGGCGCTGCTTGAATCAGCCGATATCTGGCGTGTTGCATTCAATCCGGCAGATGCGCAAAACACTCCTCGCGGCCTGGCCATCGAGCAGCCTGCCGTCGCCAAAGCACTGCGTGAAGCGATGCTGGCGTCGGTCGAGCGGGTCGGCAAAATGGGCCTGAAACCCGACACGCGCTGGGGTGACATCCAGGTAGTCAGCAGTGGCGGGCAGCAAACGCCGATTCATGGCGGGCTGGGGACGCTGGGCATTTACAACGCGATGCAGAGCGTGCCCCGTGAGGATGGCAAACTTGAAGTGGTCAGCGGCACCAGCTATCTGCAAGTGGTGAGCTTCGACGAACAAGGCCCGCATGCCCAAGGGCTGCTGGCGTTCTCGTTATCCAGTGATCCGATGTCAAGGTACTCGCGGGATCAGACTGCAGCGTTTTCGAAGAAACAGTGGAGTGTCCTGCCGTTCACCGAACAGCAGATCCAGGCGGATCCGCAATATCAGGTGCAGACGATCAAGCAGGATCAGGCAGGGAAGGTGGCAGCGCAGTAAACAGTCACCCCCTGAAACAAATGAAGGCCGCCTCCCGCAAGGGACGCGGCCTTCAGCTTTTCGGCGGGCGTTGCGGCATCGAATTGATCACCGGATTGCCTTCCTTGTTCCGGGTCAGGTAGACCGGCAGCACTTTGGGCAGGCTGTTGGCGAGGTTGTTCATCTCTTTGATGTTGTAGACACCGCCCACGCGGATCGCGCCGGTACTGGTGTCGGCCAGCATCAACGGCTTGTCCAGGTAACGATTGATCAGGGGCAGGGCGTCGTGCAGCGCGAGGTTGTCGAGCACCAAACGGCCGCTGCGCCAGGCCAGCGAGGTGTCACCAGGGTAGGTCTGACTGATTTGCGGGGTGTAATCGCCCTGCCGGTAGCGTGCCTGCATCGATGGACCCAGACGCAGGCCGTCGCCCGGCAGATCGCGATTGCTGCTGACCAACACCGAACCTTCGACCAGATTGACCCGCACCTGGTCCTCGTACATCCACACATTGAACCGCGTACCGGTCACGCGGATTTTGCCGTCGCCGGCGCGAACCACAAACGGATGAGACGCGTCATGGCTGACATTAAAAAACGCCTCGCCCTTGTTCAGGGTTACGCGACGTTCATGTTTGTAGTTGCTGAAGGTCAGGTCGGTGTGCAGGTTGAGTTCGAGTTGGCTGCCGTCACTCAGGGTGATCTGACGCACAGTGTCGGCGGCGGCGTAATGCTGATAACTGTTGGGCACCCAGCCCATACTCCAGCCGCTGTAAGCCGCGAGCGGCAAGGCGAGGGCGCAGGCACCGGCAATGACTGCGAACTTGCGCCACGAACGCAAGGGTTTGCGCTGCGCCGCGAGTGCTTCGGGCTCGGTTCGAGGCAAATCTCCGGCGACCTCCCAGATCTCCTGCATGGCTTCGTATTCGAAAGCGTGCAAAGGATGCGCAGCGTGCCAGATTTCAAATGCGCGACGCTCCTCGTCCGTGCAGTCGGCGGCGTGCAAACGCATGCACCAGTGCGCGGCGGCATCGGTGATCGCATCGTATTCGGCTTCCGAGAGAGTGTCTTGGGTCATTGACTCGTCCTGATTTCGCTCATTCTAACCTCGCCGGCAGGCTGCCGAGAACATCCGTCATGGCATTTACCCATCAACGTGGAACTTATTTTTCCCTGTGGCGCCCAAAAAAACAGGAAGCAACTGCCTACTATCCATAAATGGAGTGAAAAAATGATCAAAAAGACATTCGCAGCCCTGATCGCCACTGCTGGTTTGCTCAGCGCCGGTGCCGCTCTGGCGGACAAGCCAGGCGCAGGCTGGATCACCATCGAGAAAGCCATCGAGGTCGCCAAGACCAAAGCCGGTTATGTCGAGGTCTATGAGATTGGCGCCGACAATGACGGCTACTGGGAAGGCGAAGGGCGCAAGGCCGACGGCGCTGTTTACGAATTTCGCATTGATGGCGCTTCCGGCAATGTGCTGCGGGACCAGAAGGACTAACCCACTTTAAGCACTCACTGATTCTTGTGTTGAGCAATGCGCTGGCGCGACGTCAGCGCATTTTTTTGTCTTCACGGCAGCGCTTGCGAGGATCCTGCCTGATCCGAACTCGAACCCGATGATGAAAGGGCGGGAAGCGGGTCGAGCTGGCGGCCCATTTCGCTGATAAGCAACGCGATCGAGTCGGCGTTGGCGAGCATGACGTCAATCCGCGCATCCGCAGACTGAGAGCTGCAAAACGCCAGGCGTGCATCGGCAAGGTTTGTGGTTTTGGTAAGGCTGAGTATTTTGTTGTAATTCCCTGCATGCGTCGGCATCTGATCCAGGTCGGTCCAGACCTGATGGCCGGTCTTCACTGCAAACAAGTGCTGGCCGTAGCGCGACAACAAGCTGCGATGACGCTCAAGGGATTCCTTGGCATGTTTCCCCGCGTCCGTCGCCGTATCGATGAGGTCCAGATAAGGCGCCATGGCTTGCACGACCTCAAGATCATCGCTGTCGCAAACCAGATGCGAGAGCTCATGGATAAGCGTTACAGCACGTGCGTGAGAATCGACATTGAACCGAGGAGGCAAATGGGCGGTGTATCTGTCCATTCCGGGATTGAAAAATACCTCAGTAAGATGAATTATTTTTTGTTTGTCCTGTTTGAAAACGAATGCAACGACATTCGCCCGACCTTTCGCGTTCAGACCCGCCAAAAAGCGTTCGGTGTAGAGCAAATCATCTTTAGGGTTCGTCAGTTCCTGGCAAACAGGAATTATCACCTTCTCGAGCTTGCTGAGCAGCGAGGGCGTTATGTCAGTCACCTCGAAGAAATTCTTTAATACCGTCTCCAATCGTTTGCCCTCGAAGTTGTCGCGCTGTGTAACGTAGTTATGCAGACAATTGACTGCGTATTCCCTGGCACGATTTACGGCTTGCTGTATCACAAACGCTCTGGCGGGATAGCGACGGTTGATCTGGGTCATGCCTCTCGCTTGGACGTACATCTCGATTGAACGGTTTTCCTCCACTTCGTGTTGAGCGGCGTCACGTTGTTTTGATCGGCAGCGATAAACCGGCTGGCTGGTGCTCGCAACGACCAGACGGGAATTCTTCTCCTCGAGTGACGGCCCCTGGCTGCCGTCTTCTTTGCGCAAATACCAGGCTTTTTCGATCTGCACCGCCGGATACACCTTGCCGGCAATGGCGGCGTATTTCTGCGTCGTCGAAGAATCTCCGTAGACCAGCTTATTGGCATCGAGCTTGAGGCTTTGCAGCGCAGTGCTGGTTTCAAAGGTTTGCAAGTCGATACGAGCGGGGGTGACGGGTGGCACTTTTGCCCAGCGAGAGGCTACTTGCACCGTCGTGGCTGTAGAGGCTGGTGCGTGCGCCTCTGCGGCGAATTCGGAACTGGCCGTTTCTGCCTCGCTTTCCCAGGACAGACGTCCCAGGCTGAAGAGTGTAATTGCCCCTGCGATGAAGCTTTTCAGGGCGTTTGCCCAGTGGTGATCCTGAAGGCCTTCGGCGGACGCCTTGAAGTCCTGGTAGCTTCGCCAGAGGAAAAAAACGGATGCGAGTTTGCCCGGTAGCAAATGTGGCACCAGACGCACGCCGTGACTGAACAGAGACTTCACCGCTTCCCAATCCGCTTGGGCGTCGATCTGTGGCTGGCTACGCAGCAGTTGCGGCAGAAGGCTCAGAGTATCCTGGTGAAACCGTTCAAGCAGGTTGTCATTGATGGGCGTGTCATGAAGGGTGATTTCACTTTTTTTACCAATCGTTGTTTTCAACAGACTCTTGAAGACCGCCTGCTGGGCCTCAGGCAGACGCCGGATGATCAAATCCTGGAAGTGCCCGGAGGTATTCAGTGCTTCGATCAACTGCGCTTCGTTTTCGAACTCGCGAAATACATACCTGGAGTAAGGCGCATAGATAACCCGGGGGCCTGTTCGCCCTGCGCCCGGACCGAGGACATACAATCCGAGCGCGTCAACGCAATCAGCGCCTGCAGTCTTGATCAACGATAGCGGACAAGCGATGGCATCGGCACCCTCGACCATAGCCCGCGCTATCCCGTCCGGCATGTCGAGGACCTGGCAAATGTAGTCATAACCGGTATCCGAAAGCTGCTGTTGCAATTTCATCGAGTGGGCGTGTTGCATCAATTGCCAGGGTAATTGGCGTAAAAAACGCTTTTTGCTGGCACGTGCGGACGCGCTGTCGGCGGACAGCGCTTCGGTCACTTTCTCCGTGTAGGTGGTGGTGACGTCAAGAGATTGCAGTAATTGCCGTACCGCGGACTGGGCAAAATCCTTTGGCAATGCTGTGGCTGTTGTCGATGCGACTTTGAAACCGGTGCCCTGCACGACGTTGTAGTGATGCAAGGCAAACTCCAGCAGGTTGCAGGCAGGGCCTGCCAGTGTCAGGTTGGGGGTAATCCGGATGTCCTGTGGCTTGAGCCCGTTGCCTGGAAATCGGGCGTCGAGCAGTGTCTTGAGGGTCTGCTCGATATGAGTGGCCAGCGCCGGGACGTCATCGAGGAAATCCTTGCCATTGATGAACGCGTGCCGCAGTTCATCCAGCAGAGCGAGTTGCGTGCGTTGCTCCGTCGCCGAGGCCATGCGCAACCAGTCGGGATAGTCCAGATGACGCGAAAGAGTTCGTGCAAGATCAATCGCGCGTTGCAGATTGGTATCGATGACAGCGTTTTTCATTTCACCAAGGAACGTCGCCAATGTCTTCGGTTCCTTGATACACACTCGCAGCACTGCGCATTCAGCGAGGAACTGCTCAATGGTCGATTGCATGCGGTCTCGGGAGACACTGCCGTCAATCAATTGAAACTCGCCCAAGGTGTATTGCTGGTCGAATCGATGTTGCGCCTTTGGCAGATTTTCCAGCAGCGCGTAACTCTGGTTATTGTCGTCCAGCCTTTGTTGCAGTTGCTTTTGCACATTGTCGATATCGTCGAACAGTTCCAGCCCCATGGCCGGTGTCCAGAGGATGGCGCGCCCTGAATGTTTCACGTCCATGCCGCCGCGCTCGGTCAGCAGCACGCAGTGAGCGAGCGGCAGCGCACCTTTGAACTTGGCACCATTGAGGGTGAGGGACCAGGCATCGGGGCGAAAACCATTGAGTGAGTGACGGTCCCTGCGTGTGGGATGCCTGGAATCGAACACGGTGTCGACGATCTTGCGTTCCGCCTCCAGCCATGAGCCGCTGAGACTGCGCATGTACGCCTCACCACGCAGGCCATCTTCGAACGCCTGCGCCAGTTTCCACAGAATGCCTTCGAGAAAAGCGCGCTGTTCGGCGCCGTTACCGGTCGGTTGATCTTTGAAGTGGCTGGTCAGATTATCCAGCGTTCGCCCCAGACGAGTCGCCTGCTGCGCAGCCTTGTCCGCCTGCACGAGTGACGATGGCGGCGTACTGGTAAATAGCGGCCGCGTGCTCCAGCGCTGATTGACGTCGAGCTTGAGCAACCGTTCATGAATCATCGAGCGGATATCCAACGCCTTGTCGAAGAGCGCATGGACGTCGGTGCTGCGCGCGCTCTGGCGAAAACGCTGCAGAACGAATTCAATGTTCTGACGTTGCTTGGTGAGGATCGCCTCGAACAGCGTCGTCATGATCTCACCGCCGATGTTTTCGCCAGATACCTGGGCATTAGCGAAGCCGAGGTAACGATTGCGCTCTTGCAGATTCATCAGCCCGTAGAGTTCATCTTCGTGCCCGGCAGCCCTCAGCTTGGCGGTCAGTGTCTGTTTGAGGTCGGCGTAGTCGGTGAGCACCTGCAGGCCCTGGCTGGGCGTATAGAGATAAGCCTTGTCATGATTGATCATCAGCGAGCCGGCCAGCTCGACACAGGCTGTCTCTTCGCTCAGGCACACGGTTTCGAACGTTGGCCGCCGTACCGCAACGGTTGGCTCACGTACCAGGCTGTGCAGGGCGTCGAACTCGCTGGCGGTGAGGATCTGCGTTTCGCGCTTGATCATCAGATCCGCTCGCGCTTGATCCTGTAGCGTCTGGCTGAAGAAAGTACGTCTGGGCGAACCCTCGAATGAAGCGCCATTCCAGTAGATCTCAAGCTGCCGAAACAACAGCATGGTCAACTTTCCCGATGCGGACTTGATCGCATTTGTCCAGGCAGACTGATCGTCCTCGCTTACCGAACGAGCGGGATGGGTAAATTCCACGGTCTGACCGTGCGGCCAGCCCTGGCGATGAAAGTGCAGCAGCAGCGCTTGAGTCAGCGATAGCGAGTCGACCCACTGTTTGCCCTCAGAGGAGGTCGCCGAATAGAAACCGACCCGGGTAAGCGACTGTTGCAACGCGGCAAAATGTGGTTCGAGCAGTTCATCGAGAATCTTTTCCAGCAACGTTGCAAGGGATGGCAGGCGTTTGAGCTCGTCCAGCAGGTCACGGGCGCACCTGTCCAGGGATTCGCCGATTGCCGCTTGCTGGTCCTCGAACACATCACCTTCGATGGTTTCGCAGGTCAGGGTAATCCCGCGTTTTTCCACCAGTTCCTTGCGCAGCGAAACCGAGAGGAAAGCCAGCAGATCATCAGCTTCCCCGGCATTGTCGAGGCGTGTCTGCAGTGCGTCCGTCAGTGCTTGGCGGTCAGCGAATTTTTTCAGGCCATCGTAGGGCGTATAGAGAAACACGCCGTTGTCATCCGGCCCTGCGCTGAGCATGAAGCTGCCCGCCAGCGGCACGGCCTGTTGCTTGTCGGCGTTGAGCAGGATGCGTTCGGCCAGCATCGGCGGGGTCTGCTTGTTGCGCAGCGATTGCGTCGCCAGTTGCGCATGGGCAAGCCAGTCGAAGTCTTTGCTGTTGAGACCGTGTGCTGGGCCGAGGTCAACGTGCAGGCCGGGTGAATCGAATATCACTGGAAACAACAGCGGGGCAGTCGGGGTGGACATCATTGCAACTCTGAACGGGCGCCATCGGGCTGGAACTCAACAGTAGATGCGCAGGCTGGAGCACTTGCGGTAGATAGTTACCGCACACGCTGACCGTGAAATGTGCATCAGGGCGCGCCAGCGGATGCCCATCAATCGAAGGGTTGACAGCTGGCAGCTCGGGCGCGGTTAATCGGTGGGCAAAATCGACCGTACGCTGTTGTTCCCTCCAATAATCATTCTGGAGCTTCAGATGTCTGCGCCACACGATCATGCTTCGTCCACAGTGTCCCTCGAGGCACTGACGCAACTGCTTGAAACGATTTTTCTGCGCCACGGCACGTCCAGCGAAGTCGCCCGGGTGCTGGCCGCCAACTGCGCCAACGCCGAACGCGACGGCGCTCACAGTCATGGCGTGTTTCGCATCCCCGGTTATGTCTCGACGCTGAAAAGTGGTTGGGTCAATGGCCATGCGGTGCCCCAGGTTGAAGACGTCGCGCCGGGGTTTGTCCGGGTTGACGCCGGCAACGGTTTTGCCCAGCCAGCGTTGGCAGCGGCCCGACCTTTGCTGATCGAGAAGGCGCGTCATGCCGGGATCGCGGTGCTGGCGATACGCAACTCGCATCATTTCGCCGCTTTGTGGCCGGATGTCGAGCCCTTCGCCGACGAGGGTCTGGTCGCGCTGAGCGTGGTCAACAGCATGACCTGCGTGGTGCCCCATGGCGCTGATCGGCCATTGTTCGGCACCAATCCGATTGCCTTCGCCGCACCAAGAGCCAACGCCGCGCCGATTGTGTTCGACCTTGCCACCAGCGCCATCGCCCATGGCGATGTGCAGATCGCCGCGCGCAAAGGTGAAAAACTCCCGGTCGGCATGGGGGTGGACAGCCTCGGCCAACCGACCCAGGACCCCAAGGCGATTCTGGAAGGCGGCGCATTGTTGCCGTTCGGCGGGCACAAAGGCTCGGCGCTGTCGATGATGGTCGAGTTGCTGGCGGCGGCATTGACCGGCGGCAATTTCTCATTCGAGTTCGACTGGTCCAACCATCCTGGCGCGAAGACGCCATGGACCGGTCAGCTGTTGATCGTCATCGATCCGAGCAAAGCGGCGGGGCAGAACTTCGCCCAGCGCAGCGAGGAACTGGTGCGGCAGATGCACGGAGTCGGGCTCAAGCGTTTGCCGGGGGATCGGCGGCATTTGCAGCGTGCCCGCTCATTAGCGCAGGGCATCACGCTGGATGAACAGGCGCTGGGGCAGTTGCGGGAGTTGGCGGGGGAGTGAGTCTTTTGTTGTTCTGACATTGCAGTGACAAGGTCAAAAGCCCCTCACCCTAGCCCTCTCCCGGGGGGAGAGGGGACTGACCGCGTGGTTTGGGCGAGGTACGCCGACTTGGGATACCCAGGTGAATTCAGTAATGGAAAAGCAAAGCGGTGGGCATAAAAAAAGCGAACCCTGAGGTTCGCCTTTTTCTGTGCGCCTGACTCAGCGACGACCGAGCAGCAGGCCCACCACCAGGCCGAAACCGGCGGAGACTGCCACGGTTTGCCAAGGGTGGCCACCGATGTAGTTCTCGGTGGCTTCAACGGCGGGTTTGGTACGGTCGCGCACGCTGGACACCGAATCCAGTGCCAGCTGCAGCTTCTGGGCGATTTGTGCGCGCAGCGTTTCTGCTTCTTCGCCTACCAGTGAAGCGCTGCTCTTGAGCAGTTTGTCCGATTCTTCGATCAGAGCCTGAAGCTCGCTGAAAGCTTGATCCTTGATTTGCTCTTCGGCAGCTTGCGAGGCGGTTTTACGGGCCATTGGGTGACTCCTTGCAGGTGAATGGACAGTGACCAATGGAGTGTAGCGGCAGGCGAAAAGTTGCATGTCATTCGTGGACAAGGGAAAAACCTGCACCGGAGATTTGTGTCGAGCGTGTAAGATGTCGCCATTTTACGCAGCAGGATATATCCCCATGAGTTTCAATCTGGCCGACAAATCCCTCGCAGAGCGCGCAGCGCTGGAAGACGAGAAATCCCGTCTGTTCGAACTCTGGCAGAACAATCTGGGCAAAGCCAAAGGCGAAGCCGCGCGCCTGTTTGGGGAGCGCTCCAAGCGCAAGGGCAAATGGGCCGAGTGGGTCCGCGCCGAGCTGGACGGCATGTCGCCGCCGGAGTTCGCCAACATGGTGCGCAGTGAAGTCAATCGCCTGATGGCGGCGAACAAATAATCCGTTTCACCCCTGGCTGAACGTGGCGGCAATCGCCTCACGAACCTTGACCAGCACCGGATCGATCTGTGTGCTGGTACGCCAGCCCAGCTCCACCGGGTAGCGCGGCAGAGCCAGAGGGCAGGGCAGCAACGCCAGCCCGCTCAGCGCCGCGATACTTGCGGCGGCGTGGGCCGGGATCGTCGCCACCGCCTGACTGCCCTTGAGCAAAAACGGCAGTGCAGCAAAATGCGTGGTCGACGCGCAGACTCGGCGGCTCAAACCCACTGCCGCCAATCCTTCGTCGGTAATGCCGATAAAACCGCCCGACGACACCAGAATGTGCTCGCGTTCAACGAACTCCTGCAACGCGATCTGCTGTTGGCCCGGGGCGAGACTGGCTGCGTCTACCAGACACGCATAGCCGCCTTCGCCCAAAACCTGACGACTGAGCAGGCGCTCGGCAAATCCTCCGGCAGTGATCGCCAGGTCAATGCTGCGCTCCATCAACGCGCGAGCGACGATCTGGCTATGGGTCTGGCGAAAGATCAGCCGCAGCTTCGGCGCACGACGGGCGATTTCCTCTATCAGGCGGCGGCCGTAGGCAATTTCAAAATCATCTGACAGACCGATCGCTACCGAGCGACCGTCGTATTGATTGGCCGCAGGATCAAGCATGGCCAGACTTTGCCGGCATTTGTTCAGGGCATCGCTGATCACCGGTTTCAGCTGATTGGCTTGCAGCGTCGGCGCCAGACCACGCCCGGTGCGCACGAACAACTGATCGCCATACACTTCGCGCAAGCGGCGCAATGCCGCGCTGACTGCCGATTGCGTTACGCCAAGACGCAGGGCGGCGCGGCTGGCGCTGGATTCGTCGTGCAGCGCTTCGAAGACTTTCAGCAGATTGAGGTCGATGTCGGCGATATTCATTTGGCTCATATCATTCAGCAGTGGGCAGGGCTTTATTCATGATCGCGTGACGCCGGAGAATCGGCAACACCTGAACCTGATGGAGTAAATACGATGGCTAAATCCATAGTGGCGGCGTTGCAGATCGGCGCCTTGCCCGGTGGCAAAGACGAAACCCTTGAACAGATCCTGAGCTGGGAAGACGCAATCAGCGAATCCGGTGCTGCGCTGGTGGTGATGCCGGAAGCCTTGCTCGGTGGTTATCCGAAAGGCGAAGGTTTCGGCACCCAGTTGGGTTATCGACTGCCCGAGGGGCGTGAGGCCTTTGCGCGGTATTTTGCCAACGCCATTGATGTGCCCGGCGCCGAAACCGACGCCCTGGCCGGATTGTCAGCGCGCACCGGGGCCAATCTGGTGATCGGCGTGATCGAGCGCGCCGGCAGCACGTTGTATTGCACGGTGCTGTATTTCGATCCGCAGGCCGGGCTGATTGGCAAACACCGTAAGCTCATGCCCACCGGCACCGAGCGACTGATCTGGGGCAAGGGTGACGGCTCGACGCTGCCAGTGTTCGACACCCAGGTCGGCAAGCTTGGCGCGGTGGTCTGCTGGGAAAACATGATGCCGCTGCTGCGCACGGCGATGTATGCCAAGGGCGTAGAGGTCTGGTGCGCGCCGACCGTGGACGAGCGTGAGATGTGGCAGGTCAGCATGCGCCACATCGCCCATGAAGGCCGCTGCTTCGTGGTCAGTGCTTGTCAGGTGCAGGCCTCGCCGGATGATTTGGGTGTGGAGATTGCCAATTGGCCAAGTGATCGGCCGTTGATTGCCGGTGGCAGCGTGATCGTCGGACCGATGGGCGATGTGCTGGCTGGACCGTTGCGTGGGGGAGCGGGCTTGCTTACGGCGCAGATCGACACCGATGAACTGATCCGCGCGCGGTATGACTACGATGTGGTCGGCCACTATGCGCGGCCGGATGTGTTCGAGTTGACCGTTGATGAGCGCGCGAAGCCGGGGGTGCGGTTCAACTCCTGACCTTGAAACTTGTAGAGAACCTGTGGGAGCGAGCCTGCTCGCGAAGACGTAGGCACCATGAATATCGCAGTTGCCTGAAGCACCGCCTTCGCGAGCAGGCTCGCTCCCACAGGGGTTGTGTGTTGTTCTGCCGATTGAGACCGCTGACTACCAGGTCGCCGCGCTCGCCTTGGGCAGGCTCAACTTGCCGCTGTCGGTAAAGCGCATCGTGCCAAACAGTCCACCGGCGAGTTTGCCGCGCAGCACGTAGGGCAGGTTATCGAGGCTTTGCGTCTGGCTCAGGCCCAAGGTCTGGCGCAGGAACGAGAACGCCGAGACGCTGACCGGTACCGTGACAATGGCTTCAGAGAAACGCGGGATCGAGCCGCTCTGATCGCTCACACCCGAAGCCAGCGAATGACCATTGACCTCCAGATCCAGGGCGATGCCGTTGTAATCGATCGCCGTTTCATTGGGGTTCTGCACGCGCAGCTTGATCGCGAAGCGTACTTCCAGCTCCTGACTGGGCAACGGTTCGAGGCCGACCACGTTGATGTTCACCGGATCGCGGTTGGGAAACAGTGCGCAGGCGCTGAGCGACAACAGCAGAAGCGACAGGATGACGGCGTGGACGCGGCGCATAAAAATCTCTCGAGAAAAAAAGGGCTGAACCGTCGCCGGTGCAGCCCTTTTTTTCGAGGCGTGACGTCAGCGGTTCAACTGTGCGACAGCCGCCGCTTGGCCGGGTTCACCTTTGGCGGCGACGTCGGGGTTTTCCATGACCTGCAGAATCGAAGCTTCCGGGTCGAAATCATCTTCTTCCAGCTCGATGAATTCTTCCGGCAGGAAGATGTTCAGCACGATAGCGCACAACGCACCGACAGTGATTGGCGATTCGAAGATGTTGCGCAGCGCTTGCGGCAGTTCGCGCAGGACTTCCGGCACCGCTGCGATGCCCAGGCCCATGCCCAGCGAGATCGCCACGATCAGCATGTTGCGTCGATGCAGGCCGGCCTCGGCGAGGATCTTGATTCCGGCCACGGCGACGGTGCCGAACATCACCAGCTCGGCGCCGCCCAGCACCGGTTTCGGCATCAATTGCAGCACCGCGCCGATCATCGGGAACAAACCGAGCAACACCAGCAGCCCGGCGATAAAAAACGCCACGTAACGGCTGGCCACCCCGGTCAACTGGATCACGCCGTTGTTCTGCGCAAAGGTCACCATCGGCATGCTGTTGAACACTGCCGCCATGGCCGAGTTGAGACCATCGGCGAGCAGGCCGGATTTGATTCGGCGGATGTACAGCGGGCCTTTCACCGGTTGTCGCGAGATCATTGAGTTGGCGGTCAGGTCACCGGCAGCTTCCAGTGGCGACACGAGGAAAATCACCGCCACCGGCACGAACGCCACCCAATCGAAGTTGAAACCGTACTTGAACGGCACCGGCACGCTGACCAGCGGCACCTCGGGCATCGAAGCGAAATCCACCGTGCCCATCAGCCAGGCCACCACGTAGCCGAGGGTCAGGCCGATGACGATCGCGCCCAGGCGCAGAAACGGCACGTCGACACGGTTCAGCACAACGATGGTGCCGATCACCAGCGCCGCGAGAAACACATGGCTGGCCGCGCCAAGATCTGGCGCACCGAAGCCGCCGGCGATGTCGGTCATCGCCACTTTGATCAGCGACAGGCCCATCAGCGTGATGATCGTGCCGGTCACCACCGGCGTGATCAGCATGCGCAGTTTGCCGATGAACTGGCTGAGCACCACTTCGATGAACGCGGCGAAGAAGCACACGCCGAAGATCGTCGAGAGGATTTCATCAGTGCCGCCGCCGCGCGCCTTGACCATGAACCCGGCGCTGAGAATCACACTGATAAAGGAGAAACTGGTGCCTTGCAGACAAAGCAGACCGGAACCCACCGGACCGAAGCGCTTGGCCTGGACAAAGGTGCCGAGGCCGGAGACGAACAGCGCCATGCTGATCAGGTAGGGGATTTCACTGTGCAGACCGAGGGCGCCGCCCATGATCAGGGTCGGGGTGATGATGCCGACGAAACTCGCCAGCACGTGCTGCAACGCGGCGAACACCGTGGCGGTGAGGTGCGGACGGTCGTTGAGGCCGTAGATCAGGTCATTGTTGCGCGGGGTTTTTTCAGAGGCGGTCATGGTGAGGTGCGCGCCGCAAGGCGGGGCCGGGTCAGAAAATGGGTGCGCAGAATGCCGCAAGCGGGCGGCGAGGGCAACGAGCAATAACTGCCTGAAAGGTCAGGTTTTTGGGCTCTGTGGGAGCGAGACTGCTCGAGAAAGCGGCGGCTCAGTCTGCATCTCGGTCACTGACGAGCCGCCTTCGCGAGCAGGCTCGCTCCCACAGTGATCGTCCACGCGCGTTAATCAACAATGGCCAATCGCCCGTGGCATACTACCGCGCATGACTTTCGACTCCCCCCTCAGTGCCTGGCAATACGCGGTCGACCACAAGGGTTTCATCCAGGATGAAGCCCAGGAGCACGCAGTCTGGGCCTTGCAAAAATGCCATGAAGCCTTGCACGCCGGCGCCCGTTCGGTCAGCGGCGTGTACCTGTGGGGGCCGGTCGGTCGTGGCAAGACCTGGCTGATGGATCAGTTCTATCAGAGCCTGCGCGTGCCGGCGCGGCGTCAACACTTTCATCACTTCATGGGCTGGGTGCATCAGCGTTCGTTTCAACTCAGTGGCATCGCCGATCCGTTGCGCGCCTTGGCGAAAGAGCTGGCCGACGAAGTGCGCGTGCTGTGCTTCGATGAGCTGTTCGTCAATGACATCGGCGACGCGATTATTCTCGGCCGGCTGTTTCAGGTGATGTTCGATGAAGGTGTGGTGATCGTCTGCACCTCCAATCTGCCGCCCGATGATCTATACGCCGACGGCTTCAACCGCGACCGTTTCACGCCGGCGATTGCGGCGATCAAGGCGCATATGACCGTGGTCGCGGTGAATGGCGCCGAGGATCATCGCTTGCATCCGGGCACGATCGAGCAGCGTTATTTTGTTCGCGCGGATGATTTACTGAGCGCACTGGAGGCCGTGTTCAAATCGCTGGCTGCAGATGAGACTGTCAGCGAGGAGCCAGTGGCCGTGGGCCACCGCACGCTCAACGTGGTGCAAGCCAGCGAATCCGTGCTGTGGTGCCGCTACAGCGATCTGTGCGAGCAACCTTTCTCCGCCATGGACTTCATTGCCCTGTGTGATCGCTACCGGGCTATTCTGTTGAGCGAAGTGCCGAACCTCAGCGCACAAAAACGCGAAGGACGTATTGCACGCGGTACCGAAGACGGTCCTGAGCGCGTGGTCGCCGGCGACCGCGAACTGCCGCAGTTATCGGTGCACGACGACGGCGTTCGCCGCTTTATCGCGCTGGTCGACGAATGCTACGACCGCAAGGTGCCGCTGTACGTCGAGGCGGCTGTACCGATGGAGGCCTTGTACACCGAGGGTTATCTGGAATTCCCGTTCCGCCGCACCCTCAGCCGTTTGCAGGAGATGCAATTGCAGCGCTTCGCTGAAGCCTGAAAAAAGAGGGCGCCGACATGAGTCAACCGTTGTCCCATCATTTGCTGACCATGGCTTACCAGAACGCCTGGGCCAACCACCGCCTGGCCAAGGCCTGGACCCGGCTCGACGCCACTGAGTTGGCCGCGCCACGGGTGAGCTTTTTCCCCGGCATCCGCCTCACGCTTAATCACATCCTCACTTGCGACTGGTTCTACGTCGACGCGCTGGAGCGCGAATTGCGCGGGGACGAGCCGCACCCGGATTGCTACGTATTCTTCAATGCAGACGAGCCTTTTACCGATGCTGCGGCGCTGCGTGCAGAACAGGCCCGCGTCGATCGCCGGCTGATTGCTTATTGCGAGCAACTGCGCGATGCCGATCTGCCGAGAATCGTCACCATCGCCCGCGACACACCGCAACATGAAAGTCGACTGCGCATGCTCTCGCACCTGTTCGAACACCAGATCCATCATCGCGGCCAGGTGCACGCCATGCTCAGCGGCACGACGGTGAAGCCACCGCAACTGGATGAATTTTTCTGTGTCGGCGAAAGCGCATTGCGTGCTGAAGACTTCGCCGAACTTGGCTGGACCGAAGAGCTCATCTGGGGCCACTGACCGCGAAAGATCGCAGCCTCGTTGCACTCGTCAACTCCTACACATATCGGACCGTAGGAGCTGACGAGTGCAACGAGGCTGCGATCTTTTGATCTTCAGCTTTTCAAGTTGCCCTCTCCGGCACACCCAAGCTAATGTCCCCAGGCCTTCCAGCAAGCACCTTGCGTGCCGGGGCTTTTTGTTTATCGGGGATGGAAATGGATTTCGCAGAAATACTTGTGCTTCAGGCCAGTTACAGCAACCCGGTGCACGCCGAAGCCATCGGCATCGTGCTCAACCACTACGCCGAAGATCCCATGGGCGGTGGTCACCCGATCGCGCCCGAACTGCTGCAACGCCTGCCCGAAGAACTCGCCCGCCGCCCGCATGCTTTCAGTGTGCTGGCCTTCGTCGGCGGCGAACCGGCCGGGCTGGTTAACTGTTTCGAAGGCTTCTCGACCTTCGCTTGCAAACCGCTGGTCAACGTCCACGATGTCGCCGTGGTCGGCAAATTTCGCGGCCTGGGGCTCAGTCAGAAAATGCTGCAGAAGGTAGAAGACATCGCCCGTCAGCGCGGTTGCTGCAAGATCACCCTGGAAGTGCTGGAAGGCAATGCGGTGGCGCAGGGTTCGTATCGCAAATTCGGCTTTGCACCGGGGATGTTCAATCCAGATCACGGGCGGATGTTGTTCTGGATAAAGGATTTTCAGGCCTGAAGGCTTCTCACCGCAAATCACCAACATAAAAAAAGGCGCCCCAAGCAGGGCGCCTAACTGTCATCTCCCGGGCCAGAGCGGAGCCACGGAAGGTCCATCGGTTGCTCGGTAAAGCTCAGTCGCGATAAGACTCGGTCACCTGCGCCGTCTGGTCAGCAGGGACGCGAATTTCTTTCGCACTGGAGTCGGCCTTTTGCTCGCTTTGCGCGTGCTGGACTGGGAAGTTGTCGTAGTAATAACGCATACGTTCGGCACCACCTTCAGCGAAGGCGCTGGTGGAGCCGAGGGCGAGCAGAGTGGTGAGGATGATAGTGGTGGTTTTCATGGTGCCTCCTACTGAACAAGTGGGAGTCGGTTCGTCCGTGAAGCAGACCGCAGAAAAGAGTCTGTGTCGCCGCCATTAACAATGGGTTAACGCTGGTTCAGGGCAACTATTGCTGGGTATTTCAGAGCGGATTACCGCAGCAGCACACCAATCAGCAGGCACAAAAAAGGGCCCTCGCAGGCCCTTTGTCGTCTTACTTCTTCGCCACCTCTGCCGAGGCAGGCTGTTTGGGTTTCATCAAGCTGAAATCGATCAGTGACCGTTTCGCCGTCTGATACGGATCACCAATCAGCAGTTTGCGCGGCACAAAGCTGTCGCTGACCAGACTCTTGCTGCGATCCAGTTCATCCGAGCTCAATCCGACCAGATCCGCCCAGGTGTGGATGAACTGCGAGCTACTGTACGGGCGGCTGAGGTCGCCAGCGAAATTCCAGTCGTGGTTTTGCTTCCACTTCGGCGAGGCCCAGGCCATGAACGGGATGGTGTACATCGGCGCGGTCGGTTTGTTCTCGTTGCGGCCCAAGGTGCTGTGGCCGGCCGAGTCAAAGACGTCTTCGCCGTGGTCGGACAGGTACAGCAAAAAGCCGTTCGGGTCGGATTTGGCGTAGTCCTTGATCAGGCTTGAAACCACGAAATCGTTGTACAGCACCGCGTTGTCGTAGCTGTTGTAAGTCGGCAATTGGTCATCGCGCACTCCGGCAGGGACACCCTGGCGATCCTGGAACTTGTCGAACGTCGGCGGATAACGGTACTGGTAGCTCATATGCGTGCCGAGCAGATGCACGACAATCAGTTTGCGTTCAGCCGGGTCAGTCAGAGCCTTGTTGAACGGCTCGATAACGTCACCGTCGTACTGCGCGGCGTTCTGGTTGCGGTTGTTGTTCAGGTACACCTGCTCGTCAGCCTGTTCGGAGAAGGTCGTGAGCATGGTGTTGCGCTTGGTCATGGTCTGCTGGTTGGTGATCCAGAAGGTCTTGTAACCCGCTTGTTTCATCACGCTGACCAGCGACGGCGTCGACAGGTACAGATCCGGGTTCTGCTCATCGGCGAAGGTCAGCACTTGCTGCAACGCTTCGATAGTGTAGGGGCGCGGAGTGATGACGTTGTCGAAAATCGCCAGTTGATCCTTGAGCTTGTCCAGTTCCGGCGTGGTGTTGCGCGGGTATCCGTACAGACTCATGCGCTGGCGGTTGGTCGACTCGCCAATCACCAGCACCAAAGTCGCCGGTTGCCCGGCCGAGGCGTCCTTGAGGTTTTTCAGCGGCGGGATCTTGCTGGCACTGTCGAGCATGCCTTGCATGTCGGCGAGGGTTTCCTGATAGCGGTGATAGGCCACAGCCATCTGCCAAGGGACGGCGGGCTCGATACGGGTTTCGAATTTCTCGAAGCCTTGGGCGAAGGTGCCCATGCGCATGGTTTGCTTGACCAGCGGATAGCCGACCACGGCGACGACAATTGCCGTCGCCGCTACCAGCGCGCGACCACGTGGCATGTAAACCGGGCGCAGACGCGTCCATAAAAAGTAAGCGAACGCGGTATGGGCGAGGAACGCCGGGATCATCCACCAGGCGAAATACTGCGTCATGTACTCGCCGGCTTCCGACACGTTCGATTCGAACATGATGAAGATGACGCTCTGCGAGAATTCCTGCTGATAAATGAAGAAGTAGCCGAGGCTGGCCATCGAGCAGGCCCACAGCACCACGCCGATGATGGCGGCGAGCAGGCGGGTCTGTTTGGGGAACAGCAGCATCGGCGCCAGCCACAGCGCGCTCATGACGAAGGCTTGGCGGAATCCGGTGAAGCCGGATGTGCCGGTCAGCTGGATCAGCAGTTGGGTGATACCCGAGAAGTACCAGAAGAAAACGAACAGCCAGATAAATCCAGCCCAGTCAAAACCCGTCGCAGTCGTTTTGCTGCGTTTGAACAATGCCATTCAGTGCTCCAGCTCAATCATCAATCCCACGCCGGAACGCTTCCATGACACCGACGAACAGAGGCCGTACGCGCAGGTACGGCCAGAATGGGGCGGAGTATCCCCAAGGGCATGTGAAAGATTTGTTAAGCGCCGCGTTTGATGAGTATCGGGCGGTCAGAGGTGCAACGTGTCGGGAACGACGGGGGCCGTTCCCGAAGCAGGCGGGGATCAGGCGTGGGGTGCGCGCTGCACAACCGGACGCGGTTGCGGCTGCGAGCCTTGGGTCAATGCGCGCAATTGCGCCAATTCGTGCTTCAACTGGTCGCGCTCGTCTTTCAACTGGCGCAATTCATCGCGACGGACCGTAACGTAGAGGGTTTGTGGCGGCATTGCTGTGTGTACTGTGCCCATTGCTCACCTCGCAAATGGCGTGCATCAACTGTAAGTCACTCCTCGTTTTGAGGCGCTTGACTTACTATCGGCGCCAATTTTGATTTCTTTTGCCCTGGAAGGGAACTTTTTTATTTTTCATGGTCGGTGTGTCTTCGGCAGGATTCGGGGCGTTATCACTCTGGATCGGGCACAATGCCCGGAAACTTCATCGCAACGCTCTGGACTAACCTCCATCAGTCGCGTTGGGCTATAACCAATGACACACATTTATTTGTAGTAAGGAGCATCAGCACATGCAACTCGGGATTATTGGACTGGGCCGCATGGGCGGCAATATTGCGCGACGTCTGATGCTCAACGGGCACACCACCGTTGTTTACGACCGCAATACCGCTTTCATCGATAACCTGGTCGCCGAGGGCTCCACCGGCGTCGCCGACTTGCCTGCACTGGTTGCCGGCCTCGACAAGCCGCGCGCTGTCTGGGTCATGCTGCCGGCCGGCGCACCGACCGAAGACACCATCAACACCCTGAGCGAACTGCTTGAACCCGGCGATACGATCATCGACGGCGGCAACACCAACTACAAGGACGACATTCGCCGCGCAAAGACGCTGAACGAGAAGGGCCTGCACTACATCGACGTTGGCACCTCCGGCGGCGTCTGGGGCCTGGAACGTGGTTATTGCATGATGATCGGTGGCGACGCTGAAACCGTGCAGCGTCTCGACCCGCTGTTTGCCGCACTGGCGCCCGGCATGGGCGACATTCCGCGCACCAGGGATCGCAAGTCCGATGACCACCGTGCCGAGCACGGCTACATCCACGCCGGTCCCGCCGGTGCCGGGCACTTCGTGAAGATGATTCACAACGGCATCGAGTACGGCATGATGGCCGCGTTTGCCGAGGGCTTCGACATTCTCAAGACCAAATCCAGCGAACGCCTGCCGGAAGATCAGCGATTTGATCTGAACGTGGCCGATATCGCTGAGGTCTGGCGTCGTGGCAGCGTGGTTTCGTCGTGGCTGCTGGACCTGACTGCCGATGCGCTGGCCAGCGATCCGAAGCTTGACGGTTTCTCCGGCTCGGTCGCCGACAGTGGCGAGGGTCAATGGACCATCGAAGCGGCCATGGAGCAAGCAGTGCCAGTACCGGTGCTGTCCAACTCGCTGTTCTCCCGTTACCGCTCGCGCGGGCAGGGCACCTTTGGTGACAAGATCCTGTCGGCACAACGCTTCGGCTTCGGCGGCCACGTGGAGACCGCGAAAAAATGACCCGTACGATCCGCAGAAAATCCAAGGCAGAACCCGCACCACCGACCACGCTTTTTTTGTTCGGTGCCCACGGCGACCTGGTCAAGCGCTTGCTCATGCCGGCGCTGTACAACCTCAGTCGCGACGGCCTGCTCGACGAGAATCTGCGGATCGTCGGCGTTGATCACAACGCCATTACCGATGAAGCCTTCGCGCAAAAGCTCGAAGACTTCATCCGCACCGAAGTGGCGGCGAAGGTCGGCAAGGGCGATCAGATGCTTGATCCGGTCTTGTGGGCCAAGCTCGCCAAAGGCATCAGCTACGTCCAGGGCGATTTCCTCGACGACAGCACTTATTCAGCCCTGGCGGCGAAAATCGCCGACAGCGGCACTGGCAATGCGGTGTTCTATCTGGCCACCGCGCCGCGCTTCTTCAGTGAAGTGGTGCGCCGTCTCGGCAGCGCCGGTTTGCTTGAAGAAACCCCGGAAGCGTTCAGAAGGGTGGTGATCGAGAAGCCGTTCGGCTCCGACCTGCACACCGCCGAAGCCCTGAACGCTTGTCTGCTCAAGGTCATGAGCGAGAAGCAGATCTATCGCATCGACCACTATCTGGGCAAGGAAACCGTGCAGAACATCCTGGTCAGCCGGTTCTCCAACAGCCTGTTCGAAGCGTTCTGGAACAACCATTACATCGACCACGTGCAAATCACCGCGGCGGAAACCGTCGGTGTCGAAACCCGTGGCAGTTTTTACGAACACACCGGCGCACTGCGCGACATGGTGCCCAATCACCTGTTCCAGCTGCTGGCCATGGTCGCGATGGAGCCGCCGGCTGCTTTCGGCGCTGACGCGGTGCGCGGCGAGAAAGCCAAAGTGGTGGGGGCGATTCGTCCCTGGTCGACGGAAGAAGCCCGGGCCAACTCGGTGCGCGGCCAGTACAGCGCTGGCGAGCGCGGCCAGCCGTTGAAGGGTTATCGCGAAGAAGCCAACGTGTCGCCCGACAGCACCACGGAAACCTACGTGGCGCTCAAGGTGATGATCGATAACTGGCGCTGGGTCGGCGTGCCGTTCTATCTGCGCACCGGCAAGCGCATGAGCGTGCGCGACACCGAGATCGTCATCTGCTTCAAACCGGCGCCGTACGCGCAGTTCCGCGACACCGAAGTCGACGAGTTGCAGCCGACTTATCTGCGTATTCAGATCCAGCCAAATGAAGGCATGTGGTTCGACCTCCTGGCCAAGCGCCCGGGGCCGGCGCTGAACATGGCCAACATCGAACTGGGCTTTGCCTACAAGGATTTTTTCGAGATGCAGCCGTCGACTGGCTACGAAACCTTGATCTACGACTGCCTGACCGGCGATCAGACACTGTTCCAGCGTGCCGACAACATCGAGAACGGCTGGCGAGCCGTGCAGCCTTTCCTTGATGCCTGGCAGCAGGATGCCAGCGTCGAAACGTATGCGGCCGGCGAAGATGGCCCGCAAGCTGCCGAAGATCTGCTGACTCGCGATGGTCGCGTCTGGCACAGCCTGGGATGACTGATTTGCCGAAACAACCGATACGTTTTCTGCTCAGCGACATGGACGGCACGCTGTTGCTGCCGGATCACACGCTGAACCAACGCACCATCGAAGCCGTGCGCTCGCTGCGCGATGCCGGCGTGCTGTTCAGCCTCGCCAGCGGCCGCCCGCCGAAAGCCATGTTGCAGCAGGTCGAGGCGCTGGGCGTTGATCTGCCGACAGCGGCGTTCAATGGCGGCACCATCGTCAAACCGGACGGCACACTGTTGGCCGCGCATTATCTGCCGGCCACGACCGCGCTGATTGCTCTGGCGCAGTTTGCCGATCAACCGGAGGTGGAAATCTGGGTGTTCAGTGGCGGCGACTGGCTGCTCAAGGACCCGCACGGGCCGATGGTCCCGCGTGAGCAAAGTGGCCTCGGTTACCCGCCAGTGGTGGTCGAGAGTTTTGAACCGTATCTGGAGCGCATCGACAAGATCGTCGCCACCAGCAACAACACAGATTTGTTGATTGAGCTGGAGGCGCAGCTGTTGCCCAAGGTCAACGGCATGGCGCAAGTGTCGCGCTCGCAGCCGGTGTATCTCGACGTTACTGCGCTTGAGGCCAACAAAGGCACCGCGTTGACAACGATTGCCGAATACCTCGGTGTGCCGCTTGAGCAAACCGCTGTCATCGGCGACGGCGGCAACGACCCGGCGATGTTCAAATGCGCAGGTTTGTCGATTGCCATGGGGCAGGCGGAAGAGGCGGTGAAGCGTCAGGCCGATGTCGTTACAGCGTCAAACACCGAAGACGGTGTGGTCCTGGCGATCAAGAAATATATCCTCACGCACTGACCCAACACCAAAACCAATGTGGGAGCGAGCCTGCTCGCGAAGGCGGTGTGTCATTCAACAGATTCGTTGCCTGACACGACCTCTTCGCGAGCAGGCTCGCTCCCACAGGTTTTCGCGGCGCGTGCAAACCCCGGTAACCCACAGGTTTATTCAGTGTTGCTTAGAGCCAATAGCTCACCGCATACCAGCCCAACAAACCCATCACCACGGTATACGGCACCGCCATCCACACCATGCGCCCGTACGACAAACGTACCAGCGGCGCGATCGCTGAGGTCAGCAGGAACAGAAACGCTGCCTGACCATTCGGTGTCGCCACACTCGGCAGATTGGTGCCGGTGTTGATCGCAATCGCCAGCGTTTCGAAGTGCTCGCGAGTCATGTGCCCGGCCAGAAAAGCCTGTTTCACCTCAGTGATGTAAATGGTCGCGACAAATACGTTGTCGCTGATCGCCGAGAGCAGACCATTGGCGATGAACAACATGCCCGGCTGTTGATCCATCGGCAGCGCCAAGACCCACTCGATGAGTGGAACGAACAGATGCTGATCGTGAATGACTGCCACTACGGCAAAAAACACCACCAGCAGCGCGGTAAACGGCATGGCGTCCTTGAACGCGCTGCCCAGGCGATGCTCGTCGGTGATGCCGGTAAACGCGGTGATCAATATGATCACCATCAATCCGATCAGGCCGACCTCAGCCAGGTGAAACGCCAGGCAACCAATCAGAATCAGTGCCGCCGCGCCTTGCACCAGCAGCGCCGCCGTCTGACGAGGCGTGCGTTTGGCGTTGTCCTCGGCAGCGTAGTTGGCCAACACAGCGCGGACGTTGTCCGGCAGCAGCGTGCCGTATCCGAACCAGCGCAGCTTCTCCAACAGCACGCAAGTAACCAGACCCGCGACCAGTACCGGCAGCGACACCGGGGCTACCTTCTGGAAGAACTCGCCGAAATGCCAGCCCATCTCATGGCCGATCAACAGGTTCTGCGGCTCACCGACCAAGGTGCAGACGCCACCGAGCGCCGTGCCGACCGCGCCGTGCATCAACAGGCTGCGCAGGAAAGCGCGGAATTGATTCAAGTCCTCATGGTGTCGCGACGGTAAATGCTCATCGTCAGCGAATTCGCTGTCCTTACGTGGATCATTGCCAGACGCGACCCGGTGATACACCGAGTAAAAGCCGACAGCCGCACTGATGATCACCGCCGTCACGGTCAGCGCATCAAGGAACGCAGAGAGGAACGCCGACAAGAAGCAGAACATCAGCGCCAGAATCGCTTTCGAGCGCACGCCCAACAGCAGCCGCGAGAATAGAAACAGCAGCAGATCTTTCATGAAGTAGATGCCGGCAACCATGAACATCAGCAGCAGGATCACCGGAAAGTTGTGCAGCAACTCATCGTACAGCGCTTGCGGCGTGGTCATCTTCAACAGCAACGCTTCAATCAACAGCAGGCCGCCGGGCATCAACGGATAACACTTGAGCGCCATGGCTAGGGTGAAGATGAATTCGATCACCAGCAACCAGCCTGCGGCGACCGGGCCGATGGTGAATAGCACCACGGCGTTGAGAATGAGAAAACCGACGATGGTCGCCTTGTACCAGCGTGGCGATTGCCCGAGGAAGTTGTGCGCGAACGCCTGGGCGATTGAACCGGACATCGGCTGCTCCTTTTATTTAGAAGCGCGAAAGTTGCCGGATGTTTCAAGGAAGATCAAGTCGCCGATAACCCCGATCCTGTTGAATGCGCTATGGATTCAGATAACGCGCAACCATTGCCCGGTAGTTGCCATCCAGTGAATAGCCCCCCACCACGATAGCCCCGTCAGTTTGTACGGCCAGAGAATTGGCTGTATCGAGACTTCGCCCCAGTCGCGTGCGCAACCAACCGTGGCCCTGGCCGAACGCTGGATCGAGGCTGCCATCAGCCTGATAGCGGGCGACCATGAAGTCCGCGTCAACCCCGCCGATGGTCGCGCCCACGGCGACGATGCGGCCGTCGCTCATTAGCTGGGCGGCGTTCCATTGGCATCCGCTGGGGCCGATGTCCAACACCTGTGGCTGGCCATGATGACAGTGCAGGTCCGGTCGACCGTTGGCGTGCAGGACAAACGTCAAACAGCGGATTGGATCGCGGCTGCTGCCCAAGCAATAAAGTCTGTCATCGGACTCAATGATCCGGCTGACCTGAGCGCTGTTGCCGTGAGCCTTGAAGGCCATGAAGCCATCGACGGCGAAGCGCTCGTCCAGGCTGCCATCGGGCCGATAAACCGCCAGCAGGCCTTGCTGAGGAAAGTCGATGGAGCCTGCGACCACGACGCGCCCATCCTTCTTCAACAGCAGCGTACTCAGCCAGGTATTGAGCAGCAGGTGGCGGACCACGACGAATCCGCGTCCATTGAAGGATTCGTCGAGCCGGCCATCAGGATGCAGGCGAATCAGCATCCCGGCGTGGTCGGCGAGGCTGAAATGATGGTTGGCGATCAGCAGAATGCGACCGTCCTCCTGCACCGCGAAGTCACAGGCTTCCACACCAGGCACACCCGGCGGCAGCCAGTTGTCGCGGGTACCCATGGACAGGTCGCCGGGCAGGCGCACAATCTGGAAACCGTCATCACCGAAGGTGCGGTCTGGCTGGCCGTTGGCATCGAACAGGGCGAGGGCGGGCAGGGTGCGTTGGGTATCTTCATAATGCAGCCCGGCCAGCAGAATCCTGCCGTCAGCTAGCACCTGAACCTTGCCGGCCTTGGCTTCGAAATCCTCGACGAAACTGCCGATCACGCTGCCGTGAATGCCGAACGACAAATCCGCCGAACCATCACCCAGCAGCCGTGCCAAGCCAAAACGACTTCCCTTGGATGTACCGACCTTGGCGGCGACCAGAATCCGACCCTGCGCATCGAGCGCGACATGTTGCGTCTGGCTGGACAAACTGCCGGCAAAGTACACCTGCGCAACACCGCCAATGGCGAATGTCGAGTCGAGCAGACCGGGTTTGTTCCATGCAACAGGCAGCGCATAAGTGCTCAGGGTGGACATGCACGCGTCTCCTTGTGCGTGAGCCGATACCCAGTGGTTGGGAGGCTGACTGCACGAGCGAAACATTCAATCCCTGAAACGCGATAAGTACAACGGGGAGAGTTAACAGAAGGACGGTCGCACTGTGCCAGAACAGTGTCTTGTTGAACCACTCGCAAGCGAGCCAAGTAGTTTGGATGAATCTGCGCTGCAAGTACGTGGCTTATTCGACTACGCATACAACAAGGGCGGATGACTTTAACGTCATCCGCCCTTGTTCGATTATCAGTGTGGCATCGACCACGATTGCAACTTGTGGCCGTCTTCGCTCAGCTCGGCGCGGGCCTGTTGCAGCAGTTGTTCGAGTTGCGCCGGGTCAGAGTAGGCGCTGCTCGGGATCTGTTTGCGACCGATGTGTGAGTTGGTGCGGTCGACGACGGTCAGGCTCAGTTCGCCATTGCCGTCTTGTGGCGCCCAGGCCACGCATTGAAAAGGCTTGAAGGCGTGGTTGGCAATCAAAAGTGCTTCGTTGATACGCAGCGGGGCAGTCATGGGGTCGTCTCTCTATTGGCGCCCAATCAAATGATGTGCCGTCGGTTGGGCTTACCGTGCGGCTGGTTACTTGTACTGATGCACGCAACCGGGGGGCGGGTCACAAGTGAAACAAAGAAATTTCAGGTTCTTTACATAACGTAAGTTCGTTTCGTTAATCCTGCACCCGTCCGAACACCGCGCTGAATTCACCCCTCACCCCAGCCCTCTCCCCGAGGAGAGGGAGCCGAGTTGAGGGCTTTTCAAACTCGAGTTCGGCTCGGTCTTTCAGATCGGCTGACCTCGCGTAAACACCGCGGTCAGTCCCCTCTCCCTCGGGAGAGGGCTAGGGTGAGGGGCCGCTCTTTGACTCAGCGCAAATAGTCGATAGCTAACTAACAACCAACGTTCTTATAACTCTTTTAATAACCGCCCTATAAGCAATCGGTACAAGCCCCTGTCAAAATCTTGCTAGTGTTACAACCGGGTCTGCCAAATGACTGTTTTTACGATCATTTATCAAATTTGGCGCCAAGGAACAGTCATGAGCGAAGCGCCTGCGTCGAGACGTTTACTGGTGGTCGATCCCTGCGACGACTGCCATCGCCTGTTGCCGGGATTGCGCGCCGTCGGTTGGGATGTCGACAGCTGTAATCTGGAGAACGCCGCATCCCGTGCCTGTGACGTCGGCCTGCTGCGCTTGCAGCCTTACCACCTGGAACGTCCAGAAGCGGTCAAAGAACTGATCAGCCGCAGCGGCACCGAATGGATTGCCGTGCTCAATCAGGAAGTCCTGCGCTTACAGAACGTCGGTGATTTCGTTTGTGAATGGTTCTTCGACTTCCACACCTTGCCGTTCGACGTCTCCCGCGTCCAGGTCACCCTCGGCCGCGCCTTCGGCATGGCGCGCCTGCGCGGGCAAGGCACGATTCACGTCGATCAGCCGGAGCACGAACTGCTCGGCGACAGCAAACCGATCCGCGAACTGCGCAAACTGCTGAGCAAACTGGCGCCGACCGAATCGCCCGTGCTGATTCGCGGCGAAAGCGGCACCGGCAAGGAGCTCGTCGCGCGCACCCTGCACCGACAATCCCAGCGCCACAACAAACCATTCGTGGCGATCAACTGCGGGGCAATTCCAGAGCATTTGATTCAATCCGAACTGTTTGGTCACGAGAAAGGCGCGTTCACTGGCGCTCATCAGCGTAAGGTCGGACGCATCGAAGCGGCCAATGGCGGCACATTGTTCCTCGATGAAATCGGCGACCTGCCGCTGGAATTGCAGGCCAATCTGCTGCGCTTTCTTCAGGAAAAGCATATTGAGCGGGTAGGGGGCAGTCAGCCGATCCCCGTAGATGTGCGAGTGCTCGCGGCAACCCACGTTGACCTGGAAGCAGCCATCGAGAAGAAGCGCTTTCGTGAAGACCTGTATTACCGGCTCAACGTTCTGCAAGTGGTCACCGCACCGCTACGCGAACGCCATGGCGATCTGTCGATGCTGGCCAACCATTTTTCGCACTTCTACAGCCACGAAACCGGGCGCCGGCCTCGTAGTTTTAGCGAGGATGCGCTGATCGCGATGGGCAAGCACGACTGGCCGGGCAATGTGCGCGAGCTGGCCAACCGGGTCAGACGCGGGTTGGTGTTGGCGGAGGGGCGCCAGATTGAGGCACGGGATTTGGGGTTGATCAGCCAGCATTCGATTGCCACGCCGATGGGCACGCTGGAGGATTACAAGACCCGAGCGGAACGGCAGGCGTTGTGCGATGTGTTGAATCGGCACAGTGATAATTTGAGTGTGGCCGCGAAAGTCTTAGGGGTTTCGCGGCCTACTTTTTATCGGTTGTTGCATAAGCATCAGATTAGGTGAGTGCAAGATTTTGAATATAAATGCAGTTGTTTTTATTAGGGAGTCACACAAAACATCCAATATAGTGCGTTTGATCTTGCTCCATAATAGGATTGGATTTTATAATTTCCGCAACCTTATATTTTTGATACGTGTTTGCACCACAGCTCCCCCCACATAAAGGTATAACATTAATGTTTTTGGCGTCTCGTATTTTGCGGCATTAAAACGAAAATTTTGAGACTGCCAAAGCATAGAGCCGGGTAGGTTGAGCTGCGTTCTTTCGTTATTCTGCTTGAATATTACAACGCACAGTTCTGTGTTTTTATAATCAAAACTCAACTCATATTGGTCGCCCTCTTCAATTTTTTGGAAACTTTTGACGATCTGAATGGCACTGCGCACCTGTGGGCCAGGTACTGATTCAAGAAAATACTCGTTTTCAATAAAGGAAATTTTTGGATGGGAGACCTCTGCATCTTGGACTGCCCAATGATTCCAGTCATAGTTCTCAAACGTAGTCAAATCATCCAACCCAGCCTTAACCCCATAACTCCTCACCCGACACCCAACCGCCTCACTCTCAACCGCCCCCTCATACAACCCAACCTTCAAAACAACAGCCAACGTCGAATCCGCCTTACACCCCCGCAACCACTCCACCTCAGCCAGATAACTTAACCCCACCCCCTGATCATGCACTGCCCCCACAAACTGCCGCTTCACCCGCTCCCCACCACCCGCAAACGTCTCCACATACTCCAACCAAATCGGACACCCGGCGCACTGAAACGGCCAAGCTCCGCACAGCACCTTCGTATCATCCTTGATCAACCCAACATCCAGCACTTCGTCATCAAACCCCTCAAGCTTCGGCATTGGCATGCTCGACTGCAGCAACTCACCAATCATCAACGTCACACTCTGCACAGGCGTCGGCTGTCCATTAACGATCAGGCTGTATATCAACTCCACACTGCGCTGCAGATTTGCCCCCGTGACGGAGAAATCAATGTCGAATTGCACTTTCGACTGTCCCGCCACCGGTTTTTGCTGGGGAGGTACTGAGCCGGCGCCGGGTCTGCCGGCGATTTCCAGGTTCACCTCGTGATTTGCGCCAAACGCGGCGGTGTCAAACACCACGGTAAATCCATTCTGATGCCGGTTCGGGTCAAGTTTGTAATCCGGCGCCTCGACAACCGTTGGCGGTTTCAACTGACTGACTTCGCCAGTGACCGTGACGACAACGTTATTGGACGGGCGCGCGGGCACGTTGGCGCTTAGCAGCTGATAGTCGATCTTGGCCGAACCGTTGGCGATTGCTGCGATCTTGCCGTTCGGGATCGGGAAGTCGTGGTGGCCGGGCACGCTGTCGATGGTTTTTTCCAAAGGACCGACGATGACGGGCGCTCCCGCTGATGTCGTGCCAGCCCAGGTCAAGACAACCTTGTCACCGGGCTGGTAGTCCGGGGCTGTGAAGTACACCCGGGCAGCAGCATCGCTCGTGCCCAGCACCTTCAGGTCGATGGTGGTGACGTTTTGGTTGTTGACCCAGATTGTTGGTGCTGGCAGGCGGCTGATGCTCAGGTCGACGTGGACTTCAGTGAGCCGCGCCCAAGGATCTTTTGGGTCAGTTAGATTGCCTACACGGTCAACCACGCGGAAGGACACCGGTATATCGCGGCCGCTACCCTGTTTCCTGATGACGTCCTCGGTGAAGGTGACGAAGATCCGATTGTTGTGCGGATCATCAATCTGCTGCTGCGTCACCGGATAGAAAAACACGACCTGGTCTCCCCACTTGCCAATGATTTGGTCGTAGGTGGCGATGTATCGGTAGTGATCGATGTACATTCGGATCCCTCCCTTGGCCATCTCGCTATCGACTCCGTTCGACGGATCCGGGACCAAGGTGTAGCTGAGGCCGGAGTGCCCCGGTTCGCCGTCGTCGTCAACATCTGCGGGCCGGGTGAGCTTCACCCACATCAGTAGCTCAGTGGATTTGACCGGTTCCTGAGGAAAACGAGTGACTCGATAAAACACTTTGGCGGAGCCATTGGTGATGAATCCGACGGGGACGTAAAACTCCACTTTTTGAGTGCTGAGATCATCGATTACAGTAAAATCCACCGGGTTATCATCGTCATCCCAATACAGCTCACATTTATCGTCAAGGGCCATGTTCAGCCAGGCGTCCACGACGATTTTCAATACTCCCTTTTCAATGGAATCAATGGCGATGCCGCCGTGATAATGCTCCGGCGTTTCGAGGTTGGTGGCCGAGGGAATACGGGGCGGATACAAATTGGCGGTGGTAAGAATATCCATGGCGATGCTCCTGAATATGGGCTGGCCGCGGGCGACCAGACGCTCGAGCTATCAGAAGTTATTTAGGCAAAAAGCGCACCTGTCAGATCTGACAGGTGCAGACCTGTTTCCGATGAAGGGTCGCGAGCAAAGAGCCTGAAGATCAAAAGATCGCAGCCTTCGGCGGCTCGTACATGGATTCACTCAATCCAGACTGTAGGAGCCGCCGAAGGCTGCGATCTTTTGCTTTTGCTTAGAAGTAATACGGGAATTTCAGGCTGAACGAAAAGTCCGGCGCATCATCGGTCATGCCGATCGACAGGTTCGGCACGATCGTCAGATTGTCGGTTGCAGCAATCGTCATGCCGACGTTGAAGTAACCGGCGTTGGCATCACTGGACACCACCGATTCCCAATCGCCGCCGTCCTGTTTCAGCTTGCTCTTGCGTTGCACCAGGTCGGAGACCGAGAACGACATACTCATCTTCTCGTTAAGCGCGAAGGCGATACCGGCGCCGATCTGGAAGCTGTCGCCGATGCGCACTTTGCCTGGGGTTTTCTGGTTGACCGTGGAGCTGATGTCGTCAAACGACTCCTCGAGGTTGTGGGTGTAGGAGAGGCTGCCGAACAGCACCGCCGGGTCAAACGTCTTGACCAGCGAGATGCCCGGCGTGATCGACCAGACGCCGTTGCCGGTGGGCAGGGTGTCGGGGACGAACAGGTTGGAGTTGGCGTCGGTCTGGCGCAGTTTGATGCCGAACGGGTCTTTGCCGGTCGGCGCCTTGACGCGCAAGGTGACGACGGCGTCCGGGGTGTTGACCGACTCGTCGAGGAACTTGTAGGCGATACCGAAGTTGACGTCGCCGATGGTTGGATCCTTGGTCACGGTTTCTTCTGTTGTTACGCCAGCCGCGCCCTGGTTGCCGCCGCCGGACTGATACGTCGACTCGCGATACACCACCGGCACGTTCAGGTCGAACTGCCAGCGGTTGTCGAAGTTGTAGCGGCCGGTGAGGTCCAGGGTCCAGGTGTCAGCCTTGATCCGGTCGAGGTTGATGTTGCCCAGGAAGATCGAATCCAGCGCAAGGAACCCGTTCAGGATCAACTGGCGGGTGTCATAGCGTGAATAGGTGACACCGGTTTCGAAACTGAACTTGCCGCCACCGAAAAAGCCGCTGGCCTCGTCGTACAGGTTGGAAACACTTTGCGCCGGTTGCGAATCATCAGCCAGCGATTGACCGTAAGAAGCGCCACTGCCCCCGGCGGCGCCTCCCGATGCAGCGGCCGCACCGGTGCCTGTGGCGGCTCCGGCGGCGACGCGATTGCCTTTCATGTCGGACGGCGATTTGGCCAGCCGTTTTGGCGGTGGGGCGGCGGGTGTTTCTTCTACCTGGCGGACCCGTTGTTCAAGTACCGCCAGCGCTTGTTGTTGTTGTTCGTATCGTTGTCTCAGTTCCAGAAGTTCCCGTTTCAGGGCTTCTACATCGGCGTCGGGTGCTGCTTGCAGCATTGCCGCCGGGAGAAGGGTACTCAAACACACTGCAGCACGCAGTGATACTGATCGATACATGAATAAGCCGTCCCTTTAAGCCCAATGATCGAGACTCAGCGTAGTTCAATATCCGATATTGCGTAGGGCCCCGAGTTGGGTCAGGTTGCAATCCAGTGCACCGGCGCTTCTGCCGTTATTGTTAAGTACGACGTTGAGTTGCGTAAGGTTGTTGACCACGTTGGCGCTGCCCAGCAAACGGGTGTTCTGCAGCAGCCCGCCCTGGGCGACCTGTTGCAGCGCCGTGCCTTGATTGCCGCTGGCCTGAATGGCCATTTGCACGCCACCGCCATTGGCCGAAACCGCGACACTGCCGGCGCCGTTGCTGCCGCTGATGGTCTGCCCGGCGATGAGCGCCTGGCCCTGCGACGGCACCAGTGCCGGGGCCTGACTGGCTTCGCTGACGTTGATCGCGACGTTGTTGTTGGCGGTATTGCCGTCGCCGGCGGCGCGTACGCTTTGCGTCACACCCTGGCTGCTGTTGAGGCCGGCGCCACCGATGACAGTGCCGGTGCCCAAGGTGGGGGTGCTGCCGTTGCCCGACTCCTTGATGGTCGAGACATAGAATTCCGGTTTGACGGTTGCAGCCTGGATCTGCATCGAGGTCGCGGCCCCGATCAAATCGCCGCTGGCGTTGCGCCAGGTGCTGCTCATGACAATGCCGAAGCTGATGATCCGCCCCGGCATGACGTAACGACCGCGCAGCTCGGCGAGCTCCTGGTCCTTGATTTCGATGGGTTTGAATCCGGCATGGGCTAAACCTGACGCACTCGCTGCCAGGCAGGCGGCGGCCAGCCAGTATGAGCTTTTCATCTGCTGCTCCCGGGACATCCAGTCCCATTCTCTAACTCGGCGATTAAAAGAAGTCGCTCTGAATGAACCCGAAATCCATCAATTCCGCATCTTTGACCGGGTTGAAACTGTCCAGCGAGTTCTTCGCCGTCAGCGGCACGGGAGGGCTGCGCAAGGCATTGGCCTTGTCGTAACCGGGGCCGACGATGGCAAAGACAATGCCGTTCCAACCTTTGACAAAGTCGTCGTGCTTGTAGCGTTTGTGGCCGAGAACCGGGTCACCGATGTAGACCCAATCCTTGTCCGAACGCTGCAGGACGACGAAATGCTTGTAGCCACGAATGTCCATCAGAACCACCACCGGAATGGTCACCGCTTCGAGTTTCTCGGGCGGGATCCGGTAGCCACGGGCGCGCATGCCGATGCTTTCTACGTAGCGCTTCATGTCGAGCATGGAGAAACCCTGGGTTCGCACCAGGTCCTGGTCAGCGTTGACCAGCATGCCTTTGATGATGTGCTCCTCATCGACGTCGAGCCAATAGGCCTGGCGCAGAACCGTTGCCAGTGCAGCAGCGCCGCAGCTGAAATCGGTTTTCTGTTCGACGATGTCGGCAAACTTGCGCTCACGAATGCTTTGCACGTCCTTGTAGACCAGCACGCCACCCGGCAGGGCGGCCACGGGCATCTGTGCCGCCTGAGTCAGGCCGCACAGACAAAGCAGAGCGAGGAGGGCAGGAGTCCGCATGATCGAATACGCCTTGTGGAACCTGGGAAAAAAGCCCCGTTGCCGGGGCTTTCGTTTCGATCGCGATTACATGCAGGCTTTGCAACCTGCGGCGATGGACAGCGAGTTGCTTTGTTGGTTGCCCACACCCGCCGAGACGTTGGCTCCGCCGTTGCCGGAGAAGTTGTTCATCGAGTTGGTCATGTTGGCGTTGTTGACGACTGGAGTTTTCCAGCCATCTTTGGTCAGCACTTGTTGGGTGGTGACGCCAGCGAGGCCAAAAGTACCCACGGCTTCGAACTTGGCTTTCTGATCATCGTTGCCGCCATGGCCGCCGCCACGGTTGCCCCAACCGCCGTGGTTGTCGTCCTCGATGGTTGCAGTACCTTTGGCTTTGAATGTGCCAGCGGCTGCATAAGTGCCGGTAAGGGTGTCGGTTTTGTAAGCCTGCACGCCTTTGTTTTCCACGACCAGGCCAGTCGAGGACTGGTTGGCAGAGGCGGCAGCCTGCGCTACACGACCACCGGAAACGGCGATGGCGAGGTTGTTTTTCTGTTGGTTGAAGTTGCCCGAGCTCACGTTGATGCCGATGTTGCCGGAACCGTTGTTGCCTGCATTGTTGAGCGTGGCGTTGTTGAAGGTGGACGAGTTTTTAACGTAGTTGTTGTTGTTCACCTGAGTCGCGCTCGAGGCGGCAACAGCATTGCCGAAGATGAAACTTTCGTCAGCGGTGGCCAGCGCAGCAGCGTTGTCCTGCTGGTTGCCGTCGCCGGCGGCGACGTTGGCGCCCATGTTGCCGTTGGAGCCGTTGAGCGAGTCGCTGGCATTGGCGTTGTTCAGGGTGCCCTGGTTTTTCACCACGTTGCCGTCGCTGTTTTGTGCGTCGAGGACAGCGGCGCCGGCGCCAGCGGTGATCTGCAGCAGTTGTTCAAGATTCGGACCTTGTGGCTGGCCGTGACCGTTGCCGTGTCCATTGCCATGCCCGTTACCACGACCGTCGGCCTGTGCTGCCATTGCCATCACTGCTGCGAGTGCGAAAACCAGTGGTTTGAGAGCCATTGTAGGTTTCATGGTTGTTTCTCCGTCGTGCTTATTAGTTGGTTAAGTGTTGGGACTTTTCTAATTGCACTGCTTTTTGTTTGGGTCAGTCTGCGACCCGGATGCTCAGGGTGTTAGCCATTCGGTTCCCCACCCCGGCACTCTGGTTCACCTGGATTACCCCGCGGCTGCCGGTGAAGGCCTGATCACTGGTCGTGACCTGGCGACTGCCGATTGCGGTACCAGTTGCTCCTGAGCTCGGTAAAAACGCCACGTTCTGTTGCGAAAGGGCGCTGTCGTCAACGCTCTGCGGGCCGGCACTGATGCTGACGCGCGTAACGTTGGCCATTTGATTGTTGGCACCGGCGCCCTGGTTCACACCGAGGATGCCGTTGCCGTTGCTGAAAGAGTTGCCGCCGATATTGGCGCTCGCGTCGATGGCGCGGCTGGCGGGCGTGTCGATGGTCTGCCTGACGTTGGTGGTGGCATGGGCTTCGGTGCCGATGGCAATCGCCTTGGTGTTGGCTTGTTGCATCTGGTCACCGGCAGCCTGGTTGACATTGAAGTTGCCGCGATACTGCGCGCCGGAATCCTGAATATTGGCCTTGTTGACTGAAGCCGAATCGGCCATGGCGCTGGTGCAGCCGAGCAGGGCGAGAAGCAGCAGGGTGCGATTCATGTCATTGGCCTCCGGCCATGCGAGTCAGAGGCGCCAGGCCGGTGCTCATCGCCCGGTTGACCGTGTTTGAGATCGAGGCACCGGAACCGCCGCCGCTACCCGTGCGCATACCGGGCAGGCCGTTCTGGTTGGTCAGGGTGTTCATGCCGGGCAGGTTGGAACTGGGCGTGGTCATGTTGCCGCGAATCGATGAGCCGCTGGCGACACTGGCGAAATCACCGTCAGTCAGTTCGGTACTGCTGAGGGTCTGGTTGATCCGCGCCGAAGGGTTGGCGTTGACCGTGGTTGGATAGGGATCTTTGCCGCCGTTGCGGCCGATCGGAATTGGCTGAACGTCGCGGTTGAGGACGATCACTCCATTGCCTTCGGCCTGGGCGCTGACACTGATCAGTGCGCTGGCGGCTGATCCGATCAGCAGTAGGCAGGTCAGGCTTTTATTGAAATTCCCCACGGCTGCAATTCCTTCTTCAGTGGGCTGGGTTATTCAGCGTTGTGAAGGAGAGAGCGAAAGCTGTGCCGGTTTTGAATTGTCTCGTTATTTCAATGGGTTAGGTGTTTTCGAGGATTGCCCAGTGTGGGCACTGTTTCAGCGCTGAGACACATGCAGGGGTGCTTGAACGGTACTTGACGTCGGAAAGCTCTGGAACAAGGGTTTGCGCCGATGTGTTTCATCGGCGTAACAGGTGACGTGACGGAGTGATGAACAGCGTTTGGATGGGGGCTTGGCGCGGTTAGGAGTGTTTCAAAAACGGACAGTTTCGTCCCAAGGCGGCTCAGCTGGACAGCAGAAGCTCGACCGCCGCAAAGGCTTGCGCTTGGCGTTCGGCCCAATTGCCCTCGATAACTTGCAATGGCTGTTGATGCTCAATCAACCAGGCGCGCGTGGCTTCGAAAAATGCCATGCGATCCGAAAGATCCGGTTGGCAGCGCTGGCCGTCTTCGGCCCAGTCGACCTGTTGCGGCGATAGCAGCAGGTGCAGGTCGTAATGGCGCGTGAGCAATTCGCTTTGCAGCCAGTCCGGATAATCGCCGAACAGGGTCTGGCTCCAGAGGATGTTGCTCAGCAGATGGGTGTCGAGAATCAGCAGTTCGGGTTGTTTCGCCCGTGCCTGATCTTCCCATTGCAACTGGCCCCGGGCGATATCAGGGATATCCGCGAGGCAAGTGTCGCGCGGGTTGTCTTCGATGAACCGACGAACATATTCATCAACGCGCACGCCGCCGAAACGCTGCTCCAACCCTGCCGCCAGCCAACTCTTGCCGGTGGATTCCGGGCCGGTGAGAACAACGACTTTCATGTACGCAACGCCGGATCGGCACGCCATTCCCGCCAGCCTTGCACCGCGAGCAAGGTAAACAGCGCGTAGAGCGCGGCGGTCAGGTACAGGTCTTTGTAGATGAACAGGCCGACAAAGATCACATCGAGGACGAACCACAACGCCCAGCATTGCAGGCGTTTCTGCGCCATCCACAGTTGCGCGACCAGACTGAAACCAGTGAGCGCGGCATCGAGCCACGGCTGTGCGGCGTCGGTCCAGTGCGCCATCGCCGCGCCCAGCGACAGGCTGCCGATCGCCCCGACGCTGAGGCCTAGCAGAATCGAGCGTGCATCGAGGCGGGTAACCTGGCGACCGTCATGCATCGTCCCGGCGCGGGTCCATTGCCACCAGCCGTAGATCTGCAGCGCGGCGTAGATCACTTGCAGCAACATGTCCGAATACAGCTTCACCTCAAAGAAGATCCAGCTGTAGAGCAACACCATGACCAGCCCGATCGGCCAGCACCACGGATTCTGCTTGACCGTCAGCCACACGGCGATGACACCGAGGGCAGCGGCAAACAGTTCAAGCCCGGACATGGCGGATCCTTGGGGGAGTTGAGAAGGGGGCGGATTGTACTGCATTAGTCAGGTCAAAAGCCCCTCACCCTAACCCTCTCCCGGAGGGAGAGGGAACTGAGCGCGTTGTTTGGTCGAGGTACGCCGACCTGGAATATCGCGTCGAATGCAGATCATGAAAAGCGCAGTTATCTGCTCCCTCTCCTCGGGGAGAGGGCTGGGGTGAGGGGTGGGCTCACCTCGGTGACCGGTCAGACCCGAAACTGGCGCAGCAACCCATTGAGCTGTTCGCTCAGTTGCCCAAGCCGCAGGCTGGCTGCACTGGACTGCTCAGCCGCCAACGCAGTGCTATGGGAAAGCCCGGCCGCCTGGGTAACGTTCTGGTTGATGTCCTCAACCACATGGGCCTGTTGCAACGTCGCGCTGGCGATCGATGCATTCAGTCCGTTGAGATTACGCAACGCCTGGCCAATCGCATTAAGGCTCGCCCCGGCCAGTCCCGCCTGTTCAATGGTCAGTTGCGATGCCTTGCTGCTGTCGCCAATCACCTTCACCGCAGCCTCCGAGTGATTCTGCAGGCGCTCGATCATCGACTGAATTTCAGCGGTCGATTTCTGCGTACGCTGGGCCAGCAAGCGCACCTCATCGGCCACCACGGCGAACCCGCGACCCTGTTCACCCGCACGCGCCGCCTCGATCGCCGCGTTGAGTGCCAACAGATTAGTCTGCTCGGCTATCGAGCGAATCACCTCCAAAACGCTGCCAATCTGCGTGCTCTCCGCCGCCAGGGTGCGGATCACTTCCACCGCCTGATCGATCGTGCCGGAGAGCTTGTCGATCTGTTGCAGGCTGCCGTCAATGTTGATCTGACCCTGTTGCGCCTGCGCTTCGGCATCACGCATTTCCGCGGCGGCGTGTTCGGCGTTTTTCGCCACGTCCTGCACGCCGTAGGTGACTTCGTTGATCGCCGTGGCCACCAGTTCCATCTGCTGCGATTGCTGCTGACTGCGCTGCTGTGCCTGCGAGGCGTCATTGCCCAGCTCGCTGGAAGACTGGCCCAGAGCGCTGGCCGACACCTGCAGCTCACCAATCACCCGGCGCAGTTTGGCCGTAAAGGCATTGAAGTGATGGGCCAGTTCGGTGACTTCATCCTTGCCATGGGTATCGAGGCTGCGGGTCAAGTCGCTTTCGCCACTGGCGATGTTGGCCATGGCATTCACGGTTTCCTGTAGCGGGCGGACGATGCTGCGGGCGATCAGAATCACCAACAGCGCCATGATCAGCGCAATCGCCAGGCCGATCGCCGACGCCTTGATCATTTGTCCCTGAAATTCCGCCTGAACATCGTCGACGTAAACACCGGAACCGATTACCCAGCCCCACGGCTCAAAAAGCTTCACATACGAGGTCTTGGCGACAGGATCGGTCGCCCCCGGTTTCGGCCAGCGATAATTGACCATGCCCGCGCCTTTGGCCTTGGCAATGGCGACCATCTCGTTGAACACCGCAAAGCCGTCCGGATCGCGGATCGCCGAGAGGTTCTGGCCTTCGAGCTTGGGGTTGGTCGGGTGCATGACCATCACGGGCGTGAGGTCGTTGATCCAGAAGTAGTCGCTCTGGTCATAGCGCAGGCCACGGATCGCGGTCAGCGCCTGCTTTTGCGCCGCGTCCCTGGTCAGGGTGCCGGCGGTTTCCAGGCCGTGGTAATAAGTCAGCAGGCCACTGGCGGTCTGCACCACATGCTGGGTTTTCTGCGCCTTGGCGTGGTAGAGGTCGTCGTGGATCTGCTTGAGCATCAGCACGCCCAAGGTCAGCAACATGACCACCGCCACGATCAAGATGAGCCACAAGCGTCGGCTGATCGACACACTGCGCAAGCTGTTCATAACGCTGTCACTCCGGATTCTTGTTCTTGTAATAAACGATCGCCAGCATCCAGCCACCGCTGTGGGCTTGCGATTGCGCGACTTGAGCCGCCTAACGCGGGGAGCGCTATTAAGGCTTGTCTGTTAGGATTTCGGCCCCGCGCGCGAAAACCTGAATCCGGTTTTGATATTTCACGGAATTTTTACCGTTTCGTGTGGATCCTGTGCGCGCAATCGCTACAGCTTTTACCGGCTACGCTGGACGCAGTGAACGAAAAAATACTATCGGGGCATGCCGGCGCGCATCGCTCTCTGGGGGATTGATGGATCTTTGGACCGCCTTGCAGGCACTGATTCTAGGAGTTGTAGAAGGGCTGACGGAGTTTTTGCCCATTTCGAGTACCGGACACCAGATCATCGTCGCCGACTTGCTCAACTTCGGCGGCGAACGGGCCATGGCGTTCAACATCATCATCCAGCTCGGCGCGATCCTCGCCGTGGTCTGGGAGTTTCGCCGCAAGATCCTCGACGTGGTGATCGGCCTGCCGACCCAGCCGAGCGCCCGGAGTTTCACCGCCAACCTGCTGATCGCTTTTCTCCCGGCGGTGGTACTGGGGGTGATCTTTGCCGATCTGATTCACGAATACCTGTTCAACCCGATCACCGTGGCGGCGGCGCTGGTCATCGGCGGGATCATCATGCTGTGGGCCGAACAGCGTCAGCATGAAGTCCACGCCGAAACCGTCGACGAGATCCGCTGGACCGACGCGCTGAAAATCGGCTTCGCGCAGTGCCTGGCGATGATTCCGGGCACCTCGCGCTCCGGCTCGACGATCATTGGCGGCTTGCTGTTCGGCCTGTCGCGCAAGACAGCAACCGAGTTCTCGTTCTTCCTCGCCATGCCGACCATGGTCGGTGCGGCAGTGTATTCGGGTTACAAATACCGCGACCTGTTCGTGCCGGCGGATTTTCCGGTGTTCGCCATTGGTTTCGTCACGGCGTTCATCTTCGCCATGATCGCTGTGCGCGGCCTGCTCAAGTTCATTGGCAGCCACAGCTACGCAGCCTTTGCCTGGTACCGGATTGCCTTCGGCCTGTTCATTCTGGCGACCTGGCAGTTCGGCTGGGTGGACTGGTCGGCGGCCAAGGCATGAACGATTCCCGCACGCGCCGCCCTGAGGGGCGACCTTCAGGCGGGCGCGTTCAGCATCTGAAATTGAAGCTTGCGGTGTTGGTGATCATCTGCGCGCTGCCGCTGTTCGGCTCGCTGTCGATGTGGCTCAGCGGCATCTCGCGGGTGCCGTTGGCGGCGTATGGGATTGTCAGTGTGCTGGCGTTCTTTCTGTACTGGGCCGACAAACGCAAGGCCCGCACCGATGCCTGGCGCACCCCGGAAAACATCCTGCATGCGGTAGAACTGGCGGGCGGCTGGCCGGGAGCTTTGATCGCGCAGCAGGTATTCCGGCACAAAACGCGCAAGGTGTCGTTTCAGATTCTGTTCTGGGCGATCGTGCTGTTGCATCAGGTGTTCTGGATTGACCAGATTTTCCTCGGATCGAACTTGCTGTCGCTGATTTAACGTCCACCGAAAATCCCTGTGGGAGCGAGCCCGCTCGCGAAAGCAATCTCATCGTCGCTGATGAGTCGCCTGACAAACCGCCTTCGCGAGCAGGCTCGCTCCCACAGAGTCTGCGTGCTTACAAAAGCAGGCCGATTTGGGTTTTCTTAGGCAACTTGCTCACCACCAGTTGATGCGATCGCTGCAACAGTCCCCGCAATTCCTCGGCACCCAGCGGGTAGGGCGGGTGCATGATGATCCACTGCGCCCGCGCCAGATACGGCGCCGGATGAATGCCCGGGCGGTCGCAATGGCCGAGAAACAAGTCCTTGTCGACCTTGAACGCCAGCGAATCACCACGTAATCCCTGCAAAGCAAACATCTTGGTGCCGGCAATCGAGAACACCCGCACGCCGCCCCATTTGTAATCTTCCCGGGCGCCGGGCAGGGCCAGACAAAACTCGGCGACCTCGGCTTCGCTCATTCTTCCTTGTTTCATAGAAATCTATCCCCGCAGGCATTGAACGATTCGACCAGGTGATCAATCCATGCGCGCACCGCCGGCATTACCCCGCGCCGATGCGGATACACCGCTTGCAGCCAGCCGCCAGGCAATGACCATTGCGGTAGCACTTGCACTAGTGTGCCGTTACGCAATTCGGTTTCGCAGAACATCATCGGCAGCACGGTAAAGCCCTGACCGGCCAGGACGCAGGCCTTGCGCACCACGAAATCATCGATGCCCAGTCGCGCTTCCATACTGAGATCGACGCTTTTGCCCTGCTGATCGAGCAGACGCACATGCACCATGCGATCGGCTTCCAGCGCGCCGAGCACCGGCAGGGTTTTAAGGTCCTGCGGATGATTGATGGTCTTGCCTTGCATGAACGCCGGGCTGGCGATCACCACCGCCTGGGCCTGACGCAAGCGCCGGGTGACCAGCAACGGGTCTTCATCACCGTGATCGCGCACACGCAAAGCAACATCGATGCCTTCGGTGACCAGATCGACCCGGCGATTGAGCAGCACGACCTCCAGCTGCACCTGCGGAAACTTGCCGAGAAAGTCGCTGATCACCGTCGGCAGCATTTCATGGGCCAGACCGGTCGGGCATGACACCCGCAAGCGCCCGCGCGGTTCGCTGGACATGCTCGCAACCGCTTCGTCAGCCATCTCCGCTTCCAGCAACATCGCCTGACAGTGGCGCAAATAGCGTTCACCGACGGCAGTGAGATTGAGTTGGCGGGTGGTGCGTTGCAGCAGACGTGCGCCAAGGCGCTCTTCCAGTTCGGCAATTCTTCTTGAAAGCCGTGACTTGGGAATACCGAGCAGGCGCCCGGCGGCAGCGAATCCGCCGGCTTCGACCACTTTGGCGAAATAGTAGAGATCGTTAAGGTCCTGCATGCGCTTTCCCAGTCGTTCTATCAATGGGACGAACTATCGCATTGTCGGCGACTAATCAGCTATTGGTTTGTTGCGTAGGATTGTCTCCATTCCGTCGCCGCCGGCGATTCTTTCAGGAGAACCCACATGAAACTGTTGCACATCGATTCGAGCATTCTCGGCGACAACTCGGCTTCCCGTCAGTTGAGCCGTCAAGTCGTCGACGCCTGGCAAGCCGCCGAGCCGAGCGCCGTGGTCACCTACCGCGACCTGGCCGCCGACGCGATCAGCCACTTCTCGTCGACCACACTGGTTGCCGCCGGCACCACCGCCGAACTGCGCGACGCTGCGCAACAGCACGAAGCCGAGCTGAGCGCTTCGACCCTGGCCGAATTCATCGCTGCCGACGCCGTGGTGATTGCCGCGCCGATGTACAACTTCACCGTTCCAACCCAACTGAAAGCGTGGATCGACCGCGTCGCCGTCGCCGGCCAGACGTTCCGCTACACCGAAGCCGGCCCTGAAGGCCTCTGCGGCGGCAAGAAAGTGGTGATCGTGTCGACTTCCGGTGGCATTCATGCCGGTCAGGCCAGCGGCATCGCTCATGAAGAATATCTGAAGCTGGTACTGGGCTTCCTCGGCATCACCGATATCGAAATCGTCCGCGCTGAAGGTCTGGCCTATGGCGAAGAAGTGCGCAACAACGCCATGAGCGCTGCGCAAGCGAAGATCAGCGAGCAACTGTTCGCCGCCGCATAAGGCCTGCGTAAAGAACAGCTGATGTTCAGGTAATCCCCGAAAAACTCTGTATTCTGGTTCCGCAAGGGCCGAATACGGAGTTTTTTGTTTCTGCCTGTTACATAATCTGGCCCGGGTTATGCAGTTTCAGCACATCCGACGATGTGGTCCAAGAGGGTAGGGCATTCATGAGGCATCTTTGTGCACTGTTGCTGATTTGCCTGCTGGCCAGCCTGAATTCAGTGCAGGCCGCACCGGGGCGCCACCCTGTCTGGAGCGTCGGTTATCACGAGATGACCTTTCTCGACCCGCTCGATCTGCAACCGATGCGCGCCATCGCTTTTTATCCGTCCAGTGACCGCGAGCACATGAGTTTGCTTGAGGGTTACTCGGTCGAGGCCGGTGAAGACACCAAGGTCGCGATCGGCCGCTTTCCCATGTTGATGCTGTCCCACGGCAACACCGGTACGCCGTTGGCGCTGCATGACCTGGCGACTTCACTGGCGCGCAAAGGCTTTGTCGTGGTGGCGGTGATTCATCCCGGCGACAACTGGCGCGACCACAGCCGACTCGGCACGTTGAGCAATCTCTACGGCCGGCCAATCCAGATTTCCCAAGCGATCACCGCGACGCTCGGCGACAACATGCTGGCACCGTTCGTCAATGCTGATCAGGTTGGTGTGATCGGTTATTCGGCCGGTGGCGAGACCGCGTTGATTCTTTCCGGGGCGCAACCGGATCTGGATCGTCTGCGCCGCTATTGTCAGGAACGCCCGGACGATCACGACGCCTGCAACACCCAGGGTGAGTTGATTGTCGATCGCGATGACTTGCAGCCGGTGGCCGATCCACGGGTTCACGCTTTATTGCTCATGGCGCCGCTGAGCCTGAAGTTCGGCCGTCATACCCTCGCCGATGTGCACGTACCGGTGCTGCTCTACAGCGGCGACGGCGACAAACTGGTGGCCTTCGATAAAAACGCTGCGGCCCTGGCGCGCAAACTGCCCACCGCGCCGGACTTCAAACTGCTGGCCGGGGCAGGGCACTTCGTGTTCATGGCGCCCTGCACCGAAGAGCAGATCCGCGCCATGCCGGCATTGTGCACCGATGCCGACGGTGTGGATCGCGAGGATATTCACCGCAACCTGATCTCCGAGGCCGGACGGTTTTTTGCCCATGCGCTGGGCAGATCGACACGGGCGGGGATGCAGACGGCGGATCAATAACTTCATCACCGCCACCAATTCCTGTAGGAGCTGACGAGTGCAACGAGGCTGCGATCTCTTGATCTTCAAAGCAAAATCAAAAGATCGCAGCTTCGTTGCACTCATCAGCTCCTACAAGGGGATCGGTGTTTCATGAGGTCGCGCGACGCTTGAGCAGCAGGGTCAAGCCCAACCCGGTCACCGACAACAATGCCGCGCTGAAGAAGATCCACGAATAGCCCATATTCAATGCCACGGCGCCCATCAATGGCCCGGCAATCGCCAGTGCCAGATCGAAGAACACCGCATAAGCTCCCAGCCCCGATCCGCGACTGGAACTCGGCACCTGTTTGATCGCCTCAACGCCCAGCGCCGGATACACCAGTGACAGCCCAAACCCCGCCAGCCCTGCGCCAATCAACGCATACGCAGTGGAGGGCGCCAGCCACAACATCACCAGGCCGACAGTTTCAACCGACATGCAAACGATGGCCGAGGCAAACCCGCCAAACCGGGCAATCGCCGAGATGAACAACAGCCGCGACAGAATGAAACACACGCCAAACACGGTCAGGCAGTACGCCGCGCCGGTCCAGCCTCGGTTGAGATAATAAAGGGTGATGAAGGTGGTCAGCGTGCCGTAGCCGATCGAGGCCAGCGTCAGGCTGGTGCCGTACGGCGCAATCTTGCCGAACACCGCCCAGAACGACAGGCGCTCACCACGAATCACCGGCACCGAAGGCTTGTTGCGGATCAACCACAGCGCACCTGCCGCCAACGCCGACAGCGCGAGGCCAAGGCTGACAAAACCATATTCGGCAACCATCACCACGCCTAGCGGCGCACCAATGGCGATCGCGCCGTAAGAGGCGATGCCGTTCCAGCCGATGGATTTCGCGGTGTGCTCGACACCGACCTGGCCCATGCACCAACTGATGGTGCCGACGCCGATCAGGCCTTGGGCGATACCGAGCAACAAGCGCCCGGCAATCAGGATCAACAGGCTGGTCAGCGGAAAACTTTGCAGCAAGGTCGACAGCAACGTCAGCGCGCCACTGAGGACAATCCCCCACAAGCCATAAATGATCGCCCGCTTGGTGCCGAGGGTATCCGACATGCGGCCGGCCATTGGCCGGCTGAGCAGGGTGGCCAGATACTGCGAACCGATCACCAGACCGGCAATGATCGCGCTGAAACCCAGTTGCTCATGGACGTAACCGGGCAATACCGCAATCGGCAAACCGATACAGAGAAAGGCAATGAAAGTGTAGAAAACGATGGAGACGATCTGCAGGGTGATCGCCAGGGAGCTTTGCGGTGGCAGTGGCTGCGCAGACATGAGCACTCGTTCGCGGGCGGCGGTGGGAGAGTTGCCGACATCATGGCGCGGGGCCGGGATAAAAGAAAGCAGGCTAACTACTTTCCCTTGGGATTGATGGAGCTGCTGAGGGCCCCTTCGCGAGCAGGCTCGCTCCCACATTTGAAATGCATTCCCCTGTGGGAGCGAGCCTGCTCGCGAATATCTGCGCACCCACAATTCCCAAGCGCCAAATGCAAAAAGCCCCGTCACACGGACAGGGCTTTTAACTTGCAGCTTGCAGCTTGAAACTAAAAGCTGCCCTTAGAAAACAACGCCCTGGCTACGCAGGTAGTCGTCATAAGTGCCGCTGAAGTCGGTCACGCCGTTCGGGCTCAGCTCGATGATGCGCGTGGCTAGGGACGATACGAACTCACGGTCGTGGCTGACGAAGATCAGCGTGCCCGGGTAGTTTTCCAGCGCCAGGTTCAGCGCCTCGATCGATTCCATGTCCAAGTGGTTGGTCGGTTCGTCCATGATCAGCACGTTCGGCTTTTGCAGGATCAGCTTGCCGAACAGCATGCGACCTTGCTCACCACCGGAGATAACCTTTACCGACTTGAGGATCTCGTCGTTGGAGAACAGCATGCGGCCCAAAGTACCGCGAATCATCTGCTCGCCCTGGGTCCACTGACCCATCCAATCGAACAGGGTAACGTCGTCTTCGAAGTCGTGAGCGTGATCCTGAGCGTAGTAGCCCAGCTCAGCGGCGTCGGTCCATTTCACGCTACCGGCGTCCGGGGTCAGTTCGTTGACCAGGGTGCGCAGCAGGGTGGTCTTGCCGATACCGTTCGGGCCGATGATCGCGACGCGCTCGCCGGCTTCAACCTGGAAGCTGAAGTCCTTGAACAGTGGCTTGCCATCGAAACCCTTGGCCATTTTCTCGACCATGACCGCCTGACGGTGCAGCTTCTTGTTCTGCTCGAAACGAATGAACGGGCTGACGCGGCTGGAAGGCTTGACCTCGGCCAGCTGGATCTTGTCGATCGCTTTGGCGCGGGAGGTGGCCTGCTTGGCTTTCGAGGCGTTGGCCGAGAAGCGGCTGACGAACGATTGCAGTTCGGAAATCTGCGCTTTCTTCTTGGCGTTGTCCGACAGCAACTGCTCGCGGGACTGGGTCGCCACCGTCATGTATTCGTCGTAGTTGCCCGGGAACAGGCGCAGCTCGCCGTAATCCAGGTCAGCCATGTGCGTGCACACGCTGTTCAGGAAGTGACGGTCGTGGGAGATGATGATCATCAGGCTGTTACGCTGGGTCAGGATGTTTTCCAGCCAGCGAATGGTGTTGATGTCCAGGTGGTTGGTCGGTTCGTCGAGCAACAGCACTTCCGGATCGGAGAACAGTGCCTGCGCCAGCAACACGCGCAGCTTCCAGCCTGGCGAGACTTCGCTCATCGGGCCGAAATGCTGTTCCAGCGGAATGCCTAGGCCCAGCAACAATTCGCCGGCGCGGGATTCGGCGGTGTAACCGTCCATCTCGGCGAACTCGGTTTCCAGTTCGGCGACGGCCATGCCGTCTTCTTCGGACATTTCAGCCAGCGAATAGATGCGATCGCGCTCGGCCTTGACCTTCCACAGCTCTTCGTGACCCATGATCACGGTGTCGATCACGGTGAATTCTTCGTAGGCGAACTGATCCTGGCGCAGCTTACCCAGACGCACGTTCGGTTCGAGCATGACCTGGCCACCGGACGGATCAAGGTCGCCGCCGAGGATTTTCATGAAGGTCGACTTGCCGCAACCGTTGGCACCGATCAGGCCGTAGCGATTGCCTGCGCCGAATTTGACCGAAACGTTTTCGAACAGCGGCTTGGCGCCAAACTGCATCGTGATGTTAGCTGTGGAGATCAATTACCTTACCTATCAATGGGTTAGAGCTGGTCTGTGGTGCCTGGTACAAACTTGAGTACCAATCTGGAGCTTTTCCAGCTCCCCCCAGTCTGTGCTTGAGTTGAGCCAACGCGCATAAGCCGTCCGCAACTGGGGCCGTTGAAGGCAAGCTGCTGAGCGACGAGTGCGGGGTTCTTGTTGGACATTGGCGCGCATTGTCGCATAACTCAGACGGCAGTTATATGGCAGGCAAATGGACGTACGCATCGGCTCGTCCGAGAAGCGATCGATATCCGCTGATCAAAATCTCGAAAACCCGAATGAACTCACTCGACCATTTTCACTTCGGAAAGTGGAGCAGTAGCCATTTTCGTTCAAACGAGTGAGGACCAAGCCATGCGAGCAATGACCTATCACGGCGCCCATGACGTGCGCGTCGAAACCGTACCGGACCCGAAACTTGAAGCCGCCGACGACATCATCCTGCGCGTCACCGCTACCGCCATCTGCGGTTCGGACCTGCACCTGTACCGAGGCAAAATACCCACCGTCGAGCACGGCGATATCTTTGGCCATGAGTTCATGGGCATCGTCGAAGAAACCGGGCCAGCCGTTACGGCGGTGCAGCGCGGCGACCGTGTGGTGATTCCGTTCGTGATCGCCTGTGGCGATTGCTTCTTCTGCCAGCAAGAGCTTTACGCCGCCTGCGAGACCACCAATGAGGGCCCTGGCGCGGCGCTGAACAAGAAAATGATTCCGCCGCCAGCAGCGCTGTTCGGCTACAGCCGTCTGTATGGCGGAATTCCCGGTGGCCAGGCGGAACTGGTGCGCGTGCCGAAAGCCAATACCGGGCCGTTCAAGGTGCCGGGCACGCTGTCGGACGAGAAAGTGCTGTTTCTGTCTGACATCCTACCGACTGCCTGGCAAGCCGTGATCAACGCCGGCGTCAAACAGGGTTCGAGTCTGGCCATTTACGGCGCCGGCCCGGTCGGGTTGCTCACCGCAGCCTGCGCGAGAATGCTCGGTGCTGAGCTGATCTTCATGGTCGACCATCACCAGTACCGCCTCGATTATGCCCAGCGCACCTACGGCGTGATTCCGATCAACTTCGATCAAGACGATGACCCGGCCGACACCATTACCGGCCAGACTCCCGGCCATCGCGGCGTCGATGCCGTGGTCGATGCCGTGGGCCTTGAAGCCAAGGGCAGCACCACCGAAACGGTGATGGCTACACTCAAGCTTGAAGGCAGCAGCGGCAAGGCCTTGCGCCAGTGCATCGCCGCTGTACGCCGTGGCGGCGTGGTCAGCGTTCCGGGGGTGTATGCCGGGTTTATCCATGGCTTTATGTTCGGCGACGCTTTTGACAAGGGCCTGACCTTCAAAATGGGCCAGACTCACGTACAGCGTTTTCTGCCGGAGCTGCTTGGCTACATTGAAACCGGCAAGTTGCAGCCCGAAGCGATCATCACTCACAGGCTGTCGTTGGAGCAGGCTGCCGAGGGTTACAAGATCTTCAATAAAAAGCAGGAAGAATGCCGCAAGGTGATTCTGACCCCGGGTGGCAGCGATGTTCCGCTGGCGCAGTTGGATGAAACCACGCCGTTCGCACCGGCCACCTGAAACCGAGGAGTTTTCATGGCGCTACCGTCATCTTCATTCGCAGCTCCCGTACGCGCATGGTTCGTGAACCTTTCGCGTACGGGCTGGGGAGGGCGCATTTTCTGGCTGACCCTGGTCGGTGTAACCGTGTTGCTGTTGATCAGTGGCTACACCGGTTTGGTCAGCACGGGCCGCGACACCTTGCGCCTCGCCACACTTGGCGGGCTGTCGGGTTTTGCCGCCACGGCAGTCGGTGCGTTATTGGCCCTGGCGTTGCGGGCGATTACTTCGCGAACCCAGGACACCATGCTCGGTTTCGCGGCGGGGATGATGCTGGCAGCCAGTTCCTTTTCATTGATCCTGCCGGGCATTGCGGCGGCGAAGGAGGCGGTGAGCAGTCCCATGCTCGCCGCTGCCGTCGTTGTGGCCGGCATGGCCTTGGGCGTGGCGTTGATGGTCGGCCTCGACCGTTTCGTTCCTCACGAACATGAAAAAAGCGGCCGGCGCGGCCCGGAAGCCAAGCGCTTCAATCGGGTCTGGCTGTTCGTGCTGGCGATCACCCTGCACAACCTGCCGGAAGGCATGGCGATCGGCGTCAGCTTCGCCACCGGCGACATGAAAATCGGCTTGCCGCTGACCACTGCGATCGCCATTCAGGACATTCCAGAAGGACTGGCCGTGGCGTTGGCGCTGCGCGTGACCGGCATTTCCGCAGTACGTGCAGCGTTGATTGCCGCTGCGTCAGGATTGATGGAACCGTTGGGCGCGATTATCGGATTGGGCATCACTAACAGCTTTGCGCTGGGCTTCCCGGTGGCGATGGGCCTGGCCGCCGGTGCGATGATCTTCGTGGTGTCCCACGAGGTCATTCCGGAAACTCACCGCAACGGCCACGAAACACCGGCCACGCTCGGACTGATGCTCGGCTTTGGCGTGATGATGTTTCTCGACACGGCTTTGGGTTAGCCACCCGACGCACACCACTGAGCGCATCGCCCCGCACAAAAAAGGAATTTTTTTCAGCGCCAATCACTCTTTCGTTTATAGGCAATGCCAATAACGCAGGGGAATGAGTCATGTCGCTGATCGAAATCCCGACCAGGAAGTCTTCGGGTAAAACATCCATGCCGGCGGATACCGAGCGCCGGCTCTATGACCGATTGCTGGCGGAAGACTCCACGGTCGATCGCGCGGCACTGGACTTCCTGCGCCGGCAACTGAGCAAGGCGGCTGCGCTGTCTGACGATTTGCCGGCCAGCGCCGAAGAACTGCTGCAATGGTCGGAAACCCGCTGCGCCAGCGTGGCGGCCGAGTACGCCGATTACCTCGAGCAACGTCAGCAGGGCGCGCCGCGCCGCTATTTCCGCAACAAATCCCACGCGTTGTATTTCATTTTGCATGTGGCACCGACCAAAGAGGTCGATGGCGCCTGGCTGGCCGGGTTACTGCCGCAGTGGCAGGACCCGCGTTTCGACGATTTACTCGATACCTATCTGGAAGAGCTGGGCGAGGGCGTGCCACGGCAGAATCATGTGGTGATCTATCGCAAGCTGCTCGCCGAGCATGACTGCTCCGATCTGAGCGGTCTTGCCGACGAGTATTTTCTGCAAGGCGCGGTGCAGTTGGCGCTGGGACGTTTCGGCGGGCAGTTTTTGCCTGAAGTTATCGGTTTCAATCTCGGCTACGAACAACTGCCTCTGCATCTGCTGATCAGTGCTTATGAATTGGCAGAGCTGGGCATCGATCCGCACTATTTTCGCCTGCATGTGACCATCGACAACGCCAGCACCGGCCACGCGCGCAAGGCTGTGCAATCAATGCTCGAACTGATGCCGCTGGGCGAAGAGCGCGATGAGTTCTATCGGCGCATGGCCGTCGGTTATCGCCTCAATGACATTGGCAAGGGCACAACCGCCGTGATTACAGAGTTCGATCTGGACCATGAAGTCATCGCCATGCTTGAGCGCAAGGCTGTGTTTGGCCGTCACATGCATTCCGATTACTGCCGCATCGAAAACCGCACCATCAATCAATGGCTGGCCACGCCGGGGCAAATGGGCGAGTTTCTTTCGGCGCTGGAGCGCAAGAGCTGGATCAAGCGCGGCGAGGCGGTGGAAGAAAGTCGTTTCTGGCGGTTGATTGACGGCAGCGACGCGGCGATGTTCGGTGTGTTCAACGGCTATGAAAAACAGCTGCTGCGCGACTGGATCACTCAGGATTGCCCTGCATCCCGGCCTCGGCCTTATGTGCGCCGCGAAGCTGCGGTAGAGGAAACCTTTGACGATGATGCCGATCTGCTCAATCTGGAAGCGGCACTGGCTGACAAACCTGCCGCCGAGCAAATGGCGTTGTTGATGCCTTGGCTGCAACCGCAGCGACACTGGCGCCCGGCCGGACTTTTCGCGACGCGTCGCTTCATCCAATTGCGCGCCCGCTTGCGTTGAAACAAGGAGGCTTCATGTCGGCACAAGAAACATCCGATAGAGCCCTGTTCGAGTTGGGCAAGCGCCTGCTCGACAGTGGTTATCACTTCATTACCCCAACGCCATTGACCCACGAACGTTATCTCCAACGCTTTGCCACGCCGCTGGCCAAGGATCTGCGCGATGTGTTTGGTTGGTCGATGCCGTTTCCTTCAGAGCTATTTCGCGCAGAGGAACTGGCCACGCTGGAGCAGGCCGGCGCAGTCGAACGCGATGGCGCCGTGTGGCGCAGCCATGTGCGCTGGTCGACGCTGAATGACCGCTTGTTCGCCCACTCGGCGTTTCCGACGACGGCGAGCGACGCGGTGTTCTTCGGCCCCGACACTTACCGCTTTGCTCAGGCCATCGAAGCGCAATTGCAGCAGCGCTTTTCGCCGATCAGGCGCGCGGTGGACATCGGCTGCGGAAGCGGCGCCGGCGCGGTGGTCATGGCCAAGGCACGTCCTGATGCCGACGTGCTGGCGGTCGACATCAATCCGCGGGCGCTGCGCATGAGTGCGGTTAACGCCGAGCTGGCGGGCGCAAACAATGTGTCGGTGTATCACAGCGATCTGCTCGCCAGTGTCGAAGGGCAGTTCGATTTGATCATCGCCAATCCGCCGTACATGAACGACGAGCAACAGCGCGCCTATCGCCACGGCGGCGGGGCGCTGGGTGAGGGTTTGTCGGTGCGGATCGTGCGTGAGGCGTTGCCACGACTGGAGGTAGGCGGCACGTTGCTGGTGTACACCGGCGTGGCGATCGTCGCCGGGCAGGATCCGTTCCGCGAGGCCGTGGCGCCTCTGCTCAAGGGCGAGCGTTTTGGCTGGACTTATCGCGAACTCGATCCGGATGTGTTCAGCGAGGAACTGCTCAAGCCTGAATATGAGCGCGCCGAGCGAATCGCCGTGGTCGCACTGACGGTAACCCGCGAGCAGTGACCGATAGTTGGGCCACTGCTCGCGCGGTGGCCTTCAGCGATTTCTGATGCGCGAGATCGTCAGCAGGCAAACCCCTACCAGCATCGCAGCCCCGGCCACCAGAAGCGGTGAAGGGCGAATTGGCTGCCGCGAGATACGCTCGATGCGCCCGGCGAGGGAAGCGCGCACTGGCGCAGCAGGTTCCGCCAGATAAGGCGCTTCTTCAATCTCCAGCCGTAAGCCGTCCGGCATTACCAGCGTCAGCCCTTCGATCGTGCCGGCAATTCGGCCCGGATAAACCGGCTCACCGGTCGGGTCGAGCTGGTCGTAGAAGAATATTTGCCCTTCAAGCCAGCCGATGGCGGTCTGCAACTCGGGTCCCAGGTAATACTTTCCATCGAGAAAAAAGCCAGAGAATTGCGGCGCGCGCTCGACGCTTTCAATTCGATAGCGCTGACCTGGTTTCATACCGGTTTCTGGGGCGATCATGGGGGTTCCTCCGTTATTGGTAAGCGATAGAGGAGCGCGTGCCAAGCGTGGTTCCATTGAAATGAGCAACGGGCGTTTGTATGGATTCAAGTGTGCTATAGCTTTACACGCAAACGCGCAAGACAGTTTTTCACAGTTGAGGGTTCACTATCGGTTACGAACTGTGGCTAAAATGCCACCCTTTCACCGAGCGCCCGGAAACGGCGCGGGCCATGGACGCGCCCTGTGCATCAAGACCGCTGCATAAGACGCTGGGCCTCAGGTCGCCACGCGCGCAGTTTGTTCACTTTTGACGTGTGACCCTTTTCCGTGAAACTCATCATTGCCGCTGTTTATGTCATCTCCATTGCTTACGTTCACTTGCGTGGACGCGTGCGCCACAAGCTGGGGCGGCAATTGAGCGACCACTCGACGTTCCTCGCGCCGATCAACTGCTTCCTCTATCTGTTTTCCAGGATGCCCAACAAGCCGTATCTGAATCCGGCGGATTTCCCCGATCTGAGCCCGTTGCAGGCGAACTGGGAAGAGATTCGCGAGGAAGGCCAGAATCTGTTGCGTGCCGGCGAGATCAAGCGCTCGAATCAGTATGACGATGTCGGCTTCAACTCCTTCTTCAAGACCGGCTGGAAGCGCTTCTACCTCAAGTGGTACGGCGACAGTCACCCATCGGCGATGAAGCTGTGCCCACGCACCACCGAACTGGTGCAGAGCATCGGGTCGATCAAAGCGGCGATGTTTGCCGAGCTGCCACCGGGCTCCAAGCTGGTGCGCCATCGCGATCCGTACGCGGGGTCCTACCGTTATCACCTGGGCCTGGATACGCCGAACGATCCTGGCTGCTATATCAACGTCGACGGCGAGAACTATCACTGGCGCGATGGCGAAGCGGTGATGTTCGACGAGACGTTTATTCATTACGCAGAGAACACCACGGATCAGAATCGCATCATTCTGTTCTGTGATATTGAGCGGCCGTTGAAGTACCGCTGGGCGGCGGCGTTCAACCGCTGGTTCAGCCGCACGGTGATGTCAGCGGCGGGCGCGCCAAATGATGCGGGGGACAAGACCGGTGGTATCAACCGCTTGTTTACCAAGATCTACAAGATCCGTTTGCGCGGCAAAGAGTTGAAGAAGCGCAACCGTACGCGGTATTACCTCGAGAAATGGGCGATTTTTGCCGCGTTGCTGGCGATCTTCATTCTGATCTGAAGGCTTGCGGCGTCGGTACCGGCCTCTTCGCGAGCAGGCTCGCTCCCACAATCTGGAATGCGTTCCCCTGTGGGAGCGAGCCTGCTCGCGAAGGCGGCTTCACTTCAAACATACCTCTAGCTGGCCCAAAGCTTACTCCCCGGACGCTTTCCGAGTCTTCTTCGCCGGCGCCGCCTTACTGGTTGATTTAGCCTTGGGCTTGGCCGGTGCCTTGCCACCGAGGCTGCGCTTGAGCAGTTCGGTCAAGTCGATAACATCGGCAGTCTTGCGCTCTTCCTCGCCAGTGGCGGTCTCGACGTCCTCGATCTTGCCTTCGTGGGCTTTCTTCTCGACCAGCGCCATGATCTTGTCTTCGAACTCGTCCTTGTAGTCCTCCGGCGACCACTCCGAGGTCATGTCTTCAACCAGACGTTTAGCCATGTCCAATTCGCCCTTGGCCAGTTGCGGTTTGGTCACTTCGCTGCCCAGCGCCAGCTCATCGAGGCTGCGCACTTCCTGCGGCCAGCGCAGTTTCACCAGAACCAGCGCCGACTCCAGCGGCATCAACGCGGCCAGGTATTGACGGGTATGCAGGACAACGCGGGCGAGGGCGACCTTGTTGGTTTTGCTCAGGGTTTCGCGCAGCAACGCGTAGACCTTGCCGCCGCGCTTGTCCGGTGCCAGGTAGTAGGGCGTATCGATGTTCTGCAGCGGAATCTGCTCGGCATCGACGAACGAGAAAATGTCGATGGTCTGCGTGGAAACCGGGTGCGCCGAGCGGATTTCTTCCTCGCTGAGCACCACATATCGGCCCTTTTCGTAGGCCACGCCTTTGACGATGTTCTCTTTGGTGACTTCCTTGCCGGTGACCTTGTTGATGCGTTTATAGCCCACCGGGTCCATGCTGCGGCTGTCGAGCCAGTCGAAGTCCACGCCTTGGGACGACGTCGCTGAAACCAGCGCCACGGGGATGTGTACCAGTCCAAAACTGATTGCGCCTTTCCAGATTGCCCGAGCCATGACTTGTCCTCCGAGTGATGATCAGGTGACCCGTGGCGCGGTGAGAAAGTTTCCAGTGATTGCGCAGCGTCCAGCGGTACGGTCAAGCCGTGTTACATGTTGTTTAAGACGCGAGGGTTAACAAATCCGAACCCACGGCGTAGCGTGGGCTCCAAGGCTCTAGTCCACGCACATCGAGAGGTATTCCTCATGAATCGTTTTCTGATTGGCATCGCCGTCCTGGCCCTCAGTGGCGGTCTGGTGCATGCCGATGTCGTGCTGGCGCAAAGCCCCACCGGCAACAGCAATAACCCTTACAACAGCCCGATCCGCCGGGCCAACCCCAACAGCATGCAGGGCACCCAGCCCAGTGCTCCGCCCCTTCGCGGGCCGAACACCGTTCCCGTGCCACGTCAGCCAACCCTTGAAAATCGCGGTATCGGCAATGGCCAGCCCATTCGCTCGGTGCCGAGCAATCCGCCAACCTTCATTCCCAACCCGCCCCCACGGGGCACCGGCAGCAACCGTTGAACGGCAGGACTGAGGTCCTGTCAGCCTTTCACACGAACAAAAGGAATCGTGCATGTTGCGTAAAACCCTTCTAGCCACCTGTTGCGCCGCCGCGCTGATCAGTGCCCCGGCCTTCGCCGCCGCGCCTAAAGAGCTTAAAAGCGAACAGGGCATTCTTGAAGTCACCACCGTTGCCCAGGGCCTGGAACATCCGTGGGCGCTGGCATTTCTGCCTGATCAGAAGGGCATGCTGGTGACCGAGCGCCCGGGGCATCTGCGCGTCGTGAGCAAGGACGGCAAACTGTCGGAGCCGATCAGTGGCGTGCCGCAAGTCTGGGCCAAAGGGCAGGGCGGTTTGCTTGATGTGGCACTGTCGCCGGACTTCAAGCAGGACCGCATGGTCTACCTGTCGTATGCAGAAGGCGGCGGTGAGGGCGGCAAGGCTGGTACGGCGGTAGGGCGCGGACGGCTTTCCGATGACCTGAAGACGTTGAAGGACTTCAACGTGATCTTCCGTCAGGAACCGAAACTCTCAGTGAGCAACCACTTCGGTTCGCGGCTGGTGTTCGATCGCGACGGGTATCTGTTCATCACCCTCGGCGAAAACAATGATCGGCCGACTGCGCAGGACCTCGACAAGTTGCAAGGCAAAGTCGTACGCATCTTCCCGGACGGCAAAGTGCCGGACGATAACCCTTTCGTTGGCCAATCCGGTGTCCGGCCTGAAATCTGGTCCTATGGCCTGCGCAACCCGCAGGGCGCGGCGCTCAATCCGTGGACCGGCACGCTGTGGGAGAACGAACACGGGCCACGTGGCGGTGATGAAGTGAACATCATCGAGCGCGGCAAAAACTACGGCTGGCCGTTGGCGACCCATGGCATCAATTACTCGATGCAGCCCATTCCAGAGGCCAAGGGCAAAACTGCTGAAGGCACCGTGGCGCCGCATCATGTCTGGGAAAAATCCCCGGGGGTTACCGGCATGGCGTTCTACGACGCCGATCGCTTCACCCCGTGGCAGCACAACGCGTTCATCGGCGCACTGGTGACCCAGGAACTGATTCGCCTGCAGTTCGATGGTGACAAGGTGGTGCATGAGGAGCGTTTGCTGGGTGAATTGAATCAGCGCATCCGCGATGTGCGCCAAGGGCCGGATGGCTATCTGTATGTGCTGACGGATGAAGAGAATGGCTCGCTGTACAGGCTGGGGCTGAAATAAGCCAATCGATCGTTCCCACGCTCTGCGTGGGAATGCAGCCCGGGACGCTCTGCGTCCCAAAAAGATCGCAGCCTTCGGCTGCTCCCCAATGAGCCGCGCCCGTCAGTCCCGCATTTGGCCGAACCGCCGCCCCGTTGCCTTGTTATAGTTCGGGCCTTATTTCCCAGCCCGGTAAAGGATCACTGCCATGACTCAATACTCCGCCTTCAGCGTCGAACTGGCCGATAACATCGCGCATGTGCAGATCAATCGCCCGGAAAAGATCAACGCAATGAACGCGGCGTTCTGGAGCGAGATCATCGAGATCTTCCAATGGATCGACGATACCGACGAAGTCCGCGTGGTGGTGCTCAGCGGTAATGGCAAACATTTTTCTTCCGGCATTGACCTGATGATGCTTGCCGGTGTCGCCAATGAACTGGGCAAGGACGTGGGCCGCAATGCGCGCCTGTTGCGGCGCAAGATCCTCAATCTGCAAGCCTCGTTCAACGCTGTCGACAACTGCCGCAAACCGGTGCTTGCTGCGATTCAGGGCTATTGCCTGGGCGGGGCGATCGATCTGATCTCGGCTTGTGATATGCGTTATGCCGCCGAGGACGCGCAATTTTCCATCAAGGAAATTGACATCGGCATGGCCGCTGACGTCGGTACGCTGCAACGGTTGCCGCGAATCATCGGAGACGGCATGCTGCGTGAGCTGGCTTACACCGGTCGCACCTTTGGCGCCGAGGAAGCACGCAGCATGGGCTTGGTCAATCGCGTCTACAGCGACAAAGACACACTGCTCGAAGGCGTGTTCGACATTGCCCGCGACATCGCGGCGAAGTCGCCGATTGCCGTGACCGGCACCAAGGAAATGATCAGCTACATGCGCGACCACCGAATCGACGATGGTCTCGAATACGTTGCCACCTGGAACGCCGCCATGCTGCAATCTAACGATCTGCGCGTGGCCATGGCCGCCCACATGAGCAAACAGAAACCCGAATTTCTGGATTGAGTTAACCATGACCTCTCGCTGGACCACTGCAGTACTCGACACTGATCAACCCGGCGGCTGGGCCGTAGCGCGCAGCCCGGAAGGCTTTCTGTTCGATGACAATGGCGCACTGTTCCCGCGCGAATGGCTCAAGCGCCAGGACCTTCCAGTCCTCGCCGAGCATGGGATTGGTCATCTGGATGGCGAACCGGTCTATCTGCTTGAGTTGCGCAGTGTCAGCGAAGTGCCCGGATGCGGCTGGAAAGGCCTGCGAGCGTTCATGCTCGAAGGCGATCACACGCTGTACAAAGTGCTCGGTTATGCCGCACAGATCGGCACTTGGGCTCGCGAACACCGCTTCTGCGGCAACTGCGGGCAGCCGATGACGCAAGTGCCGCGTGAACGAGCGATGTATTGCCAGCCGTGCGAGCTGCGCAGTTATCCGCGCATTTCACCGAGCATGATCGTGCTGATCACCCGTGGCGACGAAATTCTTCTGGCGCGCTCGCCGCGTTTCGTCACCGGGGTTTACAGCACGCTGGCCGGCTTCGCCGAGCCGGGGGAATCAGCCGAGGATTGCCTGATTCGCGAAGTTCGCGAGGAAGTGCAGATCGAAGTGAAGAACATCCAGTACATCGGCAGCCAGTGCTGGCCGTTCCCGCATTCGATGATGCTCGGCTTCCATGCCGAATATGCCGGTGGCGAAATTGTCTGTCAGGAAGACGAGATCGAAGACGCCCAGTGGTTCAACGTGCACGAGTTGCCGCCGTTGCCAGCGTCGCGTTCGATTGCCCGTTACCTGATCGACGTCTATGTGGCGCGGCGCTTAGGCCACGCTGAACCAGTGTTGCCAGGCTAGGCGCACAGTCAGCCCGAGCACGACGGTGATGAACACCGGACGAATGAATTTGGCGCCGCCGCTGATCGCGGTGCGCGCGCCAAAGAAAGCCCCGACCATCACCGACAGGCCCATGCACAGGCCGATGATCCAGTCGACTTGTCCGGAGAAGATGAACACCGACAGCGCCGCGATGTTGCTGACGAAGTTCATGCTCCGCGCCACGCCGCTGGCCTTGACCAGATCGATCGGGTACAGCAGCAGACTGCTCACGGTCCAGAATGCGCCCGTGCCGGGGCCGGCCACGCCATCGTAGAAACCGAGGCTGAAGCCTTGGGTCGATTGCCATTTCTTTTTGATCGGCGCGTCGCTGTCGAGCGGCGCTTTCGGCGTGCCGCCAAACAGCAAATACAGGCCACAGGCGAAAACGATCACCGGCAGCATCTTGTTCAGCCATTCGGCCGGCAGGTAATGCGCAACCACCGCGCCAGTCAGCGCGCCGACCAAGGTGCCGACAATGGCGTGGGTCCACTGGCGTGGATGAAACAGTTTGCGTTTGTAGAAGGTGAAGCTGGCGGTCGCCGAACCGAAGGTCGAGCTCAGCTTGTTGGTGCCCAGCACCAGATGCGGCGGCAGGCCCGCCGTCAGCAGCGCCGGCGTGGTCAACAGACCGCCACCGCCCGCGATGGCATCGATGAAACCGGCAAGGAAAGCAACAGCAGCCAGAATGGCCAGGGTGGTGAGGTCAACGCTGAGTTCGAAAGGCATGGAGTCGGCTTATTCGGCAAGGCGCAGAAAGTAGGCTGCGGGGAGGGCGATTATGTTACCTGTATCGAACTGCGGCGGCGAGCCAGAGCATGCCGTCGTCAACTACGCTCTGGAATACGTTCCTGTGTAGGAGCTGCCGAAGGCTGCGATCTTCCGGGACGCAGAGCGTTCCGGCTGCTGCGCGTGGGAACGATCAAATCAAGATCAAAAGATCGCAGCCTTCGGCAGCTCCTACACAGGGGTGGGTTGGCTTTAGAGACCGAGTTCACTCAGCCCCGGATGATCATCCGGCCGGCGCCCCAGCGGCCAGTGGAATTTGCGCTCGCTTTCCTTGATCGGCATGTCATTGATGCAGGCATAGCGCTGGAACATCAGGCCGTTGTCATCGAACTCCCAGTTCTCGTTGCCGTACGAGCGGAACCAGTTGCCGGAATCGTCGTGCCATTCATAGGCATAACGCACCGCGATACGCGTATCGGAGTAGGCCCAGAGTTCTTTGATCAAACGATAATCCAGTTCCTTCGCCCATTTGCGCGTCAGAAACGCCTTGGCCTCTTCGCGGTTGTTGGCGAACTCGGCGCGATTGCGCCATTTGGTGTCGAGGGTGTAAGCGAGCGAAACCTTTTCCGGATCGCGGCTGTTCCAGCCATCCTCGGCCAGACGCACTTTCTCGATGGCTGAAGCATGGTTGAACGGGGGCAATGGCGGACGTATCTGGGCTGCAGTCGACATGTTCAATCTCCTGATTCATTTAATGTTTGAACAACAAGTCCGGCTTGCTAAGAGTTACAGGCCCAATAACTTTCGCGCCATGCATTGCGCATTATCGGCGGCACTGTGATCACCCATCACAAGCGCTACGGTAATGGCGCCTTCAATCAGGATCAGCAACTGTCTGGCCAGCAGTTGCGGATCCTCGGCGCCATATTCGGTACATAGCTCGCACACGTAGTCGAGCAGCTTCTGTTTGTGTTCTTTGGCCACCAGTCGCACTGGATCCTGTGGATCACCGGTTTCGCCGCTGGTGTTGATGAAGGCGCAGCCGCGAAAGCCTTCCGAGTCGAACCAGCCCTTGAGCACGGTAAACAGGTTGAGCAGGCGATCGGCCGGGGTTTCGGCCTGGCGGACAGCACTTGTGAACCAGTGCATCCAGCGAATATCGCGTCGCTGAAGGGCTGCGACAACCAGTGCGTCCTTGTCGGCAAAGTAACGGTAGATGCTTTTTCTGGAGACGCCGGCGGTCTTCACCAGAAGATCCATGCTGGTGGCAGCGATGCCACTTTTGTAGATCAACTTTTCGGTGACATCCAGAATGATGTCGCGTGTGTCATTGCTGATTGATTCGTTCATGTGGCGAACAGTAGAACGACTGTTCTCCTTGGTCAAGCGAATTTCTTCAGCGTGTGTGAAAACGCTTTCGCGAGCACGCTCGCTCCCACAGGGGAATGCATTTCAACGGTGGGAGCGAGCCTGCTCGCGAAGGGGCCATTACGGACACTGACAAGACCCGGCGCAGACGATGGTGTAAGCTCTCAAACTCTTCGGAATCGAACCTTGCGAGCCTTATGCCGTTGCTTTTCAAACGTTCTCTGCTGCCCAAACTGCGCAGCTTCGCGCTGACCGCCGAGGCGGTGAGCATTCTGTCCAGTGCTGCCGAATTCCGACGCTGCCTGCTCGAGCAAATCGCCGCAGCGACGCAGCGCATATACATCGTTGCGCTGTATCTGCAGCAGGACGAAGCCGGTCAGGAAATCCTCGATGCCCTGCACGCAGCCAAGCTCAAGCGTCCCGAGCTGGAAATCGCCGTGGTGGTCGACTGGTTGCGTGCCCAGCGCGGTTTGATTGGTGCCGGCAAGCAGCCGGGCAACGCCGCCTGGTATCAGGACATGACCCGCACGCATCAGAGCGAAGTGCCGATCTACGGCGTGCCGGTGCAGACCCGCGAGCTGTTCGGCGTGCTGCACCTCAAAGGCTTCGTGATCGACGACAAGGTGGTCTACAGCGGCGCGAGCCTGAACAACGTCTACCTGCACAAACTCGACAAGTACCGTTTCGACCGTTACCACGTGCTGCACAGTCGCGAGCTGGCGGATTCGATGCATCACCTGGTCAAGCATGGCCTGATCGAATCGAAAGCCGTGCACCGCCTCGACCTGCCCAACCTGCCGACTACCCGCAGCCTGCGCAACGACATCGGTGACCTGCGCAGTCGCCTCAAGTATGCGACCTATGACACCGGCGCCGGCAGCACCAGCCGAGAAGGTCTGTCGGTCACGCCACTGCTCGGCGTCGGCAAGAACAACCCGCTGAACCGGGCGATTCTCGAACTGATCGCTAGCGCGCAAAAGCAGCTGACCATCTGTACGCCATACTTCAACCTGCCACTGGGCGTGATCCGTGAGATCAACCGCGCGCTGGCCCGTGGCGTGAAGATCGACATTGTGGTCGGCGACAAGACCGCCAACGATTTCTACATTCCGCCGAGCGAGCCGTTCAAGGTGATCGCCGCGCTGCCGTATCTGTACGAGATCAGCCTGCGCCGCTTCGCCAAACGCCATCAGCACAGCATCGACAGCGGCCAATTGAACCTGCACTTGTGGCGCGACGGTGACAACACCTATCACCTCAAAGGCATGTGGATCGATCAGCGCTACACCTTGCTGACCGGCAACAACCTCAACCCACGGGCGTTTCGCCTCGACCTGGAAAACGCGCTGCTGATCGAAGACCCGAAAGGCGAGTGGCTGGAGCCACGGGCGAAAGAGCTGGAAAACATCTTCCGCCATACCACGCGGATCGACAGTTTCCAGGCGCTAGAAACGCTGCCGGATTACCCGGCAGGGGTGGCGAAGTTTCTCAAGCGAGTGAGTCGGGTGAGGATTGAGCGGTTGCTTTACAGGATTCTCTAGCGCGTCCGAAATTGCTTTCGCGAGCAGGCTCGCTCCCACAGGGAAATGCATTCCAACTGTGGGAGCGAGCCTGCTCGCGAAGGGGCCAGACCAGAGGCTAAAAAATCAGTTCAGACCCAACTTCCCGCGCATCATCGACAAATCTTCCGCCAGCGTATTCACCGGCCCGACCAGCGCTTTGCGGTCGTTGTCCTTGACCTTGTCATAGGTCTCAAATCCGCCATCCGAAGTCTTGTACTTGGCCAGAATCCTGTCGACCGTGGCGAAGTTCTTGTCGACTTTCGCTACGAATGCCTTGTCCTGCTGTTCGATCTGCGGGCGGAACAGATCGACGATCTTCTTGGCGCCGTCGATATTGCCCTGGAAGTCATACAGGTCGGTGTGGCTGTAGCGGTCCTCCTCGCCGGAAATCTTCGTCGCCGCCACTTCTTCCAACAGTGCGGCAGCGCCGCCAACGACTTTTTCCGGCGGGAAGGTCAGACCGGCCACACGGGTTTGCAGATCCTGCACGTCTTTGTTCAAACCGTCGGCCAATGCGTTCAGGCCTTTGGTGGATTTCTCCGCGAACAACGAATATTCGATGCGGTGAAAGCCAGTGAAGTCCTCGGCCTTTACGCCTTTTTCGTGATCGTCGACGCGAGAATCGATGGACGCATCGAGATCGCTGAACAGCTCGGCAATCGGCTCGATCGACTCGTAATACACCCGCGTCGGCGCGTAGAGCTTCTGCGCGGTCGCCAAGTCGCCTTTCTTCACTGCGTCGGTGAACTGCTGGGTGTGGCTGGCCAGTTCATCGAGCTTTTCGGTGACGTAAATCTTGTAGTCCGACACCGGTCCCACCAGATCCAGCGGTGCAGTCGCGGCAAACGCCGACAGAGGGGTGTTGAGCAAACCAAGGGTCAGCAATAACGCGAGTGGCGTCTTTTTCATGGGGCGGCTCCAGTGTCGGTTGGGTGTCATGCGGTTTTGTTTTGGGAGGTGGCAGCGAGTAACGTGCGACCGATGAAATCGTCATCGCCGGTAGCGCCGGGCAGGGTGAAGAAATAACCGCCGCCGACCGGTTTGAGATATTCCTCAAGCGGCTCGCCATTGAGTCGGGTTTGCACGGTGATAAAGCCTTTTTCCAGATCGGCCTGATAGCAGATGAACAGCAGGCCCATGTCGAGCTGGCCGTTCTTGTTGACGCCGTTGGAGTAGTTGAACGGCCGCCGCAGGATCAAATTGGCCTGGGTCGCGGCGGTGCGCGGGTTGGCCAGACGAATGTGCGCATCGAGCCTGGTCAGCTTGCCGGCCGGATCCTTGCTGTAATCCGGCACTTCGCTTTCCTTGTGGCCGCCGATGGGCGCGCCGCTGCTCTTGACCCGGCCGAGAATGCTTTCCTGCTCCTGCAAGGGCGTGCGATCCCAGCGCTCGACGAAGTTGCGGATGATGCGCACCGCTTGATAACTGCCGTGAGCAGCCCAGGCCGGTTCGTCACTGTCCGGTTGTACCCAGACAATCCGCTCCATGGCCTTGGCGTCGTTGGAATCAGGGTTGGCCGAGCCATCGCGAAAACCGAGAAAGTTGCGTGCCGACTGCGCCGGTACACCGGGTTTGGCCGGCGCTTGCGGCGGGACGCTGCCTTCCTGTTTCCAGCGCACCAGCAGCAGGTCAGGAAGATTCTTGACGATGTCGCGCAGGGCGTGAATGTTGGTGTCGGCGGTGTTGGCGCAGAACTGCAGGCTCAGGTCGCCATGGCAGCAATCGGCGTCCAGCGCATCATTGGGAAAGCCGACCATGCGTTGCAGACGCCTGGGCTTTGCCGCCGCCAGACCGAAGCGCTCGTCGAACAGCGAATCGCCGACGGAAACGGTGATGGTCAGGTTGTCCGGGGTGACCACCGGGCCGAGGATGCCGGAGTCCAGCGGTGGCAGTTTCGGGTCGACCTGCGCGACCGGGCCGCCTTTCATCAAAAACGCGATGCGTTCGTTCAAGGTGCGGAACAGCCGCTCGAGGTCTTCGCGATCGCTGGCCAGCACATCGAACGCCACCAGCATCCCGGAGGCCGGGCGCGGGGTGACGATGCCGGCCTGGTGCACACCGTGGAAGTCGTGGCGGTCTTCGGTCTTGTCGCTGCTCGGCGCTTCGGTGACTTGCGCAGGCTGCGCGGCCATGGCCGGGCAGCTCAGCGCCGATCCGGCAAGGGCGACACCGGCGGCGCCCATGCCCATCAGCACGCGACGTCGTTGCAGGTTGAGAGGTTCTGAATCGTTCATCTGTCGTGGTCTTCTGCTTACAGGCCGGAAAGGCCGAGGGCGGGGTCGATGCCATCCATTGCCGTGGCCAGAGCCTTGGCTTTGGCGGCAATCTGCTGGCGTTGCGCGGCGGTCACGGCGTCGTAACTGACGTAGCCATCGGCGGATTTGAACGCGTTGAGCTGGTTGTCGAAGTCACTCATGGCCTGGTCGACATTCGCCAACACGTCAGCGGAGGATTTGCTCAGCATCGGGCGCAACAGGTCGACGACCTTGCGCGCGGTCTGCGCGTTGGCGGCGAAACCGTTGAGATCGCTGTGGCTGTAGCGTTCTTCCTCGCCGCTGCCGGCGCGCACCTCGGCGAGGCTGTTGAGGTTGCGCACGAGGATGCCCACCAGTTGCTCCGGCGGCAGTGACTGCGCGAGCAACTGTTGCTTGAGGGTGGTGACATCTGCGAGCAAGCGCTGGGCAATCGGCGTGACATCGTCGAGATTGCGCTGCTGGAACAGCGCGTATTCGAGGCGATGGAAACCGACAAAGGCCGGATCCTGCTCGCGCTTTTCGAAATAATCGGCGCGGGCATTGATCTGATTGTCCAGCTCGGCCAGGCGCTGCGCCGCCGGCGCCAGACGCTGATAGGCAGCACGCGCCGGCAGGTACAACGCTTGCGCCTGCGCCAGATCACCACTGGCGACCGCCTGATTCAGCGCCGTCGCCGCTTTGATCAACGCGCTGCCCTGAACGGCCAGATACACGCGAAATTCCGACAGCGGCCCGACGAAAGCCACCATCGACGGCTTGGCCTTGGCGGCGGCATCGGAAGCGGCCGTCGGTGTGACGTGCAAAGTGCCGCGCGGGTTGCTGAGCAAGCCGCAAGTGATCGCATAGTCGCCCGGTTGCAGGTTGGCGTTGATCACCTGGCTCAGGCCCGGCGCGATGTTTTCCCGCTCTTCGACCACCAGCACGCCGTCGAGAATTTCCCACTCGACCGCACGCTCGGAGCGGTTGACGATGCGGAAACTGGCGCGGCCGGCGGGCACCGTCAGGGCATTCGGCTCGCAACTGTGCGGGTGGATGTTGACGACGATTTCGTCGTGGTTGTGCTGACGCTTGGCGGCGGCCATGTTCGAGGCGTACCAGAACAGCCCGCCGGCGGCGATCATCAGCAGCACCGAGCCGGCCAGCGCCCAACGCAGGGCCGGAGGGGTTTGGGTTGTAGACATGAAGGGCCTTATTGGCTGGAAACGGAAGTGGTTGGCGTCGCCTGGCGAGGCGCGGGCATGAAGAACATCACCAGTGCCAGCAGCAGATAAATCAGGTACGCGCCCAAGGTGCTGACGGTCGGCGCATCCTGATAACCGAACATGCCGGCCAGCACCGAGCCCAGCGGGCCGTCCATCGGCAGCGTCGCGCTGAAGTCGAACAGCACCGTTTGCAGGTGATTCCACAGCCCGGCTTCATGCAGCGCCTGCACCGAGTTGGCGAGAATCCCGGCGGCGACCACAAGGATGAACAATCCGGTCCACTTGAAGAACGCCGAAAGATTGAGGCGCATGCTGCCGCTGTAGATCAGGAAACCGACGATCACCGCCAGGATCAGGCCGAGCAGGGCGCCAATCGGCGCACCCGGGCCTTCGCTTTGCTGGAACACGGCGAGCAGGAAGAACACCGTTTCCAGGCCTTCGCGAGCGACGGCGAAGAAGACCATGGCGATCAATGCAATCACCTGATGCCTGGATTGCGTCAGCGCCTGATCCAGCGAGGCTTGCAGCGAGTGCTTGATCGACCGCGCGACCTTGCGCATCCAGAACACCATCGAACTGAGAATGCCCACGGCGACCAGACCGACCACGCCTTCGAACAACTCCTGCTGCTTTTGCGGGAATTCAGCACTGACCAGCTCCAGACCACCGCCGACCAGCAGGGCAAGGGCGGCGGCGAGGAAGACGCCGATCCATACCGCTGGCATCCATTGACCGCGGCCGGTCTGTTGCAGGTAACTGGCAATGATGCCGACGATGAGCGCGGCCTCGATGCCTTCGCGCAACATGATCAAAAAGGGAACGAGCATTGGCGAGCCACAGCGATTTAGATAGGAGGCTAAGTTGTAACATAATGACACTCATTCCCAAATGGCATTCATTGACATTTAGCTGAACCTTAGCTGAACAACTGTCATTCCTGCTCGCGAATGCGGTATGCCTGTGACATTTGTTTATCTGACACACCGCGTTCGCGAGCAGGCTCGCTCCCACATTGGCCCTGCGGTGACTTCAGCAGCTGGGTTAAGATGCCCACCACCCAAAAAACAATAAGGCTCACCTCGCTCCATGGCAGAAAAAGACACCATTGCCATTCAACTGGTGCGCGAAGCGCTGCTGCAAAGTTGCGCCCCGGGCGCGGCGACGGATGAGGCGTTGACCAAGGTCGGCATCGATCCGGCTTTGTTAGCGGCCGATGAGGGCAGGGTGCCGGCCTCGCAATACGCCAGACTCTGGCGCCTGCTGGCACGACGCGGTGATGACGAGTTCTTCGGCATGGACCCACGCCCGCTCAAGTCCGGCAGCCTGGCGTTTCTGTGTCGCAGCGCCATGGCGCAACCGACGCTGGCGGCGGCGCTGGATACCGGTTTGACGTTCCTTTCGCTGATGCTGGAAAAACTGCCGGCGCAACTGGTGCATCAGCAGAGCCTGGCGGAAATCGTCCTGCTCGAAGACGACGCCGAACCGCGCCGCGCCTTTACCTATTTCACTTACTGGATGATCGTGCACGGCGTGGCGTGCTGGCTGGCCGGGCGGCGGATTCCGATTCTGGCGATTGAACTGCGCTGCGCCGAACCTGATTTCACTGACGACTATCGGGTGATGTTTTCGGAAAACCTGCGCTTCGAACGTCCGCGCACACGAATGATCTTTTCCGCTGATTGCCTCGATCTGCCGGTCAAGCGCAGTGCCGAAGAACTCAAGCGCTTCCTGGCCCAGGCTCCGGCGAACATTCTGGTCAAGTACCGCGACCCCGACAGCCTCGCCAGCCGGATCAAGCAGGATCTGCGGCAAGTGCCCGCGGAGCATTGGCCGGAAACCGAGGCGCTGGCCCAGCAACTGTGCATGTCCGCGTCGACATTACGCCGGCGTCTGGCTGAGGAAGGGCAGACCTATCAGGGCCTCAAGGACAGTGTGCGCAAAGAGCTGGCGATCACCTGGCTGGCAGAGCCCTCGATCAGTTTCGTCGAGATTGCTGCACGGCTGGGTTTTGCTGATGCCAGTTCGTTCTACAAGGCGTTTCGCAAATGGTCCGGGTCGAACCCGGGGCATTACCGCACCCTGATCCTCAATGAGGTGGTCTGACCCGACGCCTCCGCGAGCAGGCTCGCTCCCACATTTTTGAAATGCGGTCTCCTGTAGGAGCTGCCGAAGGCTGCGATCTTTTGATCTTGTACTTGATGGTAAAAATCAAGATCAAAAGATCGCAGCCTCGTTGCACTCGTCAGCTCCTACAGGGCATGCGGCCCCAACCTCTTGGCCAAACCAGTCAGCCACTTTGATAACTTTGACCATTGCCCCGAGCCCCGCGCGGCGCGACTATCCCTGTGTTGTTTACGGTTCCCAGCCTAATAAAAACACCGAGGGATTCTGGCAATGCGCGATTACTTGTCTGCCACCGAACAGTTCGATTATCAGCACACCGTCGACGCGTCACTGCGCGGCACGCTTGCGGCACTCAACGCCTGCGTCGAGTGTTGCGACCGCCATGCCTTGCCCGGGCGCATTGCGTTGTTCTGGGAAGGTCGCGACGGCTCAAGTGCGACTTACACCTTCACTGATCTGCAAGACAAAGCCGCGCGTTTCGCCAACTTCCTTCTCGCCCAGGGCGTGCAGAAGGGCGATAAAGTCGCTGGCCTGCTGCCACGCAATATCGAATTGCTCATCACCGTGCTCGCCACCTGGCGCATCGGCGCGGTGTACCAACCGCTATTCACCGCGTTCGGCCCCAAAGCCCTCGAACATCGCCTGAACAGTTCCGGGGCGAAAGTCGTGATCACCGATGCGGTCAATCGCCCCAAGCTCAATGAAGTCAGCGCATGCCCGACCATCGTCACCGTGGCCGGCGCCAAAGGTCAGGGCATTGTTCGCGGTGATTTCAGTTTCTGGGCTGAGCTGGCGAACCATTCCAATGTTTGCGAGCCGGTATTGCTGACCGGCGAAGACCCGTTCCTGTTGATGTTCACCTCGGGCACCACGGGGCCGGCGAAAGCGCTGTCAGTGCCGCTCAAAGCCATCGTCGCCTTCCAGAGCTACACCCGTGATGCGGTGGACCTGCGCCCTGAAGACGCGTTCTGGAATGTCGCCGATCCGGGATGGGCCTACGGCATTTATTTCGGCGTCACCGGGCCGTTGGCGCTCGGACACCCGATCACCTTCTACGATGGCCCGTTCACCCTCGAAAGCACCTGCCGGGTGATCAACAAATACGGCATCACCAATCTCACCGGCTCGCCCACTGCCTATCGTTTGCTGATTGCCGGTGGCGAGGATTTCGCCAAATCGATCAAGGGCAAACTGCGCATCGTCAGCAGCGCAGGCGAGCCGCTGAACCCGGAAGTGATCCGCTGGTTCGCCGACAACCTCGACGTGGTCATTCACGATCATTACGGCCAGACCGAACTGGGCATGGTGCTGTGCAACCACCACGGCCTCGAGCACCCGGTGCATGTCGGCGCGGCCGGTTTCGCTTCGCCGGGCCATCGCATCGTCGTGCTCGATGAGCAGTACAACGAACTCGGCGTCGGTCAACCCGGCATTCTTGCCATCGACCGTCCGCAGTCGCCGATGTGCTGGTTCGGCGGCTACGAAGGCGCGCCGACCAAGGCCTTCGTCGGCAACTACTACCTGAGCGGCGACACCGTGGAGTGGAACCCGGACGGCAGCATCAGCTTCGTCGGCCGCAGTGATGATGTGATCACTACTTCGGGCTACCGCGTCGGCCCGTTCGACGTGGAAAGTGCCCTGATCGAACACCCGGCCGTGGTCGAAGCGGCGGTCGTCGGCAAGCCCGACCCGGAACGCACCGAACTGGTCAAAGCCTTCGTCGTGCTGAGCGCGCAGTACCGCGCCGCGCCGGAGCTGGCCGAAGAACTGCGCCAACACGTGCGCAAGCGTCTGGCCGCGCATTCGTACCCACGTGAAATCGAATTTGTCAGCGAATTGCCCAAAACCCCGAGTGGCAAATTGCAGCGCTTTATCTTGCGCAACCAGGAAATCGCCAAGGCTCAAGAGGCCGCGGCGCACAACGTTTCAGCTTGAATCCAAGGAAACACCGTCATGCAGATCGAGAACAAGGTTTTTATCGTCACCGGCGGCGCGTCAGGCCTCGGTGCCGCCAGCGCTGAATTGCTGGTCAGTGCCGGCGCCAAAGTCATGCTGGTCGACATGAACGCCGAAGCCGTCGCCGCTCAGGCTCAGCGCCTTGGTGCGCAAAGCGTGGTTGCCGACATTAGCAATGAGGCGGCTGCCGAAGCGGCGGTCCAAGCGACGATCGCCGCGTTTGGCAGCGTCAATGGCCTGGTCAATTGCGCCGGCATCGTCCGTGGCGAAAAAATCCTCGGCAAGAACGGCCCGCACGCACTCAGCAGCTTCGCGCAAGTGATCAACGTCAACCTGATAGGCAGTTTCAACATGCTGCGCCTGGCCGCTGCGGCGATTGCCGAAAGCGAAGCCAATGCTGGCGGTGAGCGCGGAGTAATCATCAACACCGCCTCGGTCGCAGCGTTCGACGGCCAGATTGGCCAGGCCGCGTACTCGGCATCCAAAGGCGCGATCGCCAGCCTGACCCTGCCGGCCGCCCGCGAACTGGCGCGCTTCGGCATCCGCGTGATGACCATCGCACCGGGCATTTTCGAAACGCCGATGATGGCCGGCATGACCCCGGAAGTGCGCGACTCGCTGGCCGCGGGTGTGCCATTCCCGCCGCGTCTGGGCAAGCCTGCCGAATACGCCGCGCTGGTGCGCCACATCATCGAAAACAGCATGCTCAACGGCGAGGTGATCCGTCTCGACGGCGCCTTGCGCATGGCCGCCAAGTAAGGAGGATTAGTCATGACTATGTCCAATGATCCGATTGTTATCGTCAGCGCCGTCCGCACACCGATGGGCGGTTTTCAAGGTGAACTGAAAAGCCTCAGCGCACCGCAACTCGGCGCGGCGGCGATCAAGGCTGCGGTCGAACGCGCCGGTGTTGCCAGCGATGCGGTTGATGAAGTGCTGTTCGGCTGCGTACTGCCCGCCGGCCTCGGCCAGGCGCCGGCACGTCAGGCTGCGCTGGGCGCCGGGCTGGATAAATCGACGCGCTGCACCACGGTCAACAAGATGTGCGGCTCGGGCATGCAGACCACCATCATGGCTCACGACATGCTGCTTGCCGGCAGTGCCGATGTGGTGATCGCGGGCGGCATGGAAAGCATGTCCAACTCGCCGTACCTGCTCGATCGCGCCCGCGCCGGCTATCGCATGGGCCATGGCCGCGTGCTCGATTCGATGTTCCTCGACGGCCTCGAAGACGCCTACGACAAGGGCCGCCTGATGGGCACCTTCGCCGAGGATTGCGCCGAAACCAACGGCTTCAGCCGCGAAGCGCAGGATGCTTTCGCCATTGCCTCGACCACCCGCGCGCAACAGGCGATCAAGGATGGCAGCTTCAAGGACGAAATCGTCCCGCTGACGGTGACCGTCGGCAAAGAGCAGGTAGTGATCAGCAACGATGAACAGCCGCCGAAAGCCAAACTCGACAAGGTTGCCTCGCTGAAACCGGCGTTCCGCGAGGGCGGCACGGTCACCGCAGCCAACTCCAGCTCGATCTCCGACGGCGCGGCGGCGCTGGTGCTGATGCGCCAGTCCCACGCGCAGCAACTGGGCCTCAAGCCGCTGGCGGTGATCCATGGGCATGCTGCGTTCGCTGATACACCGGGCTTGTTTCCCACCGCACCGATTGGCGCGATAAAGAAACTGGTGAAGAAGACCGGTTGGACGCTGGATCAAGTGGATCTGTTTGAAGTGAACGAAGCGTTTGCCGTGGTCGGCATGGCGGCGATGACGCACCTGGAGATTCCCCACGACAAGCTCAATGTGCATGGCGGCGCCTGCGCGCTGGGGCATCCGATCGGTGCGTCGGGGGCGCGGATTCTGGTGACGTTGCTCGCAGCGCTGCGGCAGAAACAGCTCAAGCGCGGCATTGCAGCGATCTGCATTGGCGGTGGCGAAGCTACGGCCATGGCTGTGGAATGCGTTTACTGAAGGCATCGCCGATCAACTGTGGGAGCGAGCCTGCTCGCGAAGACGTCGTTTCAGCCGGCACATGCGTGACTGATACACCGCTTTCGCGAGCAGGCTCGCTCCCACAGGGTTCTATGTCGTACTCAGATTTCAAGGACTCACCATGATCCCCAACGAAGACCAAACCCAGATCCGCGAAATGGCCCGGCAGTTTGCCGAGGAACGGCTCAAGCCGTTCGCCGCCGAGTGGGATCGCGAACACCGTTTCCCCAAGGAAGCCATCGCCGAGATGGCCGAGCTGGGCTTTTTCGGCATGCTCGTGCCGGAGCAGTGGGGCGGCTGTGACACCGGCTACCTCGCGTACGCCATGGCCCTGGAAGAAATCGCCGCCGGCGACGGTGCCTGCTCGACGATCATGAGCGTGCACAACTCGGTCGGCTGTGTGCCGATTCTCAAGTTCGGCAATGACGACCAGCGCGAGCGCTTCCTCAAACCATTGGCCAGCGGCGCCATGCTCGGTGCGTTCGCGCTGACCGAACCGCAGGCCGGTTCCGATGCCAGCAGCCTGAAAACCCGCGCCCGCCTGGAAGGCGATCACTACGTGCTCAACGGCTGCAAACAGTTCATCACCTCCGGGCAGAACGCCGGCATCGTGATCGTGTTTGCCGTGACCGACCCGAGCGCCGGCAAGCGCGGGATCAGCGCGTTTATCGTGCCGACCGACTCGCCCGGCTACAAAGTCGCGCGGGTCGAAGACAAACTCGGCCAGCACGCCTCCGACACCTGCCAGATCCTCTTCGAAGATGTGAAAGTGCCGGTCGCCAATCGGCTGGGCGAGGAGGGCGAGGGCTACAAGATCGCCTTGGCCAACCTCGAAGGCGGCCGCGTCGGTATCGCCTCACAAGCTGTCGGTATGGCCCGCGCCGCGTTCGAAGCCGCCCGTGATTACGCCCGCGAGCGAGACACCTTCGGCAAGCCGATCATCGAGCATCAGGCCGTGGCGTTCCGCCTGGCGGACATGGCCACGCAAATTGCCGTTGCCCGGCAAATGGTGCATTACGCCGCAGCCTTGCGAGACAGCGGCCAACCGGCGCTGGTCGAGGCGTCGATGGCCAAGCTGTTCGCCTCGGAAATGGCCGAGAAGGTCTGTTCCATGGCCTTGCAAACCCTCGGCGGTTACGGTTACCTCAACGACTTCCCGCTGGAACGCATCTACCGCGACGTGCGCGTCTGCCAGATCTACGAAGGCACCAGCGACATTCAGCGCATGGTCATTTCGCGCAATCTCTGACAAGGAATTATATTCATGACTTACGAAACGATTCTGCTGGAAACCCGCGACCGCGTCGGCCTGATCACCCTCAACCGGCCGCAGGCGCTGAACGCGCTCAATGCGCAACTGGTTAGCGAAGTGAACCACGCGCTCGATACGCTGGAAGCCGATGCGCACATTGGCTGCATCGTCCTCACCGGTTCGAAAAAAGCTTTCGCTGCCGGCGCCGACATCAAGGAAATGGCTGAGCTGACCTATCCGCAGATCTACATGGACGACCTGTTCAGCGACAGCGATCGAGTGGCCAACCGGCGCAAGCCGATCATCGCCGCGGTCAATGGTTTCGCCCTCGGCGGCGGCTGTGAACTGGCGCTGATGTGCGACTTCATTCTGGCTGGCGACAACGCCAAGTTCGGCCAGCCGGAAATCAACCTCGGCGTGCTGCCGGGCATGGGCGGCACCCAGCGCCTGACCCGCGCCGTGGGCAAAGCCAAAGCCATGGAAATGTGCCTGAGCGGGCGCATGATCGATGCGGTGGAAGCCGAGCGTTGCGGCATCGTCGCGCGGATCGTGCCGAGCGATGAGCTGCTTGATGAAGCGCTGAAAGTCGCAGCGGTGATCGCTGGCAAGTCACTGCCGATTGCGATGATGATCAAGGAGAGTGTCAACCGCGCGTTCGAGGTCAACCTGACCGAAGGCGTGCGTTTCGAGCGTCGAGTGTTTCATGCGGCGTTTGCGACGCAGGATCAGAAGGAAGGGATGGCGGCGTTTATTTCCAAGCGTGAGGCTGCATTCCAAGGTAAATAGTGTATGACCTTCAAAAGCCCCTCACCCTAGCCCTCTCCCGGAGGGAGAGGGGACTGACCGCGTGATATGGGCGAATTACGCCGACCTGAAAGGTTGCCGCTGAATCCGTAACCGACTCGGTCGGCTCCCTCTCCCTGGGGAGAGGGCTGGGGTGAGGGGAAGGGCCAACGCCATTACAACTGGTAGTTCTTCAAATCCCGCGCAATCACCATCCGCTGTATCTCGCTCGATCCTTCATAAATCTGGGTAATCCGCGCATCGCGGTAGTACTTCTCGACCGGGTAATCCTCCAGATAGCCATAGCCGCCATGGATCTGGATCGCCGACGAACAGACCTTCTCGGCCATTTCCGAAGCAAACAGCTTGGCCTGCGAAGCCTCGGACAAGCATGGTTTGCCCGCCGTCCTCAGCCGCGCCGCATGGAGGATCAGCAACCGTGCGGCGTTGATTTGCATGTGCATGTCAGCCAGCAGATTGGCAATGCTCTGGTGCTCGATGATCGGCTTGTCGAATTGCACCCGGTCTTTCGAGTAGGCCAGCGCCGCTTCAAACGCTGCCCGAGCGATGCCCAATGCCTGCGCGGCGATGCCGATGCGTCCGCCTTCAAGGTTGGACAGGGCAATCGCCAGGCCTTTGCCACGCTCGCCGAGCAGATTGGCCTCGGGGATGCTGCAGTTGTTCAGCGTCACCGCGCAGGTGTCGGAAGCACGGATGCCCATCTTGTGTTCGGTGCGATCGACGATGAAACCCGGCGTGTCGGTCGGCACCAGAAACGCCGAAAGGCCTTTCTTGCCCTGCTCCGGGTCGGTCACCGCAAAGACGATCGCCAGTTTTGCCCGTTTGCCATTGCTGACAAATTGCTTGGCGCCGTTGATCACCCACTGGCCGTCGCGCAATTCGGCACGGGTGCGCAGGTTGTGCGCTTCGGAACCGGCCTGGGGTTCAGTCAGGCAGAAGCAACCGATGGTCTGCCCACTGGCCAGATCGGCCAGCCAGGTCTGTTTCTGTTCGGCGCTGCCGTAGTTGAGCACAGGGCCGCAGCCTACCGAGTTGTGAATGCTCATGAACGCGCCGGTCGCGCCATCGCCGGCAGAGATTTCCTCAACCGCAAGCGCATAAGCGACGTAATCGACGTAGGTGCCGCCCCATTCCTCGGGCACGACCATGCCGAGCAGGCCCAGCTCGCCCATCTTCGCCACCAGGGCGTCGTCGATCCAGCCAGCCTTTTCCCAGGCCTGGGCGTGGGGCGCGATTTCGCCACGGGCAAAATCCCGGGCCATGTCGCGGATCATCACTTGTTCTTCAGTCAGTTCGAGATCGTGCATGACTCAGCTCCCGCTCTCATCAAAACCATGGAAGAAGCTCGCAACCTGCGCAGCGTCCAGCTCAGCGACGGTCGGCGGGTTCCAGCGCGGTGACTTGTCCTTGTCGATCAACAGGGCGCGCACGCCTTCGATCAGGTCGCCACGGGCAAACCACTGGCGGTCCAGATGCAGCTCCAGCGCAAAGCAATTCTCCAGACTCAAATGTCTGCCGCGACGGAGCATTTCCAGGGTTACGGCCATGGCCAGCGGCGAGCGGGTTTCCAGCAGATCCGCCGTGGTGACCGCCCATTCGTGGCTGTCGGCGACAGTGACGGCGCGCAATTGCTCGATCATGCTCGGCACGTCGGGCAGGGCGAAGAAGTGGTCGATGGCCGGGCGCAACGCTTGGAGGGGCGCATCGGGCAGGGTTTGCACGGCGTGCTTGGCCAGCAGGTTCTGCAGCGACTTCAGCGGCGTGTCCTGCCACTCCATCTGATCGAGTTTTTCGTCGAGCAGGGCCAGTTTGCTGCTGTCCAGATACCAGTCGGCGAGGCCGCAGTACAGCGCATCGGCCGCGCGAATCTGCACGCCGCTGACCCCCAGATAAATCCCCAGTTCACCGGGAATGCGTGGCAGGAAATAACTGCCGCCGACGTCAGGGAAATAACCGATGGCCACTTCCGGCATCGCCAGACGGCTCTTCTCGGTGACCACGCGCAGATCGGCGCCTTGCACCAGGCCCATGCCGCCGCCTAGGACAAAACCGTCCATCAAGGCCAGCACCGGTTTGCGGTAGTGATGAATGGTCAGGTCGAGGGCGTATTCCTCGACGAAGAAATCTTCGTGCAGCGTGTCGCCGCTCTTGTAGCTGTCGTACAGCGAACGAATATCACCGCCGGCGCAGAAAGCCTTTTCCCCGGCACCGCGCAATACCACGGCGTGAACATCGGCGTCAGACGCCCAGGCATCGAGCTGCTGTTGCAGCAGGCGCACCATGTCCAGAGTGATTGCATTAAGGCCCGCAGGGCGGTTGAGGGTCAGGTGGCCGATATGATTGCGCACCTCGGCCAGCACGTCGTTTGGTATGGCATCCATGGACGGGGTCCGCCGGGATGAAGCCTGAGCTGTCATCAGTAACTCCCTGCTTTTATTGTCTTTATTCGAAAAGCCCGCGCGCGGGCGTTAGCGGATCGTAACAGTGCAAATTTGTCGTGTACAACGGGGATATGTGCAGGGGGAATCTGCGTTTTTATCTTAGCGCCGCTGTCCGTGTAGGAGCTGACGAGTGCAACGAGGCTGCGATCTGTTGATTTCAAAAAACAAGATCAAAAGATCGCAGCCTCGTTGCACTCGTCAGCTCCTACAAACGGATCATCTGAACGTTTCGGTAATGCTGCGGCGCTTGGCGTGCAGTTCGCTAGCGTGGATCAGGCGTTCGAGGTCTTCGGGGGTGACGTCGATGAAGGCTTCCATGTCGGCCAGCGCCAGTTTCAAGTCTTCGGCGGTAATCGCCTGGCGGTCGACCGGGACCACTGGCGGTGCCGGGTCGGCAGCGCGTTTCGGATAACGGATGCGGGTCAGGTTGTTATAGGCCAGCGCGCTGACGAGCATGCATAGGGCGCCGAGCATCACCGGCTCCATGGCTTTCCAGTCCATGGCGATGGTCGCAGGGTCGGCGAGCACCAGTGTCAATGCCAATGCGCCGGCCGGTGGGTGCAGGCAACGCAGCCAGCACATCAGAATCACCGCCATGCCGGCGGCAAGGCAGGCGCTGCCCAGTGTTCGGCCGAGCACGTGAGCGACCAGCAGGGCGACCACGCCAGCACACAGGTAGCCGCCGAGAATCGACCATGGCTGGGCGAGGGCGCCCGAGGACACGGCGAACAGCAGCACCGCCGAAGCGCCGAGCGGGCCGATCAGGTGAAACGCAACGTCATGGCCGAACACCTGCGCGCACATCCATACGCTGAACAGCGTGCCCAGGGCCATGCCGATCGCGGCACGGCTCCATTCAGTGGGGCGGGTGTTGATGGCAGCGGGCAACCAGCGAGCAAGCATGTAGAACTGATCCTTTACAAAATCCGGGGCAAAAAAAAGGACTTGTCCGGCATATCCGGAAAGCCCTCGAAGCGTTCCAACATTGGGGGAGGAACGCGCGTAGTTTGCCGATCAAACTCGATGCTGACAAATTCATATAAATGCAGTTTTAGTGCACTATTTTTGCATTGAACTGGTGCGCCGCGCGCTGACGAAGCATAGATAGCCACCCAGCGCCGCCAAGCCGCTCAGGGCGTAGAACATGCTCGGCGCCGGCGTGTGCATCAGCAGAAACCCGCACAGCACCGGGCTCGCCCCACCGCCGAGTGCCGCCAGGTTCTGCGCGCCGTAGTAGCTGCCGCGCAGTGTTTCCGGGGCGAGAGTGTCGACGAAGAGGAAGTCTGCCGGGTAAATGATCATTTCGCCCAAGGTGAAGATGAACATCGCCACGCACCAGCCGAGCACGCTGTCCGCCACACTGAAGCCAATCAACCCGACGATGAACAGCGCAGTGCCGCCAGCAATCCAGTGACGCAGGTGTTCGCGGCTGAGCCAGCGACCGACCTGGTATTGCAGCAGGATCACTGTGATTGCGTTGCAGGCGAGCAGGGCGGCCATGGTGTCCAGGGTCTGTTGCTGGGTGTGGGTGACCAGCAGGTATTGCGACAGGTACAGGGTGAAGCGTCCGTGCACCAACGTGCTGAGCAGGCAGCCAAGGGTGAACAGAACCATGGTGCGATCGTTTTTCAGGATCATCAGCGTGTTGAGGAAGCTTTGCGGCGCACTGCCGGAAGTTCTCGGACTGGCATCCCGGGTCGCGCCGAGCAGCAGAAAAATACTGCCAATGGCGATCGCACCGGCAACGATGAACGGCGCGGACGGCTGCACCCCGGCAATCACCACGCCAATCATCGGGCCGACGGCGTAGCCGATATTGGTCAGCGTGTAATTCAGGGAAAACGCCTTGACCCGCTGGCCCACCGGCAGGTTTTCACTGAGGATCGCCTTGGAGCCGATGAGGAACAGCGCCGACGCGGTTTCGCTGATGATCAGCACCAGGGTGACCAGATACAGGTTCTGCGCGAAGGTCAGCAGGATCAGGCCGATACCGCTGGAGAGCATGGCCACAATCAGCAACTGGCGCTTGTCCAGCTTGTCGATGATGTAGCCGCCGTACAGCGACAGCAGCGTGGCGCTGAACACGGCGATGCCGAGCAGCAAGCCGACATCCTGCGGATTGAGGCCAAGCTTGTTGCTGAGGAACAGCGTCAGCAACGGACTGACCAGGGCGCGGCTGATGACCACGGTCAGCGAGCTGATCATCAATCGGCGAATGAACGGCGAGTACATGGCCACGGAAGGGGAATGTCCTTATTCGGGAAGCCTGGGCGAACGCCATCCTCTCTGGGCAGCCGCCACCGGTCAAGCTGATACACCAGCGTCCTTCGGCGCACATGACTTCCCTGTGGGAGCGAGCCTGCTCGCGAAGGCGGCGGATCCGTCACCTGCGATGTCGCTGACATACCGTATTCGCGAGCAGGCTCGCTCCCACGGGATCTGTGTAGCTCACAATTTGCAATGACTCCCACAGGGCCAGTTCAAGCCACATCCGACTCCGCCGGCCTCTGCCGCAAGGTGATCGGCAACTTGCACGATTCACCGCGCCCCATCGGGAAATACTGGAAACCATTGCGCGCCAGGCGTCCGGCGTCGTACAGGTTGCGGCCGTCGAAGATGACCGGGCTGTTGAGGCGCTGTTTGATCAGCTCGAAATCCGGGGCCTTGAACTGTTGCCATTCGGTGCAGATGATCAGCGCATCGGCGCCGCCCAGTACCGATTCCGGCGTGCCCATCAACATCAGTTTTGATTCGTTTGGATAGAGATTCTGGGTTTCGACCATGGCCTCCGGATCAAACGCGCGCACGCTGGCCCCGGCAGCCCATAAATCTTCGAGCAGAACCCGGCTCGGCGCGTCGCGCATGTCGTCGGTGTTGGGCTTGAACGCGAGGCCCCACAGGGCAAAGGCCTTGCCGCGCAAATCGCCCCGGTAGAACGCGTTGATGCGTTCAAACAGCTTGTGCTTCTGCCGCTGGTTGATCGCTTCTACCGCTTGCAACAGATCACTGGAGCAATGCGCCTGCTCGGCACTGTGAATCAAGGCGCGCATGTCTTTGGGAAAACACGAACCGCCGTAGCCGCAACCCGGATAGATAAAGTGATAGCCAATCCGCGTATCGGCACCGATGCCCTGGCGCACTGATTCAATATCCGCGCCGAGGTGCTCGGCGAGTTCGGCGATCTGGTTGATGAAGCTGATCTTGGTCGCCAGCATGCAGTTGGCGGCGTATTTGGTCAGCTCGGCGCTGCGCAGGTCCATGAACATGATGCGGTCATGGTTGCGGTTGAACGGCGCGTACAGGTCGCGCATCACATCGCGCACTTCAGCGCCTTCGCAACCGATGACGATCCGATCCGGCCGCCGGCAATCAGCAACCGCTGAACCTTCCTTGAGAAATTCCGGGTTGGAGACAATATCGAACTGCAGCAGGCGGCCAATCTTGATCAGGGCTTTTTCGATGTGGCTGCGCAAAGCGTCGCCCGTGCCCACCGGCACCGTGGACTTTTCCACCACGATCAATGGCTGCTCACGATGCCGGGCAATCGCGTCGCCAACCGACAGCACGTAGCGCAGGTCCGCCGAGCCGTCCTCCCGTGACGGAGTGCCCACCGCGATGAACGCCACCCGCCCATGCAACACCGCAAGCCGCTCATCAGTGATGAATTGCAGGCGCTGCGAATCCAGGCCCTCGCGCACCAGGCTGGCCAGCCCCGGCTCGAAAATACTGACGTGGCCTTGCCGTAATTGCTCGATCTTCTGCGCGTCGACATCCATGCATACAACGTCGTGACCGACCTCGGCCAGCACCGCCGCTTGCACCAGACCGACATATCCACTGCCAAACACCGTGATCTTCATGCCGCACTCCTGTTCGCAGTCCCTGCATTGAACATAAGAGCGCGATGTTTCAGTTCGCCTACAGTGCTGATGAAGCAGCAAACAGACCGTTCGGGGAATGCCCGATTGACTTTTACGGCCTCGAACGGCAGGTTGTCGGCCTTTCGCGGCAACCCCTGTCATTGAGTCACGCCGTTTTTTTGCATTTCATTTCATGCATTTATTGTTTTTGTTGAATCGTTTTTTATTTCAAGGCCGTTTCGTTTGAGTGATTTGTCGAGTACCCAACCTGCACCGTCCACCAGCAATCCGCTGACCGTTTACCTGGCGCGACTGGCACCTTCCAGCCAGTTGACCATGCGCTATGTGCTGCAAGATGCCGCTGACCGCCTCGGTTTCGAGGACGTCGATATCGAAGAGATCCCGTGGCACGGTCTGCAACCGGAAGACGTGGTGGCGCTGGTCGCCGCTTTGCGTGCCGACGGTTATGCACCGAACACCTCGTCGCTGTACGTCAATGCCGTGCGCGGGGTGATGAACGAGGCGTGGCGCATGAGCCTGATCAGCCAGGATCACCTGCTGAAGATGCGTTCGGTCAAGGGCATAGCCGGCACACGGCTGTCCCAGGGGCGCAACCTCAAGCGCACGCTGATTCATGAACTGATGGAAGTCTGCGCTGCCGACCCGCGCCCGCAGGGCTTGCGTGATGCGGCGGTGATTGCGTTGCTGTATGGCACCGGCATGCGCAAGTCGGAATCGGTGGATCTGGATCTGAGTCAGGTCGACTTCAAAGAGCGCAGCCTGACCGTCACCGGCAAGGGCAACAAGCAGTTGATCAAGTACGCGCCGGCCTGGGCCTTTGCCAAGCTCGACGCCTGGCTGGAACTGCGTCGTTCACAGCTCAAGGAAGGCGAGAGCGACGATGCATTTCTGTTCAACCGCATTCGCCGGGGCAGCCACATCACCCGCGAACGCATTACCAAACACGCGATTTACTACATCGCCCGCCAGCGCGGTACGCAGGTCGGGGTGAAAATCATGCCCCACGATTTTCGGCGTTCATTCATCACCCGGGTGATCGAAGAGCACGACCTGTCGATCGCGCAAAAACTGGCGCATCACAGCAATATCCAGACGACCGCCAACTACGATGTGCGCGATGACAACGAGCGGCGGCGGGCGGTGGATCGCTTCGATTTGTGACGCGTTTAGCCCGATGAAGGGCAATTGCGCGCGGCCATCGCAGCCTGAGTGATTTGTGCAGCAAGCCGTTTGACGTTGTTCTGTTGCGCAGTCACCAGCTCTTCGATACTTGGCCCTGAAGGCGTCTGCAACACCGAGCGACAGCTCAGTAGCGCCGCGTCCGCCGCACCCAGCGGGCGCACTCGCCATTTCACGTCGATCAAGGCGTACTGGCCGGGAATCGAATCGAAGCGCTGCACGTCGATGCGCACGGAGGCGCGCTGTTGGCCGACACCGCTGCTCAATTGGTCGATCAGCGCGCCGCGCAACTCATCGGCAAGAGTGGCGCTCCACCAATCGGTTTCCAGAATCGCCACGCCGCTGTTGCCTTGGCGAATCACGATTTGCGCGCGATCGACCTGCGGCGGCACGCTGATGCTTTCGATGGCGATGTCGGCGCCGTTGCGGCTGGCACCCGGTTGCGCCGGAGTCAGTGTGTGAAAGCTGATCGGGTCGCTACGGCACGCAGTCAGCAGCACGAAGGCAGCGAGCACGGTGATCTTCAACGGTAAAGCCATGGATGCAGCTCCTGTGCTCAATTGCGTGGCGGTCCTTTAAGGTCCAGCGGCGCGGCGTTGTCGGGGCGTCCGCGAATCAGCGACTCAGGGTGGCGGCCGAGGTAATCCGACAGCTCTCGCAACGAGCGCGACATGCGCCCGAGTTCGTCGAGGGTCTCGGTGAGTTGCTCACGTTGCGGCGAATCCTCGGCGAGGGTCGAATTGGCCGACTGCAACGTCTTGCTGACATCGGCGAGGGTGCTCTGTACCCCCGGCAGAGTCCTGGCGTTGAACTGCTTCAGGCCCTTGCGCAGCTCGACCAGATTGCCGTCGAGGTTGCTGGCGATGCGTTCCACCGGCAGCGCGTTGATCTTGTTGACCATCGCCTCGAGTTTCTCCTGCAACTGTTCGAGGCTGCCAGGGATCGTCGGAATGGTGACCGGCCGTGCCTTAGGGTCGAACGCGACTTTCGGCGCTTTGGGGTAGAAATCCAGCGAGATATACAACTGACCGGTGAGCAGGTTGCCATTGCGGGCTTGGGCGCGCAGACCGTTTTCAATGAATGTGCCGATCAGGCGCGCGCCGGTGGCCTCGTCGTTTTCGTCGCCATGGTAGGTCTTGAGAATCTTCGCGTGGGCGCGACCCAGGCGCTGCGGATAGATGACGATGCCGACATTCACCGGGAAGGTGCGCTTGACCTCGTCGAAATCGAGATTGACCGCCACCACCCGGCCGATTTCGATACCGAGAAACTCCACGGGCGCATCCACCTTGAGGCCGCGCAAGGCCTGATCAAACCGCAGCGCCAGGTATTGCGCCTTGCCGTCGGGCGGGGCGAGGGCGGCGGTCTGGTTGGCAAACAGCTCGAAACTCTTGTCGTCGCTGGCCGGCTTATCGTCGGGGCTGTAGTCCGGGGCGCGGAAAGCGATGCCGCCGACCAGCAGGGTCGACAGCGATTCGGTTTTCACCGCGAAGCCGTTGGCGCCGACATTGATGTCGATGCCACTGGCGTTCCAGAAGCGGGTGTTTTCGGTGACGTAGGCATCGTTGGGCGAATGCACGAAGACTTCGATGTTGACGCCTTTGCCGTCCGGGTCCAGCGCGTAGGACACCACCTGGCCAACAGGAATCTTGCGGTAATAAACGGGGGAGCCGATGTCCAGCGAGCCAAGGTCCGCGGTGTGCAGCGTAAAGCGTTTGCCCGGTTCGCCGTAGGTGATCGGCGGCGGGTTCTCCAGACCTTTGAAGTTTTTTGAGCGGGTATTGGCCTGACCTATGTCGGCACCGATGTAGTCACCCGACAGCAGCGTATCGATGCCCGATACACCGCCGGCGCCGATACGCGGACGCACCACCCAGAATTGCGAGTCCTCGCGGGTAAAGGCTTCGGCTTGCTTGGCGAGTTTGATTGTGGCGTTGACGTGTCTATGGTCGTTGGCCAGTTCGACGTCGGAGACATGGCCAATGACCACGTTGCGGTACCGGACTTCGGTCTTGTTAGCGGTCAGGCCATCGCCGGTCTTGAAGGTAACGGTGATGACCGGGCCTTCCTGAAGGATGTTGTGAATCACCAGCGAAATGCCCACCAGCACCGCCACAATCGGTACGATCCATACCAGTGAAATAGCGAAACGGCGGGTTTTGATCGGCGCTTGACCGGGTGCTCGCGGCTCATCGCTGGCTGACGACTTCATCCATGTCCTCCTCATTTAATCGGGCACTGAGCGTCAGGAACGCAAAAGCACTTCATCAATATAGAAGTGCTTGGCGATAGAGCAAATGTGTATAGCTGGCCTAGGACGCGATTGCGGTGCAAGGAGTTGCCGAACACTGCGACCTGATCGTTCCCATGCTCTGCGTGGGAATGCAGCCCGGGACGCTCTGCGTCCCAAGATCGCAGCCTTCGGCAGCTCCTACAGGGGCCAGAGTCGTGGCGGGCTCAGCCGAGCATTTCGCGCAAGCGATACCAGAACATGCCCAGCGCCAGCAGCGGTGAACGCAAGGCCGGGCCACCGGGGAAGGTCATGTGCGGCACGCCGCTGAACACGTCCATGCCCTGGCTGTGCCCGGCATGAATGGCTTCGCCCAACAGTTTCGCGCACCAATGGGTGACGTTGAGGCCATGGCCGGAATAACCCTGCGCGTAAAACACGTTCGGGTGCTGTTTGAGTCGGCCAACCTGGGGGAAGCGATTGGCGGTAATGCCGATCTTGCCGCCCCATTGGTAGTCGATTCGCACATCGGCCAGTTGCGGGAACACCTTGAGCATTTTCGGGCGCATATAGGCGGCGATGTCCGCCGGATCGCGCCCGGAATAATGACAAGCGCCGCCAAACAGCAACCGTCGATCAGCCGAGAGTCGGTAATAGTCCAGCCCGACTTTTTGATCGCACAGCGCCAGGTTCTGCGGAATCAACTGGGCGGCGCGGCTTTCGTCCAACGGCTCGGTGGCGATGATGTAACTGCCGGCGGGCAGCACTTTGCCGCTGAGCTTGGGTTCCAGTTCATCCAGATGCGCGTTGCAGCCAAGCACCAGGCTGCCGGCGCGCACTGAACCCGTGGCGCAGCGCACCTCGACGGTCGGGCCATGGAGGATTTCCAGCACCGGACTCTGCTCAAAGATCCGCACGCCCAGCGATGCCGCGAGACGCGCCTCACCTTGCACCAGATCAAGCGGATGCAAGTGCCCCGAACCCATGTCGATCAATCCGCCGGCGTACACACCAGCGTCGACCACTTGCTGCCGGATCTGTTCCGGCCCGACCAGCCTCGTTGCGTGGGCATAGTCGAGTTCGGCGAGGCTGTCCTGTTCCTGCTTGAACGCGGCGAATTGCGCGGCGGTGTTGGCCAGTTCGCAAAAGCCCCAGCGCAGATCACAGGCGATGGCGTTTTCAGTGATGCGCTGGCGCACCAGCTCCACCGAATCGATGCCGGCGCGCTGCAGATAGCGCACGCCGTCCTGGCCGACGTAGCGAGCGAACCCCTCGACTTCATGGCCGATACCGCGAATCAGCTGACCGCCATTGCGCCCGCTGGCGCCCCAGCCGATACGTCGCGCCTCGAGCAACACCACCGACAAACCGCGCTGCGCCAGCTCAATCGCGGTATTGACGCCAGTGAAGCCGCCACCGATTACGCAGACATCAGCAAGCAAATCACCATCCAGCGCAGGGTAGGGCGTGCTCGCCCGCGCAGAAGCGGCGTAATAAGAGCCGGTGTGTTGTGCGCTGTGCTGATTCATTTGTTCGACTTCACTTTGCTCCACGACCGGGTCATCAGACGCATGATCGCCTGGGGTGGGGTCGAGGAAATGTAGAGTTTTTCGAGCACCGACTGCGGCGGGTAAACCTCAGGATTGTTGACCAGTTCCTCATCCATGAACGGCTTGGCCGCCGGATTCGGGTTGGCGTAGCCGACGGTGGCGCTGACCTTGGCGATCACCTGCGGATCGAGCAGGTAATTGATGAAGGCGTGCGCCTCTTTGGCGTTGCTCGCGTCGGCTGGGATCGCCAGCAGATCGAACCACAGGTTGGCGCCTTCCTTGGGGATGGCGTAAGCGATATTCACACCGTTCTTGGCTTCCTTGGCGCGGTTGGCCGCCTGAAACACATCGCCGGAGTAACCGAACGCGACGCAGATGTCGCCATTGGCCAGGTCCGACACGTACTTGGAAGAATGAAAATAGGTGATGTACGGGCGGATGCTCAGGAGCTTGGCTTCGGCCTTTTTATAGTCTTCAGGGTTTTCACTGCGCGGGTCCATGCCCATGTAGTTGAGGATGGCCGGGAAGACTTCGTCAGCGGAGTCCATCATCGACACACCGCACTGGCTCAGCTTCTTCAGATTCTCGGGTTCGAACAGCACGGCCCAGGAATCGATGTGGTCGATGCCGAGCACTTGCTTGACCTTGTCGACGTTATAACCGATGCCGTTGGTGCCCCACAGGTAAGGCACCGAGTGCGCATTGCCGGGATCATTTTTCTCAAGTAATTCAAGCAGTTTCGGGTCCAGGTTCTTCCAGTTTGGTAACTGTGAACGATCGAGCTTCATGAACGCGCCGGCCTTTACCTGGCGGGCGAGGAAATGGTTGGACGGGACTACCACGTCGTATCCGGTGCGACCGGCGAGGAGTTTGCCTTCAAGGGTTTCGTTGGAGTCGAAGACGTCGTAGATCACCTTGATCCCGGTCTTGTTCTGGAAGTCGGCGAGGGTGGTTTCGCCGATGTAGTCGGTCCAGTTGTAAACGCTCACTTGGGGCTCGGCGTGGGCTAGGGCACTGAACAGCACGCTCATTGCGACCGGGAGTACGGATTTCAATAGACGCATATCGACACCTCTTGGATTTATTGGAATTCTCAGGCGCTGCACATTCTTCTATGGGGTTATCACTCCTTGGTACATCACAGATCCAATGTGGGAGCGAGCCTGCTCGCGAAAGCGGTGTTTCAGTCGACATCTATGGTGAGTGTGCCGACGTCTTCGCGAGCAGGCTCGCTCCCACAGTAACGGGGCGCGGTCAGACGCTGAGCAGCAGGAACTCCCGCTCCCACGAGCTGATCACGCGCTTGAAGTTTTCGTGCTCGGCGCGTTTGACCGCGACGTAACCGCGGACGAATTTGCTGCCCAGGTATTCGGCGACTTTCGGGCACTCTTCCATCTGCGTCAGGGCTTCTTCGATGGTGATGGGCAGGCGCAGGTTGCGGCGTTCATAGGCCCGGCCTTCGACCGCCGCGCTCGGCTCGATCTTCTCGACCATGCCGATGTAGCCGCAGAGCAGACTCGCGGCAATCGCCAGATACGGGTTGGCGTCGGCGCCGGGCAAGCGGTTTTCCACGCGCATCGATTCAGGCCCCGATGTCGGCACTCGCAGGCCGACCGTGCGGTTCTCTTCGCCCCATTCGACGTTGACCGGTGCCGAGGTGTCCGGCAGGAAGCGGCGGAACGAATTGACGTTGGGCGCGAACATCGGCAGCACTTTCGGGATGTATTTCTGCAAGCCACCGATGTGATGACGGAACAGTTCGCTCATGTTGCCCTCGGCATCGGCAAAGATCGGCTGACCCGTCGCGATCTCGACCACGCTCTGGTGCAAGTGCATGGCGCTGCCCGGCTCGTCGCCGATCGGCTTGGCCATGAACGTCGCGGTGACGTTGTGCTTGAGCGCCGCCTCGCGCAGGGTGCGCTTGAACACGGTGATCTGGTCGGCCAGATCCAATGCATCGCCATGGCGGAAGTTGATTTCCATCTGCGCCGGGCCGTCTTCGTGGATCAGCGTGTCGAGATCCAGGCCTTGCAGTTCGCACCAGTCGTAGACGTCTTCGAACAACGGATCGAATTCGTTGGCGGCATCGATCGAGAACGACTGGCGACCGCTTTCCGCACGACCCGAACGACCCAGTGGTGCCTTGAGCGGCAGGTCCGGATCTTCACAGCGCTGGGTCAGGTAGAACTCCATTTCCGGCGCGACAATCGGCTTCCAGCCCTTGTCGGTGTAGAGCTGCAGAACTTTTTTCAGCACGTTGCGCGGCGACAGTTCGATCGGATTGCCAAACTTGTCGAAGGTGTCGTGGATGACGATGGCGGTCGGCTCTATCGCCCACGGAATAACGTAGACGGCGTCGGAAACCGGTTTGCAGACCATGTCGATGTCGGCCGGATCGAGCAGGTCGTAGTAGATGTCGTCGTCGACAAAATCCCCGGTTACCGTTTGCAGCAGCACGCTTTCCGGCAGGCGCATGCCGCGCTCATGCAGGAACTTGTTGGTCGGTGCAATCTTGCCGCGGGCGATGCCGGTCAGGTCGCTGACCACGCATTCGACTTCGGTAATCTTGTGATCTTTCAGCCAGGTGAACAGCTGATCGAAAGGGGCGTTCATAAAGACCTCGTTATTGGTTTTGTAGACGCCGGGGAGGGCGGGTTTCATCTTCCGCCCCTTCCCCTGTGGCGCGTTGGCGACTATCTTGGGCGCGGCTTGCGATTCCATCTATCCACTTTCAGCAGCACCAAAGCGCACCAAAAGAGTGCGCAAGGTCACCCCATGACAACGTGCAATCCGCTTCAGGTACAAGCGTTCAATACCGCCGACGTGGCCGAGCAAATCCGCGCTACACCGGGCTGGGTCCAGCATTACCAGCAGATGTCGCCGGGACATTTCGCCGGGCAGATTCGCTATCTCGATCTGCAGGGCGTCGAGGTCTACGAAGAACAGATGAACACCCGTGTCGAGCAGAATTTCAGTGCGCCATCCGGGGCTCTGGCGTTCTGTTTCGATCGCAGCGACAACGCGCTGTACCTGCTCAACGAAGAGAGCCGCAACATCTGGATCACCCCGGAGAACTACCGGGAAATCGCCGTGGTGTTCGGTCCGGATTTCGTCCGCGAGCATGGTTTGCAAGTGGCAAAGCTCGAGGGTTTGTTCATGGCGCCGCTGAACTGCGGCCAGAACGCTTTGTTCAGCGGCTGGTTAAGCTCGATTCTCACGAAGTTGGCGCAAACTGCTGATCCACTGGATAAAGATCGCCTGACTCAACAGTTGCTTGAGGACTGCCTGTTCATCCTGGATAACGCTCACACCAGCCTTGATCACAGCGGATTGCAGCGGCGCAATAACGAACGCCAAATCATCAAAAGAGTAGGGGAGTGGGCGGCTGATTCGCCGGAAGACACGGTCAATCTGCTCGAACTTTCTCACGTTGCCGGCGTACCGCTGCGCCAGCTGCAACAGGCTTTCAAGGCCTACACCGGAATGACCCCGAGTCACTGGTTACGCCTGCGGCGGCTGAACAGTGCGCACCGTGAATTGCTCAAGCGCAGGCCCACGGAAACCACAGTTGCCGAAGTGGCGATGCGCTGGTCGTTCTGGCATCTGGGACGGTTTTCCAGCAGTTACCGCGCGCTGTTCAAGGAGCTGCCGAGCGAAACGCTCAAGCGCTGAGCAGAAAAAGGCTTTGTGTCCATCGAGAAGTTAAATAGAATCAGTCTCATTTGAATCTACCTTCGCGCAGGGTCTCTTGAGATGATTGAAGCCACGTCACCGTCGGAGCAGAGCCTGCAACAGTTGTATCGCGAGCACCGCGGCTGGCTGGAAACCTGGCTGCGCCGGCGCATGGGCAATGCGTGGGATGCGGCGGACCTCAGTCAGGACACCTTTCTACGCGTCCTGTGTAACGCGCCGCCACTGGCCGAGTTGCGCGAGCCGCGCGCGTATTTGCTCACCGTCGGCAAACGCCTGCTGAGCAATTTCTACACGCGGCGCCATCTGGAAAAAGCCTACCTCGACGCCTTGGCGCAATTGCCGGAAGTGTGCGCGCCCTCGCCGGAACAGCGCTGGTTGCTGCTGGAAACCTTGCAGGCGCTGGATGAGTTGCTCGATGGCTTGCCGCGTGCGGTGCGGCGGGCATTTCTTTGGAGCCAGCTCGAAGGCATCGGCTACCGCGAGATTGCCGAGCGCTTGCAGGTTTCCGAACGCACGGTGAAACGCTACATGGCCCAGGCGTACGAGCATTGCTTGCTGGTGGAGCTGTGATGCGCGTTGCCCCCAGCGATGAAACGCGGGAAGTGGCACGGGCCGCAGCGCAATGGCTGGCACTGCTCGAGTCCGGCGGCGCCAGTGATGAAGATCACGCCCGATTGCAGCATTGGCGCACCAGTGACAGTCGCCACGAGAACGCTTGGCAGAAAATCCAGCAGCTTCGCCAGCGTTTCGCAGGTTTGCCGCCGACACTGGCCATGGCCACGCTGGATCGGCCTGATCCGGCGCGGCGCGCTGCTCTCAAGCGTGCCTTGGGCGTAGCGGCGCTAGTGCCGGCGGTTTGGTTGATCAGCCGGGAGCTGCCGCTGGAGGTCTGGCGCGCCGATTTGCACACCCGCACTGGCGAGCGGCGCAAAGTGCAGTTGGCCCAGGATTCTTCATTGCAACTCAACACCGACAGCGCGGTGAATGTCGATCTGCCTGCACGTCAGCTGACACTGATTCGTGGCGAGATGGCGCTCAACGTGGCGGGCGATTCGGCTTTTATCGTCAACGCGCCTTATGTGCGGATGATCGTCAATCACAGCGACATCTCGGTGCGCCTCAATGCACGCGATTGCCAGGTCTGCGTATTGCGTGGTTCGGTGCAATTGCAGCCACTGCACGGCCCGGCGCTGGTATTGCAGCAGGGCCAGCAAGTCAGTCTGCAAGCTTCGGGCGTGGGGGCGGTGACGGCATTCGATGCGTTGATGCCCGGCTGGCGCGACGGCGTGTTGATGGCGCAAAACCAGGCGCTGGGTGATTTCCTCCGCGAGCTGAGTCGCTACCGCTCGGGCGTGCTGCGTTGGGATCCGGCGCTGGAATCACTGCGTATCACCGGCAGTTTCCGCCTCGACGATACCGATCAAGTGCTGGCACTGCTGGCAGCCAGTTTGCCCGTCGACGTGCACAGGCGAACGCGATTTTGGGTGTCACTGGTAACGCGCGCAGAAAAAACTGGCTGAAGCCTGTCCCTTTTTTTCGCCTCGCTGGTCATTCCAGGCAAGTGAACAAAATCGAGAGCTTCTTCCAATGCCCGCAGTATTTCCAGGTCGTTTGCGTCCGTTGTTGCAGTTGAGTCTGTTGCTGAGCCTGAGTGCCAGCCCCGTGTTGATCCAATCGAGCTGGGCCGACGACGGCAGCCGCCGCAGTTATCAGGTGCCGGCCGGTAGTCTGAGTGCGGCGCTGACGCGGTTCGCCGGTCTCGCTGGAGTCAATCTTTCGGTGGATCCGGCGCTGGTCAGTGGCCGCAACAGCAATGGATTGTCCGGCGAGTTCGGTGTGGAGGAGGGGTTCAGCCAGTTGTTGCTGGGTTCCGGTTTGCAGCTGCAACCGGTCGGTGATCAGGCTTATACGCTAGTGCCCGCAGCGCAAGGCAGCACCTTGCAACTGGCACCGACATCGATTCTCGGCGCGAGCGGTTCAGCGGATGCCGACGTGTTTGCTGGCGGTCAGGTTGCGCGGCGTGGCTCGCAAGGGCTGTTGGGCTCCAAGGATTTCATGGAAACCCCGTTCAGCATGACCACCTACACCAGCGAAACGGTGAAAAACCAACAGGCGCGCACCCTCGGCGACCTGATCGGCAGCGACCCTTCGGTACGCGCAACCAACCCGGCCGGTGGCCGCTACGAGCAATTCACCATCCGTGGTTTCAGCCTGTTCAACAGTGACGTTGCCTACAACGGCCTCTACGGAATCTTGCCGACGTACACCATTGATATGGAAATGGCTGATCGCGTCGACATCCTCAAAGGCCCGAGCCAATTGATCAACGGGATTTCGCCTCGGGGCAGTGTAGGAGGGGGGATCAACGTCGTGCCGAAACGCGCGACCGACAAGCCGATCACCTCGCTGACAGCCAATTACGCCTCGAACAACCAAGTCGGCGGCGCGGTGGATGTCGGACGGCGTTTTGGTGACGAAAACCAATTCGGTCTGCGCTTCAACGGGGTCAAACAGTCCGGAGATACGGAATGGGATCACCAGAGCGTCGATCGCGACATGGCGGTGCTCGGTCTGGACTTTCGTGGTGAACGCTTGCGACTTTCCACCGATATCGGCCACACCGAACGCGACACCGACGCACCGCAGGAACGCGTGCAAGTCGCCGCCAATGCCAAAGTGCCGAACGCCAATGATGTGCGCGACAACTATGCGCAACCCTGGAGCCGGGCGCGCACTAAAGACACTTTCGGCACGGTGAACGGCGAGTTCGATGTCAGCGATTCGGTCATGCTGTATGGCGGCGTCGGCGCACGCAAAAGCAATCATGACTTCTTGCGCCATGCAGTTTCGGTGACCAACGATGCCGGTGATTTCAGCGTTCAGCCGCGCGACTTCACTCGCGACGAGAACGTCCGCACGGCTACCGCTGGCGTTCGTAACTGGTTCCAGACCGGGCCGGTCAGCCATGAAGTGAACCTGGCGGCCAACTACTTTTATATGGACTTCGAAAACGGCGGCGCCCGTTACGCGGCCGGGCGCAGCAATCTCTACGACCCGGTGGAAATCGCCAGACCCGGCACGCCGACTCGCAATGACGCAAAGGTCTACACAGAGAACCGCTTCAGCGGCGTGGCGCTGTCGGACACACTCGGCTTCTTCGACGATCGCCTGTTGCTGACTTTGGGGGCGCGCTGGCAGCGAGTCAAAGTCGATGACTGGAGCGACGGCATCAAGGGCGACACGGCTTACGATGAGGAAAAAGTCTCACCGTCGGGCGGCATTCTGTTCAAGGCGACGGACAAACTTTCGCTATACGCCAACTACATGGAAGGTCTGAGCCAAGGCAAGATCGCGCCATCGACATCCATCAACGAAGACGAAATCTTCCCGCCATTCATCAGTCGCCAGGTCGAAGTCGGCGCCAAGTACGACGCAGGCTCATACGCGCTGACAGCAGCGGTGTTTCGCATCAAACAGCCTGCGTACGAAACCAACGCTACCACGCGAGTCTTCGGCCCAAACGGAAAGCGCGAGAACAATGGGGTAGAACTGAGCGTGTTCGGCGAACCGCTCAAAGGCTTCAGATTGCTCGGCGGTGTGATGTACATCGACAGCGAACTGACCCACACCACCAACGGCACATTCGACGGCAACCGCGCACCGGCGACACCGAAATACAACGTCAACCTCGGCGCGGAGTGGGACGTGCCGACTGTGCAGGGTTTGACACTGACCAGTCGTGGAATCTATTCGAGTTCGCAGTATCTGGATCAGGCAAACGGCAAGGAAATCGACTCCTGGGAGCGGCTCGATGTAGGCACACGCTATGCTTTCAAGCTGGACGATAAGACGATCACCTTGCGCGCCAATATCGAAAACGTGCTGGATAAACGCTACTGGAGCTCAGCGGGTGCGTCGGATGATAGTGAGCCGGGATTGACGCTTTCTACGCCGCGAACGTATCTGCTGTCGGCGACGGTAGACTTTTAATGGAGCAGGGTAAGTGCGTCGATCGTCGTCGAAAATACGTTAACTACACTAAATGACCGTTTAGTTGAGCTAACAAAAAATCATTAGCGATAAAGGAGATGACCATGATTCAGCGCAAGCCGAACGCAACTGATGTGATTGCTGCGCTGAATCTACAGCCTCATGTCGAGGGCGGGTATTACCGCAGAACCTATCAAGCCGATCACCGTGACTGCCTCGAAACGCAGCAAGGCCCGCGATATCTGCTGACCTCGATCTACTATCTGCTTACTGAGCAATCGCCAGTGGGCCAGTTTCATTTCAACCAGTCCGACATCCTGCATTATTTCTAGTTGGGCGACGCCATCGAATACAACCTGATCCACGCCGACGGCTCATTGCAAACGCTGGTAATGGGCAGCGATGTTTTGGCTGGTCAGCAACTGCAGTTGCACGTACCGGGTGGAATTTGGAAAGCCTCTCGATTACTGGAAGGCTCAAATGGCTTTGGCTTGATCAGCGAGGCGGTTTCGCCTGGGTTTGATTTCGCAGACATGGAAATCGGTAATCGCGCAAAACTCACGGCACAGTTTCCGCAGCATGGTGCGCTGATTGAAAAGCTGACGCGGGATGATGGATGAGGACTGTAGATTGGGAAGAATGCAGTTTGTAGGGAAAGCTGGTCTTGAAGCGGCCAACGCAGTTTCAAATCTCCTGGGCGACCACGCTAACCTTGTAATACTTTGTTACGTGTAATGTATATTATGTTAAATGATGTATGCAGCATCGTCTGGACTCAAACTTATCCAGCGTCGTTTTCCTCCCATCTTGACCTCTAACCACCTTGGCCGGACACCTACCTGAGCTCTCCGTCGGCAAAGTTCATATCACTGCACATGAGTTCGTCTTTAGCATGGCCGAGAGCAATCTTTGGCGCGCTGCCGGCCGCCAGTTACCACACTCGATTCGCTCTTGGGGGCTTCACCCGCCTTAAACCCGGAGAGGCTGCGGACTTCTGAAGCTTTCGATGCCTCTCCGAGTAAAGGACGAAGATAGATATGGAAATGCATGGCATCAAAAGCTACGGCGAGAGACTTCAGTTCGCATATACCCTTCGTGGGTTTCCAAAACTCTACGCGCTGTCACACCGAATCGGTGTGACGGACAGCGCCCTCAGTCGGTGGTTTCGTTCAGAGCCAATCAGTATGGAGAACTTCGCCAAGCTGTGCGTCGAGTTGAACGTCAATGCCGATTGGCTTCTGCTCGGCCGTGGGCAGCACACGCTCGGCGCAATGCATGACGCGCCGCATCGCAAAGCGCTCGCGGACGTGATTGAAAGAATGGCCGACAACGACGTTCGTAACCTCGCCAAGTTTCTTGATGAAGTGACCACTCCAGCACCTTGAGCGCCACGCAAAATTTTCAGGGCAATTCGTGAGCACTGCTCAACCGACTGAGCTTCACGAAGGGTCCGATATTGATAACTTCTAGATGCCCAAGCAATGACGCCTGGGTATGAGCTGGAGATCATCATGTGCACTAAGGAATCTGCAAAAGCTGATGTAGAAGTGAAGTTCGAGTCCCAGAAAACGTTCAGCCTTTTCGGTCGGAATATCTCAACTTGCCAAGCGGCCCTGGGGGCTGGTGCTCACGTGCAAGTCACCAACACAGAAGGCCTGAACTACCATCTGAATGTTTTCGCGAAATGCGAGTGCGACGGGCTTCTGAAGAGGCTCAACGTGGCAATCGACAAGTCCATAGGTAACCCTCCCGAAGGCTTGCGTGACGTCCCTTTCACTATCGACCGCACATCCCATCCCGACTGGCGCTCTCGTCAAGCCTATCTTCGCGATGGTGTGGGATTTACGAGCAGGATCATCACCTGCGCATGGCCTGCCCTTGCGCCGCCTAAGCTGGGCAGCGTGGTAACCGGTGGAACTACGACGACAATCGACGCCACAGCCATCGACTCGCAGTTGGTTTATGCCATGACCGATGCTACCCCGGAGCAGGTCAGCGCATACTCTCACCTGAACCTCTACGCACAGGGGGCTGCGCGTGCTGTCCTGAAAAGCAAGGGCGTGGACATCACCAATACGGACTATCTGCAGACGAAGCAATGGTTCGATGCTGTGGTTTACCAACTGACCGATCTGGGCTTCACCGTGAAGGCAGCGAGTGGCGGCCAGGTCAGGCAGGATGTCTCTTCAGGTGACGTGGACATCGGTAGTTTGCTGACCACCATCGTTGGCACGTATCTGGGAGCGACGGAACTCGAGAGTTTCAAGCAGCTCGCGACGCTCTTGGCCAAGGACCCCAACGATTCGGGCACCCACGACTTCATGACCTTCTGGTGGAACAAGGCAAGCACTAAGGACGGCCGCACAACTGTCGCCTTTGGCCCCATCAAGAACGACCAGGGCATGGCTTCGGTGACAGTGGTTTACCTCGTGTTGGATGTGGAATTCACAGACTGGCACTCACTGTTTGTCAGCTACCACCATGAAGGTGTAATGATCCGCAGCGCTGCCATTACCCTGGATCTCGACATGGAGGTCTACAGCAACAATGAAAAAGCAATCTTCGACGCCATCTCCGGCGCAGTGGCCAATCACATCAAGACTCAGGAACTGAGTTTCGACTGATAGCCGATCGATGCGGGGCTCCAGCAATGCTCGCAATGCTGGGGCCCCGTAGCTTTGTGGGTGCTTCGCCAGTTTCAGTCAAACTTGATCTGCCCTGACTCACCCAGCATGCGGTATTGTTCACGAAGTTTTCGCAGCTCACTCGAGCCCATTTGCTCCAGCCCCAGCGTAGCATTCTGTGCCTCGTGGGTAGCTCGTATCAGCTCATCGATCTTCAGATGCAGAATGTCATTGTCGCGGTTCTGGGTGTTTTGAATGAGGAATACCATCAGGAAGGTGATGATCGTTGTCGAGGTGTTGATGATCAGCTGCCAAGTGTCGTTGTAATGAAAGTACGGCCCTGTGCCAGCCCAGGCGACGATCAGAACAATCGCTGTCAAAAAGGTCTTCGGGCTACCCGCCCAGTTGGACAGTGTCTGGCAAAAGCGTGCAAATCTCATCTTGAAACCTCTGAATAAACCTAATCACTTGACCTCGTTTGGTGGCGAAATACTTTGTCATATTTGCGCCGCTCGTCGGTGGCGCAGATTCGCACGATTGCTCAGGCGTCAGATGGAGCGGCTGCACCGGCGGCTCACCACCCGATTAATCTCCCCTACCACCCGCCCCGTCGCCTCCTCGATTGCTCCCTCATTGCGGCATATAAACCAACCCTGTTCGGCAGCGGCTTGCTCAAAAGCCTGGGTACTGTCGACATGCTCCTCCAGACCGCGAAGCACAGTACTGCTCAAGCCGCGCCGGCGTGAACCTGCCCTCTCCCACGAAATCTCCGCCGCTGTAACCACCCCGACATGCAGGTCTGGCACCTGTACGTTGCGGTCAATGTTCAATTGCAGTATTTCAGCAAACGGGACTATCCGGCGAAACGCGGCATCGGACGGGTACCAGCGATCGATGAGGATGATGCTGTCGGCGGGTTGTTTGGTCAGCACGTGCTGGGAAATCCAACTGCGGCTATCAGCCAGGCGTTGGCAAACTTCCAGTTCCAGATTCCGGTCGGGATGTCGGACGAGTCGATTCACCAGATGCATTGTCTCGCCCCTGAACGGGTCGCTTTTTTTCTCGCACAGTCGGATGACTTTCTGGTTGTTTGCCCTCAGGACTTCAGTGATGGCCTCCAATAGCGAGGTTTTGCCGACGCCTTTGGGGCCATCCAGAGCGACAAACAGCGGACGAGTCATTTTTCTCACAGGCTTTAACGGGGAGTAGCGCGCACTCTAACGGATTTTCAGGTTGAACCTCTGCTGCTCAGCAGGACTCCCAAACTCAAATCTAGGAGAAACCTATGACCCAGACAGCTCTAGTCGTGGGCGCCAGCGGCATTGTCGGCAGCGCCATCACCCAGTTACTCATCGACAACCAGTGGCACGTTGCCGCGCTGTCGAGACATCCATCGCAAGCGCACGGCGTGATTCCTGTCGCGGCAGACCTTCAGGATCCTGCTTCTCTGGAACATGCGCTAAGGGATGTGAAACCCACGCATGTGTTCATTACCACATGGTCGCGGCAAGCCACGGAGGCCGAGAACATTCGCGTCAATGCAGCCATGGTGCGCAACGTCCTCGCCGCCATTCGCCCAGCGAAAAGCGTCAAACACGTAGCACTGGTTACCGGCCTGAAACACTACCTCGGCCCGTTCGAAGCCTACGGTAAGGGCAGCCTGCCACAGACACCGTTTCGCGAAGAACAGGGTCGTCTGGATGTCGAGAATTTCTATTACGCTCAGGAAGACGAACTCTTCGCCGCAGCTGAAAAGGACGGTTTCACCTGGAGCGTGCATCGCCCGCATACCGTCACGGGGGTGGCCGTGGGCAATGCGATGAACATGGCGACCACCCTCGCCGTCTATGCCTCGATTTGCAAAAAAACCAATCGTCCGTTTGTGTTTCCCGGATCCAAGGTGCAGTGGGATAGCCTCACCGACATGACCGATGCGCGGCAATTGGCGAAACAGCAACTGTGGGCGGCCACCACGCCGGCTGCGGCAAATCAGGCATTCAATATCACCAATGGCGATGTATTCCGGTGGAAATGGATGTGGAGCCGAATTGCCGAATACTTCGACCTGCCTGCTGCTGACTATCCCGCGTCACCCTCGCCTCTAGAAAAGCAGATGGCGGACGATCAAGCCGTATGGACGCAAATAGTCGCCGATCACGGTTTGAAAGAGTCCGACATTGGACGCCTGATTTCCCCATGGCATACAGATGCAGACCTTGGCCGGCCCATCGAAGTGGTCACGGACATGTCGAAAAGCCGCCTGATGGGCTTCGCTGCCTATCAGGCGAGTGATCAGGCATTTTTCGACGTGTTCGACAGGCTGCGGGAGATGCGCTTGATACCTTAGGCGGTTCCAGACAGATAAGGTGGGCACCTGGCGTGCCCCCCTCATTCAACAGTACTTTCCACGCCCTCGCCCCTCCCCTCATCTGCGACGTTCATTCGCCCTGCGAAATCCTCCCGCCAGTCACCGGCAGAACGCAGCCGATCGTATATCCCAACTCCAAAATAGCGCCTTCGACAGGTATCGCTCTGTATCCAAGTGTGTACGGACGCAAACACGTTACACAACATTGATCTTCCCGCCCGCCCAGACACAAGCGAGATACACCAGCACGATGAACTGCGCTCACGGCCAGCGCAGTGCTCCTGTGCCTGACACCTGTCAGTGGGAGCACCGGAACGGCTTCCACTTTCTTGACGACAAGTCGGAGGATTAAACCCATGCAAACAAACGCGTTATCGGTCTTGAATCGGCTGCAACTTAACCTTGATCGCGCTGGGGACTGGATCGCCCCTTTGAGCCTGCGCGTTTTTCTGGCCTGGGAGTTTTTTGAAGCGGGATGGGAAAAGTGGAACGGTGAGAACTGGTTCCCAAGCATTCAAGGGGCCTTTCCTTTTCCCTTTAATCAGCTGCCGGCTACGTTCAACTGGCAGTTATCCATGTGGGCAGAGCTGCTCTGTTCCATTGCTTTGCTTGTAGGCCTGGGAACACGTCTTTCGGCACTGATCCTCATAGTGGTAACCGTCGTGGCAACTGCCGCAGTTCACTGGCCGGCGCACTGGTCGACGTTGAGCGAACTGGCTATGGGGTACTCCATCAGCAACAAAGGCTACGGCAATTTCAAGCTTCCTTTGATCTACCTCGTAGCCCTTCTGCCACTGGTGTTTACAGGCGCCGGCAAGCTGAGCCTGGATGCATTCATCGGTCGGTATCTCAAGCGCTTGAATGCGCGCTGAGTGTTATCGCGTCACCAAGGTTATCGCTCTCAACCCCCGCTAGTTAATCAGGAGTTTCATCATGACCCATATTGATAAAGTGCTGTACACCGGCAAAGTCCATACCTCCTCGGGTGGTCGTAATGGCACCGCTCTCAGTGACGATGGCCGACTGGATATAAAGCTGTCATCGCCTGGCACCTCTGGCGCCGGTACCAACCCAGAGCAGTTGTTCGCCGCAGGTTGGTCGGCTTGTTTTATCGGTGCAATGGGACTAGCGGCGAGCAAGCTGAAAGTCACCCTCCCGGTTGACCTTGCCGTCGACGCCGAAGTCGATCTAGGCACAACCGATGGCGCTTATTTCCTCCAGGCTCGCCTCAACGTCTCCCTTCCCGGGCTGGATCGCAACGTTGCTCAAGACCTGATCGATACCGCACACCAGACATGCCCGTACTCCAAAGCGACGCGGAACAACATCAACGTGGTGATCAACCTCGTTTGAGCAGAATCGTGGCGGGTTTCAATCACCCGATTCATACCCCCCGGCTGCCAGCGGTAGCCGTGGAGGTGCTGTGGGTCGGGGGTTCCAGACGTCGAATCGGAGTATTGAGCTCATGCAAACGAACATTTCGTCACCAGCACATTTAGATCCACCGCTCACCCTTGAAGCGAATGTAGGGCTCGGGTTGCGCCGTGCGCTGCTCAACACGCTTCGCGACGCTCCAGTCGGGGATTTCGATTTTCTAGAGGTTGCTCCAGAGAACTGGATCGGCATCGGTGGCGCTCATGGTGAGGCCTTGCAGTTGCTGGCTGAACGCTACCCGCTGTCATGCCATGGCCTGTCACTGTCGCTGGGTGGCAGTGCGCCGCTGGACGAATCTTTTCTTGAGCAGGTACGCGGGTTCCTCGATCGCTTCAACGTGCCGTTCTATAGCGAACACCTCAGTTACTGCAGTGACGATGGCCATTTATACGACCTGCTGCCGTTGCCATTCACTGAGGAGGCCGTTCATCACGTTGCTGCGCGCATCCGCCGTGCACAGGACATTCTCGGTCGTCGTCTTGCTGTAGAGAACGTCTCTTACTACGCCGCTGCTCATCAGGACATGGACGAACTGACGTTCACCAATGCAGTGCTCCGCGAGGCCGATTGCGACCTGTTGCTCGACGTTAACAATGTGTACGTCAACTCGGTGAACCACCGCTTCGATCCAGCGGTTTTCCTCGCCGGCCTGGAACCAGAACGCGTAGTCGCCATGCATGTGGCTGGCCATTATGACCAAGCCGAGGACCTGATCATCGACACCCATGGTGCTTCGGTCAAACCGGTAGTCTGGTCATTGCTGGGCCAGGCTTATGGCCTCTTTGGCGTGAAGCCAACCCTACTGGAGCGCGATTTCAACTTTCCGTCCTACGACGAACTGGTGGCTGAGCTGAACACCATCAGGCGCTTGCAACGCGACGCCAATGCTTTGGTGCGGGTGACTGTCGATGGCTGACTCCACTTCAAGTTTGCACAGTCAGCAGCTCGCGCTGACACGGTACCTGCGTGACCCGGACAGTTATGCGCCGCCTGCGCAGATGAATCCCGCAAGAGCGCAGGTCTATCTCAACCTGGTGTTGAACAATCTGTTGGGGTTGCTGGGTGGAACGTTTCCGGTGCTGGTGGCCGTGCTGGGTGACGCCGGTTGGCGTGCACTGGTACGACGTTTTTTGCGTGATTACCGAGCGCAGACACCACGCTTCGGAGAAATTGCTCGTGAGTTTGTAGACTTCGTAGCGAGCCTGGAGGACTCGCCCGATCACGAACACCCCTGGTACCCGTTCTTGCCTGAATTGGCTCACTACGAGTGGGTGGAAATGGCGCTGCAACAGTTGGACGCTGCGCCGTTAAAAGTCAGTGATGCAGAACAGCTACTCGACCGTCCCCTCAGGCTTTCCCCGCTCGTCTGGCCGCTGGCTTACACCTGGGCCGTACATCGTCTCGGGCCGGGCCACCTGCCTTCTGAACCGCCAGAACAACCAACGTTGCTGCTGATCAGCCGTGTGCCGAGTGGCCAAGTGCAATTCTCCCAGGTCAGCCCTCTCGCGTTCCGTTTGTTGCAGCGGATCGAGCAGTTCCCTGACATGGATGGTCGAGCGCAGTTGCACGCTTTGGCTGCGGAGGCTGGTGCAACAGACGTGACCGGCTTCGTCGCTGACGCACTGGTGCTGCTGCGCAAGCTGCATGCGCAAGCCGCCGTGGGCATAGCCGCGACCCCCGTTTTAAAGCTGTTGTCCTGACTGACGAGCAAAGGCTGAGGTCGGTTTTTGTATCTCTATGTACCCAAACGCGAAGTCTTGGGATTGGCTTACAAATGCTCCTCTCGCCGATACATCGCCGATACATGACTCCCGCTCAATAGGCCTACCCGAACTAGGACGCTCTGTCGAAGTGGCGACGCTTGCGCCCTTCGCCTCGAGCTTCCTTGAGGGTCTATCCGCCCTGTGGCATGAACCGCGGCCTCGCCGCGCAAAGCATCTGGAGAAGCACTATGTACCGTAAACCAATGTCGAACAAAACCAGTCTTGGCCTGGCCGCAATTGCTTTAGCCGGTGGCATGAGCCTGGCATCGTCTGCGGCTTTTGCTGTTGAGCCTTTGTCCCAAGGCTACCAACTGGCATCGGCCGATAAAACCGGCGAAGGCAAGTGCGGCGAGGGCAAATGTGGAGAAGACAAATGCGGGACCAGCGAAGCCAGCGACAAGTCCGCTACTGCCGAAGGCAAGTGCGGTGAAGGCAAATGTGGCGACGACTCATTCGCTCGCACAGACACCGACCATGATGGCCTCGTCTCTCTTAAAGAACTGCTGGCTGTAGCACCTCAGGGCGGTGAAGAATTCAAAGCGATGGACACCAACCACGATGGTTTTCTTTCGGAAGGTGAGATCTACAAGTTCAGAACCAACCAGTACATTTCCAACGGCAAGAAAGTCCCAACCGAGCTATTTACCCGCATGAGCAAAGCGCAGAACTGATTCCTCCCGCCGTAGCATTCGCCCTCCCCACGCCTGCAGCCAGGGAGGGCGATTTACCTTCTGCAAAGCCCCCCGTTGTATTGATTACATCGCGTTATAAGTGATGTTCTCCGCCGCTGATTTATCCCCTGAACGCAACACTCTAAAGTCCATCCCACTGCTCCCCTCATCATGTCGATGGGGCGCCTACTGGAGACTTATTCCATGCCTTTCATCAGCGTTCGTATCACTCGCGACGGCGTTACCAAAGAACAGAAATCCCAAGTCATCGCCGAGATCACCAAAACCATGCAAACCGTCCTCAACAAGGACCCGCACCTCACCCATATCGTTATTGAAGAGGTCGACACCGACAACTGGGGCTATGCCGGAATTACCACCACCCAGTACCGCCAACAACTGACGGAGTCGAAGAAATGACTTTCCCCGTCAGTATCGACTTTGTGTCGGATGTGGTGTGCCCCTGGTGCGCACTCGGCGCCAGGGCGCTGGAACAAGCCATCGCGAATGTTGCCGGCGAGGTTACCGTGGAGCTGACCTTCAAGCCCTTCGAACTGAACCCGGACATGCCGGCCGAGGGCGAGCACGCCATCAAGCACATGATGCGCAAATACGGGCGCAGCGCCGAAGAAGTCGCCTCGCGCAATGAAATGATCGTCGCGCGTGGCAAGGCCATAGGTTTTCAGTTCGACCTGGACAAGCGCAGCCATTTCTACAACACCTTCGATGCCCATCGCCTTCTGCTCTGGGCCGTGCAGGAAGGCCGCCAGGTCGCGCTGAAGAAAATCCTGATCGAGGCTTATTTCACCAATGGCGAGAACCCCAGCGACCACGAAACACTGGTGCGCCTAGCCGGTGAAGCGGGACTTTCTACCACCCGCGCCCGCGAGATTTTGGCCAGCGAGGCGTTCGCTCTCGAAGTCCGTGAACTTGAGAGCTTTTACCTTGAGCGCGGGATTAACTCGGTCCCGGCCATGGTGCTGAACGGTCGTCAGTTGGTGTCCGGATCGCTATCAGTCAAGGAATACGAGCAAATCCTCAGGCAAGTGGCACGAGAGTCCGCCGTAGCCTGACAAAGCGATTTACCAGCACGATGCCCGGGCGAGCCCGCGGCATCGGTCACTCAACTTGCGTGGAGTACATCGTCATGTCGAAAGCCCCTTATCCGCTGAACCGCACCGCTTATCTGCTGGTCGATCCGTACAACGATTTTCTCTCGGAAAACGGCAAGGTCTTCCCCTTGATCAAGCCGATTGCCGAACAGGTCGGGCTGCTCGACAACCTGCGGGCCCTCGATCACGCCGTACGAGCGCAGAACATTCCGGTGGTCATCGTGCCGCACCACCGCTGGGAACACGGCGACTACGAAGGCTGGGATCATCCAACACCGACCCAGTGCAAAATCATGCACATGCACCACTTCGCACGCGGTGAATGGGGCGGCGAATGGCATCCCGATTTTGCGCCGAAGGACGGCGACATTGTCGTGCAGGAACATTGGGGCTCCAGCGGCTTTGCCAATACCGACCTTGATTTTCGCCTGAAGCAGAAAGGCATCACCCACGTCATCATCGTCGGCCTGCTCGCAAACACCTGCATCGAAGCGACCGCCCGCTACGCCTCGGAATTGGGCTACCACGTCACGCTGGTGCGCGATGCGACCGCCGCTTTCCGCGCGGAAATGATGCACGCCGCCCACGAGTTGAACGGGCCGACTTTCGCTCACTCAATCGTCACCACCCAGGAACTGATTGAAGCGCTGGCAGTGCAGGGGTAGCGGCGATGAACCTCACCGATTTCGCCAGTTTGCCGGGGTGGTGCGTCAAGGCCGCTTTCTGCAATGGGCGATCGGCCCCCGTCAAAAATGCACCTTGAGCAAGAGACTCAACGCGTTCTGGTCGGTAGGGAATCCGCTCGTGTCTTCAATCCCGTATTTATTCGACCAGTAATCCCACTCAAGTCCCGCATAAAAACGTTTTTGCTGTTGCCCCAGCGCCTTGCCCACGTCGTATTTGACTTGTGGGTTGAAGTGAAAGCTCCTGGCCACATAGTTGGAGGTGCCTTTGTTGCCGACGTCGTTGACGTACCACTCCAGATAACCGTCGAAAAGACTATCGGAGCGACCCACCGGGAGGGTCATGGACCAGGTCGGGTTGATCTGCCATTGACCTGAGGCCTTACCGGTGATGCCGTCGGGTTTGCGGTAGTAGGTATTAAGGGAAAAGCGATCGAAGCCTGGAAGCACGAGGTCGACAGCAGGCCCCAGCAGGTATTTGCGATTGCGGTTCTCACCGCGCTCGTAAGTGGCGGCGATGAGGACGTCCTTGACGATGCCATAGCTCAGGGAGCGGTCACTGATTTTGCCCAGCGACAGCCGTGGGGAGAATTCACCGTAGTAGGAATGGCCGTCGGCACCCGAGAGTCCGCTGGACCATTTGTTGTCGACGAACATGAAGATATCGCCCCACGTCCAGCCGCTGGCGTGTTCGAAGCTCAGCGTGTGCTGAGTATCGTCGCCAGTGCCGTCGACTTTGAAATGCTGGCCGTAGAGGTAGCTCAAGCTGTTGTCGTTCCACAACAGAGGGCCAGCTTCGGCGCCGGCGCTGGCCAGAGCTAACAGCGGCGCCAGACTGCGACGCAGCAGTGAAGGTGCAAGTAATGGAATACGCGATGCGTTCATGGGCTGCCCTTGTCAGGTGATTGGCGGATATCACCGGCAAGGCATGCCCGAGCTGCGGATCAAGCAGCTGCTCTGGCCCTCAAATTAACGAGGGGCGACCCTTGCCGGGTGCGCGGCGTAATGCCGCCAGAGCAATGCCCTGCACCTCGGGTTCTGTTGAGAGCCCTTTGTGCTGACCGCTTCTACTCGAATGAGGGCTAAGCAGGTGTTGTGCCAAATGAGCGAATACAATCTGCAACCCTCATTCAGCACAATCGATGCGTAAAACTGAATACTTTGCAGCCATCGGTTGCGCACCAGATTGAGGCGCGCCCACTTGAATTCGCACCGTTGCGAATCGCCTGCCCACCTCCTGCTGATTGCCTCGCCCGCCGGATCCCGTGAGGGCGGGCCTGCGACGGCTTGGCACACTTTTGGCTATGACTGCTTTCGAGTAGAAGCGGTCAGTGCCAGCAATGGCACCGGGCATTGCTCTTGCGCCCCTCCCTGTGGGCGTACGTCCGATTGGATGCTTGAACGCGGCGCCAGCGCCCCGGGCAAGAGAGAAGTGTCAGCCGTGTAACTACGCATATACGCCCTCTCTCCTCCCCTTGTTCTCTCCAATCGGTCCCTCGCTGGCGTGCCGATTGGCGCGCGGCGGTTTTCGAATCGTTGTGGAGAACACATCATGAAAATTCGCTTTGCCTTGGGTCAACCGCTTCGCTCGCTACTGGCCATGGCGCTTGTGCCCGCCGCCCTGATCGCGTCTCCACTGGCTTTGGCCAATGACAAGGTGGTGCTGCTCACTTCCTGGTATGCCCAAGCTGAACAGGGCGGTTTCTACCAGGCCCTGGCGGATGGACTGTATGAAAAAGAAGGCCTGGACGTGACCATCCGCATGGGTGGGCCGCAGGTCAATGGCATGCAGCTTCTGCTCAACAAGCAGGCCGATTTCATCGTCAACTACGACTTGCAGATTCTCAAAAGTGTGGAGCAAGGCCTGCCGGTGGTGGCCGTGGCCGCGCCCTTTCAAGGTGATCCTCAGGGGCTGCTGACCCATGCCGATGTGAGCGGCCTGGATGCTTTGCAGAACAAACAGGTGCTGGTGTCCACCTCCGGCCAGCAAACGTGGTGGCCGTGGCTCAAGGAAAAATACCAGCTCAAGGACAGCCAGGCCCGCCCCTACACCTTCAACCTGCAACCCTTCCTCGCGAACGCCAACACCACGCAGCAGGCCTATGCCAGCTCCGAGTTGTTCCAGGCGTTGAAGGCCGGGGAAAAAGCCAACTTCTTCCTGTTCGCCGACGCTGGTTACCCGCCCTACGGCTCGACGCTGGCCACTCGCCAGGACGTGATCGATCAGCATCCTGAGCGAGTCCAGCGCTTCGTTCGCGCCTCGATGGAGGGCTGGAAGCGCTACCTCGACAACCCGAGCGCCAACCACCTGATCAAGGCTGATAACCCGAACATGAGCGATGAATTGCTCGCCTGGGGGTTGTCGACGCTCAAGCAATATCGCCTGGTCACCGGCGGTGATGCCGCCACCCAAGGCATCGGCGTGATGAGCGATGCGCGCTGGCAGGCCACCCGCAATTTCATGGTCGACGCCGGCCTGCTCGGTGCCGATGCGCCTTGGCAGAAGGCCTACACCACGCGCTTCGTGCAGGACCTGAAGGTGCTGCCTGGCGCCGAACAGTCCGCCAGCCGCTGAGCCTGATTGCAAGACTGCTGAACCCAGAGCCCGAGCCCAAGAGCCGGCTGAACGAATACCGTGAGGAACTTGTTATGTTGGTCACCAAACAACCCGTATTGCGCCGCTTCTGGTATGCCCTGCTGCCCATGACCGCGCTGGATGCCGGCCCGCAGCCCTTCACTTTACTGGGTGAGGCGCTGGTGCTGTGGAAGCGCCCCGACGGCACCCCGGTGGCCATGCGCGACCGTTGCTGCCACCGCACCGCCAAGCTCTCGAAAGGTTTTGTCAGCGAGGACGGCAACATCGCCTGCGGCTATCACGGCTGGGAATACGACTGCACCGGCACCTGCGTAAAGATCCCGCAAAATCCCGCTGGCATGATTCCGCCGGGCGCCTCGGTCCAGGCCTTTCACTGCCAGGAAAAATACGGCTACGCCTGGGTCGCCCTCGACGATCCTCTGCAACCAATCCCTGAGTTTCCCGAGGATGGCGCCCCGGGCTACCGGCGCATCTTCCAGTTTTATGAAGAGTGGAAAACCAGCCCGCTGCGGGTCATGGAAAACTCCTTTGACAACTCGCATTTTTCCTTCGTCCACAAAGCCAATTTCGGCCTTTTCGACCAGCCCGCGCCGGCCGGCTACGAGTTTCGCGAAACCGACTACGGCTTCGAGGCGGAGACGCGGGTGCCGATCCGCAATCCTGAGGAAAGCTATCGCATCACCGGCACTCGCGAGCCGATCACCCAGCGCCACCTGATCAACCGCTATTACCTGCCCTTCTCCCGGCGCTTTGGCTGCATGTACCCGGACAGCGGCATCCACCACATCATCTACAACTGCGCGACACCCATGGAAGACGGGCGCCTGATGCTGGTCCAGTGGTTGTATCGCAATGACAGCGAAGAGCAATGCTCGACCCAGGAACTGATCGACTGGGACGCAGCGATCACCGCCGAAGACCGCGACATCCTCGAAGCCACCGATTACGACGCCTGTGTCGATACTCGCCGGCGAGTGGAACTGCACATGCCGTCGGACAAGCCTGGCCTGGTGATTCGCCGGCAACTGCTGGGCCTGCTCGAAGCCCACGGTGAAAGTGAAGTGTTCCTCAGCCATTGAAGTCAGCGCCCCGGTGCGCCGGGGCTTTACCGGTCGCTCATGACCTAACGGGAGAGCGCTATGTTGATGCAAGCCATAACTGGGACCAATGCCCTGCCACAGGCGTTGCCCCGGGCCGACAGCGTCGGCGTGCAAACACCGCTGTTCGCCAATCAGGTGGAAAAAACATACAGCAATGGCACCCAAGCCTTGAGCCGGGTGAAGCTGGCCATTCAGCGCGGCGAGTTCGTTTCATTGCTCGGCCCTTCGGGCTGCGGCAAGAGCACCCTGCTGAAAATGTTCGCCGGCCTCGAAAAGCCCTCCGCCGGCCACGTGCGCTGGTGGGGCAAGGACAGCCCGGCGAGCCCGACCCAAGGGCAAAGCCTCGCGATGGTGTTCCAGGAGGCGACCCTGATGCCTTGGGCGAAGGTCAGCGACAACGTGCGCCTGCCGCTGGATCTCGCCAATGTGCCCAAAGCCCAGAGCCAGCCAAAGGTCGACGCCGCCCTTGCCCTTGTCGGCTTGGACCGCTTCAGCCAGGTGTACCCGCGGGAACTGTCCGGCGGCATGCAAATGCGCGCGTCCATCGCCCGGGCCTTGGCCACCGAGCCCAATCTGCTGCTGATGGACGAGCCCTTCGGCGCCCTGGATGAGTTCACCCGCAACAAGCTCGACAGCGACCTGCGTCAGCTGTGGGCTAGCCGCGACCTGACCGTGGTGTTCGTCACCCACAGCATTTTCGAGGCCGTCTACCTGTCATCGCGGGTGGTGGTGATGGGTGCGCGCCCGGGCCGAGTAATCGCCGACATCGAAATCGACGGCCCGTTGGAACGAGACGAGGCCTACCGCACCTCCCCGGCCTTTATCGCGCAGTGCGCACGCCTGTCCCGGCTGCTGGCCGAGGCCAATGGCGATTCTTGCTGACTTTATTGAGAGCCCGCTCATGAACCCGTCCTTTACTCCCTGGTTACGTCATCCCACGGTGTTGCGCATCGTCTCGCCGCTGCTGCTCGGCGCGGTATTGCTGGGTCTGTGGCAATTGGCATGTGTGGCCTGGAAGGTGCCGGTGTATCTGGTGCCCTCCCCGGTCGATATCGGCCGTACCCTGATCAGCGATGGCCCGATGCTGTTCGGTGCATTGTGGATGACCTTGAAGATCACTTTTTTCTCGTTTGCCCTGGCGGTGCTTATCGGCACCCTGGCGGCGTTTGTGTTTGTGCAGAGCCGCGTGCTGGAAGCCAGCCTGTTTCCCTACGCCATCCTGTTGCAGGTGACGCCGGTGGTGGCCGTGGCACCGCTGATCATCATCTGGTGCAGCAACACCACGCTGGCGTTGATTATTTGCGCGACCCTGGTGGCGATTTTCCCGATCATCGCCAACACCGTACTCGGCTTGCGCAGCGTCAACCCCGGCCTGCTCAATCTGTTCCGCCTGAACCGCGCCAGCCGCTGGCAGGTGCTGTTTCGCCTGCGCATTCCCAGCGCCCTGCCGTGTTTTTTTGCCGGGCTGCGCATTGCCAGCGGGCTGGCGTTGATCGGCGCGGTGGTGGCGGAGTTCGTTGCCGGCACCGGGGGCACCGGTGCAGGGCTGGCGTATCAGATCCTCCAGGCCGGCTTTCAACTGAATATTCCAAGGCTGTTCGCTGCCCTGCTGCTGATCGCCTTGACCGGTGTCGCGTTATTCAGCCTGATGGCCGTGCTGGCCCGGTTGAGCCTGCGCAACTGGCATGAAAGCGAACTCGGCTGACCCTTTGAATCCGCCGCAGATGCGGCGTATGGAGCCTCACATGAAATTTCAAAACAGCTGGCTGGTACGTAACGCCAGCGCCATCCTCACCGGCTTGTCCGGTGCAGCGGCGCGCCACGCCGGGCCTGATATCCGTATCGTCGACGGCCGCATCAGCGCCATCGGCGCCCTGCAACCCCAGCCCGGCGAGCGAGTGCTGGATGCCACCGATTGCGTGGTTTACCCGGCGTGGGTCAATACCCACCATCACCTGTTTCAGTCGCTGCTCAAAGGCATTCCTGCAGGTATCGACCAGAGCCTGGGAGCCTGGCTGGGTGCCGTGCCCTATCGCTATCGCGGCGCGTTTGACGAGCAAAGCTTTCGCCTCGCCGCGCGCATTGGCCTGGTCGAATTGGCACGATCCGGCTGCGCCACCGTCGCAGACCATCATTACCTGTACTTGCCGGGCATGGACTTTGACAGTGCCGAGGTGCTGTTCGAGGAAGCCGAACGGCTGGGGCTGCGGTTTGTCCTCTGCCGTGGCGGCGCCACGCAAGCACGACAAGCCGAAGGCAAGTCCATGGCCGGGCCGGAGACCCTGGAGCAATACCTGGACGACGTCGAGCGTCTGGTGCGGCGCTACCACGACCCGGCCGCCGATGCCTGGCGGCGGGTGGTGATGGCGCCCACCAGCCCGCCCTACTCCATGCCTGCCGAACACCTGCGCGAAACCGCCCGGGTCGCCCGGCGACTGGGCATTCGCCTGCACAGCCATCTGAGCGAAACCGTCGAATATCAAAATGAGGTGCAGCAACGCCACGGCATGTCGCCAGTGGCGTTCTGTGCCGAGCACGAGTGGCTGGGGCCGGACGTGTGGTTCGCGCATCTGGTGAAACTCGACGCCGAGGAAATCCGCATGCTCGGGGCCAGCGGTACGGGCATTGCCCATTGCCCGCAAAGCAATGGCCGCCTGGGCAGTGGCATTGCCGATGTGGTGGCCATGGAAGCTGCGGGAATGCCGGTGTCGATTGGCGTGGATGGCGCCGCCTCCAACGAGGCCTGCGACATGATCAGCGAAACCCACGCCGCCTGGCTGATGCAACGGGCCAGACTTGGCGAACGGGCCCGCCCGCGTTATGCCGGCGGTGACGAGGAAGGCGGTGCCAGCGCCGCCACGGTGGAAGACGTGGTGCGCTGGGGTACGTCTGGCGGGGCTCGGGTGCTGGGGCTGGACGCCGTGGGCAGCGTGCAAGTGGGCATGGCGGCCGACCTGGCGATCTATCGCCTGGACCAGCCGCGATACTTCGGCCTGCATGACCCGGCGATCGGGCCGGTGGTGGGCGGAGGACGCCCGACGTTACGCGCCTTGCTGGTCGGTGGCCGGTTGACCGTACACGACGACCAGTTGCCTGACTTCGACCTGGCCGAACTCGGCGCCCAGGCCCGGGACGCGGTGCGGCGGTTGCAGCAGGCCACAGGCGTACGCTCATGAGCTGATCTCCCCGGCACGTGCTGCCGTGCCAATACTCGGCCGTATCAAATGTCTGGTAGATGGAAAAATACGCCAGTAATCGACTTGGGACTGTCATCAGATAGTTTCAGGGTCCCGGAGAAGAAAGCAGCGGACGGCGTATCACAAGGCGCTGCTACAACAATTGCTCGCGTAGAAAATCGACGAACGCCATCGTCCGCGCTGAACGTCGTCGCTCGCGGCTGAGTACGGCGCTGACAGGCAGCGCGCTGGTCTGATAGTTGTCGAGTACGGTACTCACCCTGCCCTGCTCGACGTCAGCTGTGAACAGCCATTGCGGTGAGAGGGAAATACCCAGCCCGGAGAGCACCATTTCGCGGATGGCCTCGCTGCTGTTGCTGGTGACGTTGCCCTGGATACCTACATCGAACGCTTGGCCGAGGTGCGTAAAGTGCCAACGGTCGTAATGCTCCAGCAACGTGAAGCCGATGCAGTTGTGTCCTGACAGTTCGCTGGGCTCACGTGGCACGCCGTGTAGATCCAGATAACCGGGCGCCGCATAGACACGCCGTGGGCTATTGCCCAGTGGCAGTGCCACCAATCCCTCGCTCTTCACTACACCAATGCGGATCGCCAGATCGATGTTTTCCTTGAGCAGGTCTTCATTGTGGTCACTCAGCCGCAGGTCAATCCGCACATCAGGATGGCGTTGCAGGAAAATCCCTATGAGCGGTGCGATGCATAACCTTCCATAACTGACCGGGGCGGCGACTCGTAAAGGGCCGGCAATCTGCTCCTGGCCACTGGTGAAGCTTCGCGTGGCAGTTTCGACGTGGCCGAGAATTTCCTGGCAGTGGTCGTAGAAGCGTTGACCTTGGTCGGTCAGGGCCAGGTGCCGAGTGCTGCGTGCGAACAATGGCCCACCCAGGTACTGCTCCAGCGCGCGCACTTGTTTACTCACCGCCGGCTGCCCCATGTTCAGTTCACGGGCGACCGCCGAGAAAGACCCGCGCTCCACGACGCGGACAAAGACATGCATGCTGTCGAACAGATCCATCGACGATTGGTTCTCTTTGCGGAATAAGTCATATGCAAATTGGGTTTCTTATCGGAATGATTAAAGCGCGGCAATCTGTAAGCGTCCATCCCAACACAGGTTCCCGTCATGAAACATTCCATGCTTGCCGCCATCGCCGAGTCCGCTCAATCCCCGCTGGCCATCCGTCACATCGACCGCCCTGTTCCCGGTAAGGGGCAAGTACTGGTCAAGGTTCACGCCGCAGGGGTCAATCCGCTCGATACCAAAATTGCCGCCGGCGCAGGGGCTCACGCCCGCCAAACGCTGCCGGCCGTGCTCGGCCTTGATCTTGCCGGTACGGTGGTCGAAACGGGCGAAGCGGTCGAGGGGTTCACCCCGGGTCAGGAAGTCTTCGGCATGCCCGGCGGGATCGGCGGTGCCCAAGGCACCATGGCCGAGTACATTGCCGTGGATGCCCGCCTGATCGCGGTCAAGCCACACACCCTCAGCATGCGTGAGGCGGCTGCATTGCCTTTGGTATTCATCACCGCGTGGGAAGGTCTGGTCGATCGCGCCAATGTCCGCTCTGGTCAGCGTGTCCTGATTCATGGGGGCGCGGGTGGGGTCGGCCAAGTGGCTGTGCAACTGGCCAAGGCTCGCGGTGCCGATGTCTACGCCACCGGTTCGGCGGGCAGTTTCGACTTCATACGCTCGCTGGGGGCCACGGCGATCGACTATCAGGCACAGAGCGTTGAGGATTATGTCGAGCACTACACCGCCGGAGAAGGGTTCGACATTGTCTACGACACCGTCGGCGGCAGCACGCTGGATGCATCATTCAAAGCCGTGAAAGCCTATACCGGGCACGTGCTGAGCTGCCTGGGTTGGGGCCAGCACAGCCTGGCACCGTTATCGTTCAAAAGTGCCACCTACTCGGGCGTCTTCACCCTGGCGCCACTGCTCACCGGCAAAGGACGCGAACATCACGGCGCTATCCTGCGCGAGGCCGCTGCGCTGGCCAATGCGGGTCAACTGACGATCCGCGTGGATCAACAGCACTTTGCGCCGCAAGACGTCAACGAGGCATTTCGCCAAGTCGCCGAAGGCCGCGGCAAGGGCAAGACGGTGATCGAGTTTGTGGGTGCATAGTTCCTTGTAATCTCTTTAGAGCGCACTCGGCCAAAAGCGTCTTATAGAGACTCAGAGCCATAGAACGCTAATGACCTGAATCGCTGTTATTATTCCCGCACTACAGATAAATGGCGGCTTTATTCGGTATATGAACACGAATCGTGAGCAGTTTCCGTTGCCGGAAGATTTAAAGGTCTTCCTGACTGTTATCCGAAAAAACGGCTTCGCGAATGCCGCTGAAGAGTTGGGTTATTCACCTGCCTACATAAGCAAACGCATTTCCGTACTTGAGTCGACTCTAGCCACAAAGCTGCTGCACCGCACAACAAGACGTATTGCGCTGACCGACGACGGCGAACGAGCCCGGCAATGGGCAGAAAAACTGCTGGGAGACCTCCAGGAATTTCTTGGTGAAATATCCGAAGCGCGGCATCAACCTACAGGGTCGCTGCATATTTGCAGCAGTTTCGGTTTTGGACGTAACCACGTAGCACCAGCGATTTGCAAACTATCGCAGACCTACCCGAAACTCGATATCCGACTGGACGTGTTTGACCGTGTAGTCGATATCGTCGGCGAAGGGTTTGACCTTGAGATACGTGTCGGGGATGACCTGCCTGGTCAGCACCTGGGCCGAAAACTTGTGAGCAATCGACGAGTGCTGTGTGCAACTACGGAGTATCTGGAGCGGCGAGGCATGCCTCACTCATTAGATGACCTGACCGCCCATGATTGCTTGGTACTGAAAGAGCGAAATAACGCATTCGGAGTCTGGAACCTGACAAAGGACGGACACGAAGAGTCGGTGCGCGTAAGCGGCCCTTTGTCCTCCAACAACGGTGAGATTGTTCTGGAGTGGGCATTGAGCGGTGGAGGGATCTTGTTGCGGTCGATGTGGGACGTTAAACCGATGCTGGAACAAGGACGACTGGTGCAAGTCCTTCACCAATACACTCAAAGTGCGAACGTATGGGCTGTGTACCCCACCCGACTTAGCGAGTCGGCAAAATTGAGGGTTTGTGTCGAGTTTCTCGAAGAGTATTTTCGCCATCTATCGGTTGAGTGATGCCCTGGCGGTAGATCCCAGCATGCGATCTACCGTCGACACTGTTTCCATCTGGTTCACAACCACGGATGCTCCGACAGATACCGAGTTTCAAAGCTGCGAATCTGTTCGGTACGCTGAAGCGTGGTGCCAATGGCATCCAGGCCGAGTAACAGCGACTGCTTACGCAATTGATCAATCTCAAAGTGAATAACTGCACCGTCAGCTAATTCGATCGTTTGCTCTGGCAGATTCACGTTGATCTTCGCTGTTGCTGCGTTGCTGATAACGCCTGCAATTTGTTTCAGTTGCGCTTCGGACACCTGGATGGCCAGCACGCCATTTCGCTGGCAGTTGTCAAAAAAAATACCGGCGAAGCTGGTTCCAATGAGCGCTCTGATACCGACTTGCTTCAAGCCCCAGACGGCATGCTCGCGGCTTGATCCACAACCAAAGTTTGGCCCGACCACCAGAAAAGCGGCTTCGTTCCAGGCGGGCTGATTGAGAATGAAAGCTGGATTGGGTTCGCCGGACTCAAGGAATCGCAGATCGAAGAACAGGCCTTGGTCCAGCCCCTTGCGATCGATCCCCTTGAGGAACTGCTTGGGCATGATGACGTCGGTGTCGATGTTGGAAGCCAAAAACGGTGCTGCACTGCCGATTACCGTGGTGAAAGGTTGCATGTTCACGCCTCCAGAGCGAAAGATCGAACGTCAGTCAAATGCCCGGTAATCGCCGCCGCAGCGACCATCGCGGGGCTCATCAGATGGGTGCGCGCACCGGCGCCCTGACGGCCTTCAAAATTGCGATTGGTACTGGATGCACACCGGTCACCGGGTGCGAGCACGTCATCATTCATGGCCAGGCACATCGAGCAGCCTGATTGCCGCCACTCAAAACCCGCATCCAGGAAAATCTGCGCGAGCCCCTCCTCTTCCGCCTGGCTACGCACCAGGGTCGATCCCGGGACGATCATTGCTCGCACATGGGCAGCGACTCGTTTACCGCGCACCACTCGTGCAACATCACGCAAGTCTTCAATCCTGGCATTGGTGCAGGAACCAATGAACGCATGGCTGATCATCACGTCGCTGAGCGGCATTCCGGGTACCAGGCCCATGTAGTCCAAGGCTCGTTGCATGCCCTGACGCAATATCAGGTCTGTCTGACTAGCGGGATCTGGTACACGACTTCCAACCGGCGCCGCCTGATCAGGGCTCGTCCCCCAGGTGACCATGGGTTCCAGCGCACCAACATCGAGAGTGACTTCACAATCAAACAGAGCACCTTCGTCGCTATGCAGTCCTCTCCATTTCGAGACTGCCTGCTCCCACATCTCGCCTTGAGGTGCGCGGGGCCTGGATTGCAGGTAGGCAAAGACTTTTTCGTCCGGTGCCATGAAGGCGCCTCTCGCACCCGCTTCTACAGCCATGTTGCAGATGGTCATCCTGGCTTCAACGCTGAGGTCATTGATTGTCGGCCCCGCAAACTCAATTGCGTAACCTGTGGCGCCCGAAGCTCCGATCTTTTCGATCAGAGCCATGATGATGTCCTTGGAGGTGACGCCGGTTGCAAGTAAACCGTTCACCGTTACACGCATGGTCTTCAAGCGTTTGTAGACCAGTGTCTGTGATGCCAGCAAGTGTTCTATTTCGGAGGTACCGATGCCGAAACCAAACGCGCCCAATGCACCATAGGTCGTGGTATGACTGTCACCGGCTGCGACGATCATGCCCGGCAGTATGAAGCCTTGCTCGGGCGCTACGACGTGCTCAATACCCTGACGTTTATCGAGAATATCGAACAGTTCAATTCCGAAGTCTCGGCAGTTTTCTTCGAAGTAAGAGACCTGCTGTGCGCCACCTGCATCTGGCATTGTAGAAATACGAACTGGAGCAGTCGGGTTAACGTGGTCTACCACCGCCAAAGTCGCGCTCGGGCGCCAGACCTGGCGACCTGCTTCGCGCATACCGCTAAAAGCCTGTGGACTTGTGTATTCATTAGCGACCTGGCGGTCAATGTATAAAAGGACATGGCCCTGATCATCGAGAACACAAACAGTGTGGCTGTCGATGTGTTTCTGGTAGAGCGTTCTTGGCTTATTCATTGAATGGGCTCTTTTCCGGTCTAAGCATGAATATGGGTGCGGTATGTCAACAGCTTATTTTTGCCGCAGATTCTCTATCAATAGCGATAAGGTGAAGGCGTTGTGCACGATGCGTGAATAATCGTAAGTGCTTTTTTAGGACATCCATTTGTGGGGAGGTCATATTTTGAGCAGAACAACGCCAAGGCACTGTGTTGCGATCCAATGCGGCGTAGTACTGGCGCCATGAGCCAACAGAATGGAATCTGCGTCAGGGGCGACTTATTCGGTGGAAAGCTTGGCTGCCGCTGCGGCTGCTCGTGAACGACGGCCGCGCTTGAGGGCGATCGGTGCCATCTTGCTGCGATCCAGTTCACCCTCCCAAGCCGCCACTACAAGGGCTGCGACGGCATTCCCGATGATATTGGTCAGGGATCGGCATTCCGCCATAAAACGGTCGACCCCGAGGATCAACACCATCGCCGCCACAGGTACGGTAGGCACTACCGCCAGGCTCGCGGCCAGCGCGACGAAACCCGCACCGACCACTGCGCCCGCACCCTTGGAGGTGAGCATGGCCACCGCCAGCAAAGTCAGTTGTTGCTCAAGACTCAAATCGATGTTGGTCGCCTGAGCCAGGTGATCGGGCCGATAATCATCTTGATCAGCTTGATGAATCCGTCACCCAATGGCTTGAAGTCGACGCCAATCTGGGGCCAGTAGTGGCCGACCACGATGCCCATGGCGATTGCTATGACGACCTGCACATAGAGCGTTCCCAGCAGTTTTCTGATTGTCATTGTTATTAACTCCAGGCGTGTTTCGGGCATGACTATTGCGCGCAGGCCAATGATGTCCTGCGGCGCAAGGCTGGTTCATATCAGTGAAAGGCGGGTGTCAACGCAGGAAAGCCATTGCCTCGGCGAGCAATACCTCTGGGACTTCTTCAGCAAGGTAATGGCCGGCGGACAACGCCTTGCCACGAACATCTGTGGCGACCTGCTGCCATTCCTTGAGCGGTTCGAAGCAACGACCGACCGTGCCTTCGGCGCCCCATAAAACCAGCAATGGAAGACTCAGGTGACGACCGGATTGGATGTCGGCACGGTCATGCTCAAGATCTATGCTGGCGCTGGCGCGGTAGTCCTCGCAGATACCCCGGGCGGCGCCCGGAAGTTTCAGGCAGCGCAGGTATTCGCCGAAAGCTTCGTGAGTAAACGGTTTGAGCCCCGCACTACGACTGCCCATCACACTGCGCAGATAGGCTTCGGGGTCGGCTTCGATCAGGGTTTCCGGCAATGGTGCCGGGCGAATCAGGAAAAACCAGTGCCAGTACGCGCGGGCAAACGCTTCGTTGGTTTGGGCGTACATCGACAAGGTTGGCGCGATGTCGAGCAGCACCATGCGTTGCACTGCAGCGGGATGATCCAACGCCAGGCGATGGGCAACGCGGGCGCCACGGTCGTGGGCCAGCAGAGAGAAGCGTTCGAAGCCCAAGGAATTCATCAGCTCGACACCGTCCTTGGCCATTTCGCGTTTGGAGTAGTTGGTGTGATTTTCGTTGGCTAGAGGCTTACCGCTATCACCATAACCGCGCAGGTCGGCGGCAATCACGGTGAAATGCTCGGCCAGTTGTTCGGCGACCTTGTGCCAAATGACATGGGTCTGAGGGTGACCGTGCAGCAACAGCAGGCCCGGCCCGCTCCCGCCAATGCGATAGGCAATGTCCACACCGTTGACATGACGCTGGTCTTTGAGGAATCCGGCAAACATGAGGTGACTCCTTGTTGTAGTTGCCTACATCCTGAAATCGTTGGCGCTAAAGAAAAAGTCGCAAACCGTGGTGCGTTTATTCATGAACCGTGTTCAAAGAACGCTCGATCCATCACTTGGCGAACAAACTGCAGTATTTAAAGAATATCTGACATCCCTTTTTTAATAAGCCCCTCTTATGCGTGGCTTATTGCATTAACCGCTTCATACGCGTATTTGCTTGACGCCCATCGCCTGAGTAGAATGCGATTCATTATCAATCATGTATGTCCCGGGATGCCGATGCGTAGCGACGAAACACTAGGTACTGCAGATCCAGGGCTGCTCTATCGCACCCACTTCTCGTGGTTACAGGGCTGGCTGGTCCGTCGCATTGGCTGTCGCGATAACGCCGCAGATCTGGCGCAGGACACCTTTGTGCGTGTGCTCAAACACCGCCATCAGTCCGGCGCCCTGCGCGAGCCACGCGCCTATTTGAGCAGCATTGCCCGCGGGTTGATGATTGATCAGTATCGTCGTCGCGAACTCGAACGTGCCTACCTGGAAAGCATCACCTTGCTGCCGCAACACGAGGTTCCCTCGGAAGAAAGCCGGTTGATGATTCTTGATGCCCTCGAGCGCATAGACCGTCTGCTCGACTCGCTTAAACCAAGAGTTCGCCAGGCGTTTTTATTTGCCCGACTCGACGGTTTGACCTGCGCGCAAATCGCCGAAAAGCTCGGTGTTTCCCGCGCGACGGTGGAGCGCGATCTGGCCACGGCCCTGCAACACTGCTATCGCTTGCGTTATGTCGAGGCCTGAGCCCGAGGCGCTGGATCCGGCCATTGTCGAGCAGGCGATCCAATGGCTGGTGCGCCTTCGCTTCAATCAAGCCGATGAACAGACACAGCGCACGTTCGAGCACTGGCTGCAGCAGCGCCCGGAGCATGGATTGGCGTGGCAGCGTGTGGAAACGCTTGGCGATGAATTTGAAGGCGTACCAGCTCAGCTGGCTCGACAAACCCTTAAGGGCGCCCAACATGGAATGCGCCGGCGGGAGAGCCTGAAGCTACTGGGCGTATTGGCGACCGTTGGCACGGCAGCCTGGCTCGGCCGCGACTACACCCCCCTGCCCTCCATGCTTGCACAGCAGCGCAGCAGCACCGGCGAGCAACGACGTTTCCAACTCGATGATGGCAGCCTTATCCAGCTCAATAGCGATAGCGCCGTCGACAGCGATTTCGACGCCCAGCGGCGCCTGATCATCCTGCGCCGTGGTGAAATCATCGTGAATGTCGGTGCGGATCAACACTCGCCGCAAGCGCGACCGTTGTGGGTGCAATCACGCGACGGGATCATGCGAGCCCACAGCTCGCGCTTTCTGGTGCGCGAGCGTGACGACGGCACTCTGGTCGCCGCTCAGGAAGGATCAGTCACGGTTTTCCCCGGTTCCGGTCAAGCGTCTGCGAGCCGCAACGTCCTGGCAGGAAACCAACTGCTGTTCACCTCAAGTGACGCCCGAAGGTTCAGGGACAACGGCCTTGATCTATGGGGTTGGGGTGACGGTGTGATCAGTGCGAACCATATGCGCCTTGGTGACTTCATCGCAGAGTTGTCGCGTTATCGCCCAGGAGTCTTGCGCTGCGCCGAAGAGGTCGCTGATCGTCGCGTTTCCGGCACTTTCCAGCTCGCCGACAACGATCGGGTCCTGGCATTGATCGCGCAGTCACTGCGCCTGCACATTGATTACCGAACCCGTTATTGGGTCACCGTAACCGCTGCCACCTGACTCCACCCGAATATTTTTTCGCTACCTGAAAAATAATGAGGTGGTTTCTCATTCTCGTTCGACCTGTAAGGAAGGCCGGAATACAGGCCAGTCTGCCGATGTCCTTTCTTGGAGCGAGAAAATGAGTTCGTCCCCGGTTTCACAGCGCCATCCATTAAGTCGTGCCATGCACGGTGCGATCCTGGGTTTGATCGTGAGCAGCTACGCATTGCCATCGCTGGCGCAAACCTCGGGCGCTGATCACAGCAATCAAGTCAAACAGTGGAATATCGCCCCCGGGCCACTGGCGCCAGCGCTTGACCGCTTTGCGCGCGAGGCTGGCATCAGCCTTTCCTTCGACGCCTCGAGTGTGGCGAACCGCACCACGGCTGGCGTGAATGGCACGCTCGATACATCGGCAGCGCTGTCATCCTTGCTCCAGGGCAGCGAATTGCAGATCGAACAGCAAGGCCCAAATGCTTACCTGCTGACCCCTCAAGCAAAAACCGCCGGCCCGCTGGAACTCGACGCAACGGCTGTTGAGGACTACCGCCTCGCCCCGCTCATCATCAATGCCAAGGTCCGGGTCAGTGCCGACGACGACGCCAACTCGGTGGTTGCCAAGGAGCTCTGGGTGGGCGGCAAGGTGGCGACCAGCATTCTTAATACACCGGCATCGGTGTCGGTGGTGACCAACAAGGAAATGCAGCAACGCAGCGTCAGCACCACGGAAGAAGCGCTGCAATACACGCCGGGCGTGGTCAGCGACTTTTATGGTACTGATGATCGCAACGACTATTTCCAGATCCGCGGCTTCCAGGCCACCACCTACCGTGACGGCTTGACCCTCAGCTCAATGCGCGGCGTACGCGAAGACCCATTCGCCTATGAGCGCATCGAGATTCTGCGTGGCGCCAACTCCACCCTGTTTGGCCCTGCGGACCCGGGCGGTTCGGTAAATTTCGTGACCAAACAGCCGCGCTTCGAGAAGTTTGGCCAAGGCTATGTGACCTACGGTTCGTTTGACCATGTCGAGACCGGCATCGATGTCGGCGATGCGCTGAACGACGAGAAAACCCTGGCCGGCCGCTTTACTGCCAAAGGCCAGAACAGCGATCGCGAGTACGACCACTCGCAGGACGACAACCAGCTGTTTATGGGTGGCCTCACCTGGGCACCGACGGATTACACGTCGGCCACGATGATTCTGGACTACCTGAAAACCGAAAGCTCGCCCAACAGCGGCGGCTATCCACTGGATCGGGAATACGACCGCAGCAAGTTTTATGGCGAGCCCAGCTACAACTTCCACGATGTCGAGCGCACCAGCCTCAGCGGTAACGTCACCCATGATTTCGACAACGGTTTCGTACTGCGCAGCAATCTGCGTTACAGCAAGTTGACCGATGATTTCGGCTACGTGTACCTCAGCGACAGCGCCGCACGTGTCGGTACCACCGTCGATCGATACCTGTTTGGCACGGACACTGAAGCCGATCAGTTCAACGGCAATCTGATGCTGCAATACGATGCCCGTTTCGAGAACATCGACAGCAGCAGTCTGGTGGGCGTGGAGTACCTCGATTCGACCACCAAGGAAAGCTCGGTCTACGCCCTGACGACCCCGATCGACATTGCCAACCCGGTGTTTACTGGCGTTCCACGCTCAATCGCGCCGTATGCCGTCAACAAGCGAGACGCGACCACCAAGGCCGTCTTCCTTCAGCAGAACCTGTCGTTCTACGAGCGTTTCATCGTCACCGGTGGCGTGCGCAACGACTCGATGGACCTGACCAGCAAAGGCTTGCAATCCACTGAGAAAGACACCTTCTCCGAAACCTCCTACCGAGGTGCTTTGACCTATATCGTCAACGATGAAGTATCAACCTACGTGAGCATGGTCGAATCCGTCTCGCCGCCGCAGGTTGGCGTAACACCGCAGACAGGCAGGCAGTACGAAGTGGGCGTGAAGTATGCGCCGATGGGGATGGACGCACTGTTCTCCGCCGCGGTGTATGACCTGACCCAGGAAAACGTCACCATCGCCGTGGTGCTGCCGAGCGGCATCATCGAGCAGCAGACGGTGGGTGGATCACGTGCACGCGGCCTCGACCTGGAGGCCAAAGCACAGGTGACGCAGAACCTCAGCCTGATCGGTGGCTATTCCTATATGGAGTCCGAGGTATTGCGCGGCTCGTTGTATGACGGCAGTTCCCTGAAGGGCAACGAGTTCGCCACGGCACCCAAGCATTCAGCCTCGCTCTGGAGTTACTACGACGTACCCGCTACTGATGTCAGCGTGGGCCTGGGTGCGCGCTACGTCGGCGCTTATTACTTCGATGCAGCCAACTCCGGCAAAAGCGATGGCACTACCCTGTTCGACGCTGCCTTCAACTACAAGATCGCCAAGGGCACCGATTTGGCGGTGAACGTCAGCAACCTGCTGGACGAGCAGCACGTGGTCGGCTCCGGCACCGCGAACTTCTACAACCCGGGCCGCGAGATTACCGCCAAGCTGAGCTACAACTGGTAAGCAGGCGGGTCAGCGTTTTTCCCCACACAGAAAACGGTGCCCGCGTTACCGCGGGCACCGTTAACTACGGGCAATACTCAGGTTGATCTACGCTTGAATGAAATCACGTGGAGAACCAGATCATGTCCCTCGCTCCCGGAAATCTATTAGCCCTGCTTTTGGGTGTCTTCGTTTGCACATCCGTGCTCGGACAAGGGGCAGAAGACAGCGATTCTCCACCGGCGATACTGCCCTTGGCATCCGAGAGTGCGCCCAGACTCATTGCCTACCCGCCGCTTGCCGAGCCGCTCGCCCGTGGAGTGGTCATCATCCAGTTTCGAACAGAGCACGCCAGGATCATGCCGGTATTTGGCAAAGTGGCTGCTGAGGTATCGCCACGCTTAGGTCACCTTCACGTGACCGTCGATGACTGGAAAGGTACGTGGGCGCACACCAGTGGAGACCCGATTATCCTGGTCGGGCTAACGCCCGGTCCTCACAAGGTTCTCATGGAAGTGGCCGACCCGACGCACCAGATCATCACCAGTACGACAGTGAGTTTTACAGTACCGGAGAAGAAACCGATGGACGCTCCCCGTACTGACGATGATCACGCGGTAAAACCATGACCGCCGTGCTATCACCGTAACAGGCAACGACCGGCGTCTCTGCCAACGACTACCTGGCTCAATATCTCCAGAAGACCGGGGTCACGAGCACCAACACCGTCAGGATTTCCAACCTGCCTAGCAGCATGCCAACGGTGAGTAGCCATTTGGCCGCATCCGGCAGTGACGAGAAATTACCTGCCGGGCCGATGATTGTGCCCAGGCCGGGGCCGACGTTACACACCGCCGTAGCGGCGCCGCTCAGGGCGGTAATCCAATCAAGCCCGATCAGCGCCAGGCCCAAAGCGATGGCGGCAATCGTGATGGTGAAAAAAAACGAGAAGGTCAGCAGCGAACGGACGATTTCCTCGTCGATGGGATGGCCGTTGTATTTTTTCTGAATCACGGCTCGGGGATGGATCAACTGCTTCAAACTGCTGACCAGGAGCGCGGCAGCCACCTGAAAACGGAAGATTTTCAGCCCGCCTGCCGTTGAGCCGGAACAGCCACCGACGAAGGTCAGATAGAAAAACAGCAAAACAGCAAAGCTGCCCCACAAGGTGTAATCGCCAACCGCAACTCCGGTGGTCGTGACCACCGAGGTCACATTGACCGCTACGATACGAAACGCGTCCCACCATCCGTAGTCGCTGTGCAAATACAGCCAGGTACCTACCGCCAACGATGTGACCAGCAGGAATCCAATAAACCCGCGTACCTGGTGGTCCCTGATCAGCGCACGCCGATTGCCGCGACAGGTTGCGACGTACAAGGTGAATGGCAGGCTGCCCAGAATCATGATGACTACCGCCACCCAGTGAATTGCTGGCTGCTCCCAGTGCCCGAGGGAGGAGTCCGACGTCGAGAACCCGCCGGTAGAGATCAACGACATTGCGTGGTTGATCGCTTCGAATGGGGTCATTCCTGCGAGCCAGAGCGCCAAAGTGCCGACACCCGTCAGGCCCAGATAGAGCAAAAGGATGTACTTGGCTGCGACATGAGAACGTGGTGTCACTTTCTCCGACCAGTCCGAGGACTCTGTCTGGAAAAGACGCATGCCGCCGACTCGCAAGAGCGGAAGAATCGCGACGGCCATGCCGATAAAACCGATGCCGCCTAACCAATGCAGCATGGAACGCCAGATCAACAAGCCGGGAGAGGCGCTATCCAGACCGGTGAGTACCGTCGAGCCAGTGGTTGTGATGCCCGACATCGTTTCAAAGAACGCATCGGTGTAGCTGATATCGCTGATGAAAACCATGGGTAACGCTGCGAAGGCGCACACAACAACCCAGCTCGCGGTAGTCAGCAGGTACATGTCCCTGGGCCGAAGATTGCCGGTCTCCGGACGCCCTCGCACGATCAACAGCAGACCACAGATGAAGGTAATCAGACTCGACCAGAGAAAGGCCGACAGATCGTCGCTATGCTCATAGACCACCAGCGTCATCATGGGTATAGCCATGCTTACCGCCAGGGTGATCAGAAAAATACCCAAGATGAAGCCGATAAGCCGAATTGCTGCGAGGGACATCACGATACCGTTCCAAATTAGCGCCGCGCAGTATCGGATGCCCTCAATAAAGACTGCGTAAATTCTCCGTAAAATTTTGACCTGCAATCAGGCAGGCTGCGGGATCTGCGCTGATCAGGAGGAAACGAGTCTCTCGTAATCAGAGAAGGGCTTGAGCGCGCAGTACTGCACGTGTAGCAGACTCCCTTTGACGATACAGCGCTATTCGCCTTTGTGTCGCCAGAGGTCAGAGGGGCTGGCCCTTGGCTATGCAATACGTGTTGACGAACATTGCAGTGTGCTGCAAAGACTGTCGTATATCCGGTTTAGCTATTCCATGCCTGTTGGCAAATTGCTCAACCGCCGCCGTACTAAAACGAGTGGTCTGGATAAAGTCCAAAGCTTCGGGTTTTGTATTCAAGAACCACGCGACGGGAGGAATACTCAGTAGCAGCTTCAACAATCGAAGTGAAATGTGATGCTTGGGAGACTTTAATCCCAAAGGTTGTGCAACCTGTTTCAGGAGATCTCGCAAGTTTGGCGTCTGGTCATCAAGCGCCAGCAGTTCCTGACCCACCATGGCAGGATCAAACGCACAAACTGCCACCAGTTCAACCAGGTAGTCCACGGTGACCAGTGGAAGCCAGTGCTTGGCGGTGCCGGGCACCGCAGTCAACTTGCCCTGCACAAGGTTGCGTATCAGCTCCACCAGCGGCTGACCGTCAAGGATATGCCCTGTGCGGCTGTGGCCACAGACCGTCGCAGGATGGACAACAGTAAATTCCCCGCCCTTGGCTGCCATGACCTCCAGGGTCGCAAAATGCGCTTCCAGCTTGCTTCCTTCGTAACCACCGACACGCCGGTAGACGGCAGGCCAATTCGTCCGTTGCGGATAACGAGCGTCAATTCCGATGCGTTGCAGGTGTTCATGATTTTTCAGCATGTAGCCGCCGATCATCACTAAACGGCTTTTTTGCTCAGCCGCCAACAGCGCCACCCGCTTTGCCCCTTCTACGTTCACCGCTCGAGAGTGTTCCACTGAAAGCCCCCATGCGAAGTGGGCACCCAAGTGGAATATGACGCTGGCGCGCCTCAGCACTTCTCGGTCAGCAACACTCAGCCCGAGGTTGTCTTGTTCCAGATCGCCAGCTACGGCGAATACCTGGTTTGCGCACCCACCCAAATTATCAACTTGCTCGCGCAAGGCGGCCAGTCGCTCCGGGCGACGCATCAATACCCGAATGATGTGACCTTTCGCACTCAGGTTCGCCACTAAATGTTGACCGATGAAACCAGTCCCTCCTGTGACAAAGCACTCCACGCTCATTTCCCTGTTCCTTGTTGAAGGTGAGAAATCAAGCGTAAAGTATCGACCCTACTCTACAGTCAAGCGGTGTTTGCATGAAAATCGGCGAACTCGAAGCGCGCAGCGTCACCAGCCGCCATACGTTGCGTTACTACGAGCAAATCGGCCTGATCTCACCGCTGCGGCAAACCAACAACTATCGCGTTTACAACGAGCAAACTCTGCAGGATCTGGACTTTATCCAGCGGGCGCAAAGCATGGGGTTTTCTCTGGGGGAAATAGGCGAGATTCTGGATGCGCAGCGGAACAAGCTGATCGATTGTGCTGAAGGTGCGAAGCTGATTGAAAAGAAGATGGCAGACATCAAACAGAAAATCGGCAACCTCCAAAGCATTTATCGGTATCTGGATGAAGAGCGTGCAACCCTGGAAGCCAGTGCCGCCAGGCAACTTGAGCTTCAGCGACTGAGCAACTCCTCCAATCATTAAATCAGCACGTTTTCCAGGTGCATCATGGTGATCATTGCTGGCCGGTTTCTTTGAGTCACGATGGGCGGAATTCAGGCGTTCGGCTAGACGTGTACACCCATGCACAGCAGATATCAGCAGTCCGGCAACTCGCACCGCGCAGCAGCTTTCAACGCCAATTCCACGCTGCTGTCTGCCGAGACTCACTCCTCACTCGGGTCGTAACTGTTCACATTGGGCACTTGCAGATGCAGGCGCCCAAGCAAGTCAATCAACGTGTCGACCTCAGCCGGGGTCAGTCCGCTGAGCAGGCGCGACTCTCGCTCCAACGCAACTTTGAGTACACGGTCATGCAGTTCTTTGCCGCTGGCCGTCAATCGCACGGTGTAACGCCGTGCATCCTTGGGATCCAGCTGACTGGTGATCCGCCCCGCTGCTTCCAGCGTTTGCAATGAACGACTGACAGCGCTCTTGTCGAGACCGATCGCCTGACAGATTCGATTGGCGGTGATGTCGGATTCCACGGCCAGCATTGAAAGCATCCGCCATTCAACCACGCCAATCCCGAAGTGTTTGCGATAGCACTGGGAAGCCCCGGTGGCGAGTTTGTTCGCCAGGAACGTCACCAGGCCAGGTACATAACGCGACAGGTTCAGTTGTGTATCGGTAGCCATCGAGAAAACACCGTAGATCGAAGATCTTGTAATTTGGTTGACACCGCAACCAATTTATCTGAGGATTTACTCAGCCAAACATTGCGGACAATGCGCCGCATGATACGCCGTAGCACAACCTCAAAAAAATAATTAACAGGTCTTGCTTATGAACTCTCGCCAGCCTTGCCCTTCCGTGGCGCCCATGATTTCCCACCGTTTCTACTTCTTCGCGCCCGGCTGATTCGTCACCCGCTCGCCCCCTTTTTTACCGCTCGTTTTTCAGCAGCCACTTCAATGTGGAGGGAGAAGTCATGCTTCAAGTCAACGTCACCCGCAAGGTCGTCGAGGTCGAGGGTATTTGCAGTTTCGAGCTGTGCGCAGCGGACGGTCGGCCGTTACCACCATTCAACGCCGGCGCTCACATCGACATCCACATTGCCGGCGGCCTCACCCGGCAATACTCGCTGTGCAATGATTCCAAAGAACGTCATCGCTACGTAATCAGTGTGCTGAAGGATCCTGCCTCACGCGGCGGTTCCAACGCGATGCACGACACCATCAGTCAGGGACAGACACTCAGCATCAGCGAACCACGCAACCTCTTCCCACTCGCCGAATCGGCGAAGCGTCACCTGCTGTTTGGCGGCGGTATCGGCGTTACGCCGATGTTGGCAATGGCTCATGAACTGCATCATCAAGGTGCGGATTTCGAGCTGCGTTACTGCTTTCGATCCAGCGAGCGTGCCGCGTTTATCCAATACCTGCGGCAAGCGCCATTCGCAAACCACGTGTATATGCATGACGACAGCGGCGCGCCCGAACAGAAACTCGATGCGACCACCCTCCTCGCCGCGCCAGACACTACAACTCACCTCTACGTGTGCGGTCCGGCCGGCTTCATGAATTTCATCCTCGACACCGCGCAGGCCGCTGGCTGGCCCGAAGATCGTGTGCACAGAGAGTTTTTCGCCGCCGCACCTGTAGATGCAAGCGCTGATTCGCCTTTCGAAGTCCAGCTTGCGAGCACAGGGCAGATTTTTTACATCCCCGCCGATCGCACTGTTTTCGAAGTGCTCGATGAAGCCGGGATTGCCATCGAGTCATCGTGCGAGCAAGGCGTCTGCGGCACCTGTGTCACGGGCTTGCTCGAAGGCATTGGCGATCACCGTGACCAGTTCATGACCGCCGCCGAACACGCTGCCAACGACCGTTTCACCCCCTGCTGCTCACGTGCCAAATCGCCCCGTCTGGTATTGGATCTTTGACCTGAACCGAGCATCGACCGCTCGCCGGAGAACATCATGACAACCGCTGCCCAACCCCTCGCACATGAAATTGCCCCAGCTACTGCGCCGAGCTTCCCCTTAGATCAATGGTATGTCGCGGCCTTGAGCCGGGAACTGAAAGACCAGCCTCTTGGCCGCACGTTACTGAACAAACCGGTGGTGCTTTTTCGCACGGAGGATAACCAGGTCGCCGCGCTGGAAGACCGATGCTGCCATCGTGCATTGCCTCTGTCCGGCGGCACGGTGGAAGCACGCGGGTTGCGCTGCGGATATCACGGTCTGCTATTCAATGAAGGCGGGAAATGCATCGAAATTCCGGGACAGGACAAGATCCCGAGCAAAGCCAAAGTGCCTGCCTACCCTGTCCGGGAGCAGGATCAGATCATCTGGATCTGGTTTGGCAGCGCTGAGCATCCGCAGCCGACATTCGCGCCACCGGTCTACGATGTGCACAGCAGCGGTAAGTACCTGTTCGACGGTGATGTCTATCACTACGACGCGCCCTATCAACTCATCCACGACAACCTCATGGACCTCAGTCACCTGGGCTATGTCCATCTGCACACCATTGGCGGCAACGCCAGTATTCACATGAACGCGCAGATGAGTGTGGACGGCGACGACTCAATGGTTCGCGTGGTTCGTCACATGCCCGATTCCGTTCCGCCGCCGACCTACACCGCGGCCTACCCGTTCAAAGGCAACATCGACCGCTGGCAGGAGATCGAATTTCACTTCAATCACCTGCGCATCTGGACCGGCGCGATAGACACGGGCACGGACGATCTGAACAACCCGGATCGAGGTGGGTTTCATATGCGCGGCTTTCACGGCGTAACACCGGAAACAGACACCACAAGCCACTACTTCTGGACCATGGCCACCAACCCTGAACATGATCCCGAGGCCGTCACAGCCAAAGTTCTGCATCAGACGCGATTGACGTTCGACGAAGACAAAGTGGTGATCGAAGCGCAATACCAGAACATGTGCCGGTTCGGTACTCGCCCGATGATTGATATTCACGTCGACGTCGGAGCCAATCGTGCTCGTAGAATCATCGAGCGACTGCGCAATCCGACAAGTTGATGGCCGCAACACAGTGGCGGCGGCAAATGCCGTCCACTGTGTTCAAAGCCTCTGCCGTACTAACGCGGCGGAAAAGCTACGCCGACCCGCTCGGCATACTTGAGCCATGCGGCTTTGAGCCGTTCGACCGTCTGCGGTTGAGCCGCCGCCAGGTCATGGGTTTCACCACGATCCTGGGCAACATCAAACAACTGCCATTGCGGCGGCTGCGCATGGTCACCGAACCCCGCTTGCGGGCGCATGCCCAACAATTTGAGGTTGCCCTCACGATAATAAGCATTGCCGAACAACTCTCCGGCCAGACTCTCAGCGTCGTGAGGGCTGCCCTTGCCTACAAGCATTGGCAGGATGGATCGGCCGGTGATCGGGTGTTTGTCCGCTTCGCTCGGCAAGGCGATGCCCGCCAAATCAAGGAATGTCGGTGCCAGATCATCCACCCGTGCCAAGCCCCTTTCTACGCCCTGACGACGCAGTGTCTTGGGCAGTTGAATGATCGCCGGCACACTGATTCCGCCTTCGGCCGTGGTGCCCTTGAACAAGTGAAAAGGCGCGGCACTGACTTCCGCCCAACGCAACCCATAGTCGATCTGCGAGCCTCGCTGGCCCAGATTGGCCAGGCTGTTATCGGTGTTCACCCCGGGCGGATAGAACTGCGCATGATTTTCCGCCGCTGCGCCGTTGTCGGACATGAAGACGATCACCGTGTTGTCGTACTGGCCGCTTTGGCGCAGGTAGTCCATAACCCGGCCAATGTTGTGGTCGAGGTTGTCGACCATTGCCGCGTAGATCTCCATTTTCCGCGCTTCGATTTTCTGCTGCTCAGCCGTGAGCTGCTGCCAACCGGGCAGTCTCGGGTTTACGGGCAACGGTTGCGCCGGCTGAAAGTCCTTGTCCACCAGGCCGAGTTTTTTCAGCCGCTCAATGCGCGACGAACGCACCGTGTCGTAGCCCTGGTCGAAGCGGCCGCGGTATTTGTCCAGGTACTCCTTAGGCGCTTGCAACGGCCAGTGCGGTGACGTGTAGGCGGCATAGGCAAAAAACGGTTTGCCCTGGCGTTGGGTGTTTTGCAGGTAGCTAATCAGCTTGTCGGTGTAAAAGTCTGTGGAGTAGAACGTCTCGGGAACCTCTACCGACTGGCCGTTTTCACGGTAATGCACTTGCTCCAAAGGCGTCGGTGCAACGCTGGCGGGTTTGAAGTGCGTCGCCCCGCCTTCCAGCAAGGTGAACGACTGCTCGAAACCGCGTCGGTCCGGGCCTTGATCAGTTTCCAGACCCAGATGCCATTTGCCGACCATCAGCGTGTTGTAGCCGCCCGTTTTGAGCAGCTCGGCAACCGAGTAGGCGCGCCCGTTCAGGAACCCTTCATACCCCGGTTTACCCTGTTGAAACGGTTGCAAGGCTTCGGCCATGGTGCCCAGTCCGACCAAGTGATTGTCAGTGCCGGACAGCAACATCGATCGAGTGATGGAACAGGTCGGCGCCGCGTACATGCTGGTGAATTGCACGCCCTGTTGAGCCAGTTCATCCAGCCTGGGGGTGTGAATCTCTCCGCCATAGCTGCCCAGATCCGAATATCCGAGATCGTCCGCCACGATCAGCAGAATATTCGGTTGGCTGGCCGCCATGGCCATGCCGCCGCCCATTGTCAGGGCGCAAAAAAGTGCCGTCAGCGGTAATCGCGATAGAGCCATCGTTTTTCTCTTATTGTTGTTGAAGGAGTGTCCGGAACTCACTCTTCGAAAATAGCCACCGCACGCACGAAACCTGCAGACGCATGGCGGATCTTGTAAGGAAAGCACGACACCGTGAAGCCGCTCGCTGGCAGGGACTCGAGGTTGGCCAGTTTTTCCATTTGCCCGTAGCCGATATCGCGCCCGGCCTTGTGCCCTTCCCAGATGATCGAGGCATCGCCGCTGGCAGCAAAACGCTCACGCGTGTATTTGAACGGCGCGTCCCAGCTCCAGGCATCCGTGCCGACCACGCGCACGCCACGCTCCAGCAGATACATCGTCGCTTCGCGCCCCATGCCGATGCCGGCATCGAGGTAACCCGGCTGGCCAAACAGTGCCCCGGCGCGTGTGTTGACCAGCACGATATCCAGCGGTTGCAACGTGTGCTCGATGCGCGCCAGTTCCGCTTCGACCTCTTCTGCCGTCACCACGTGACCGTCAGGCAAGTGGCGAAAATCCAGTTTGACCCCCGGCTGCAAACACCAGTCAAGCGGCAACTCATCAATGCCAAACGCCGGCTCGCCGCCATCGGTGGTCGAGGCGTAGTGCCACGGCGCATCCATGTGGGTGCCGCTGTGAGTGGTGATCTGCAAACGCTCGGCGGCCCATGATTCATTGCCGGGCATCTGCTCAAGCTGCAACCCCGGGAACATCGCCGCCATCTCGGGCCAGCCTTGCTGGTGATCCATGTAATCGATTTTCGGCAACAGCGGCGGCGGATCCGTGTACGGGTTGTTATCGAGGGTCACCGAAAGGTCGACCAAACGACGTTTACGCTGGATGGGCTGTGACATGAGGCGTGTCTCCGTTCAACGGCAGATGCCGAAAAGGGGCTGGATTGAGGGCGTTGCGAATAAGCGTGGCGACGTTGCCGTCATGGCAGAAACCGGCAGCGCGGGCCTGCGGGGTTTTCAAGGGCGGCATGCGCCCGAACAGGGTTTCGAGCTCAAGATCAGCGGCGAAACTGATCAGCGCACGGCGTTGCTCGCCGTAAGTTGCCGCTAGTGCATCGATGACTTGGGCGATGGACAAATGCAGCACCGGCAGCTGCCAGACCCGCTGTTGCGCGGCGGCGGCGTCCAGTTCGGCGGCGTGGATCAGGTTGTTCACGCAACAGCGCGCCGACATCCACCACGCCGTCGCTTGCGGTGATACCGGGCAGCAATAGTCAGCGCCCTCGGCAAACGCACGCATCAAGTCGCTCATGAAGGCCGAGCGCAAGCCGTTAGGTTCGCGCGGGCGCGCGACAATGCCCGGCAGGCGCACCGCACGGCTGTCGATTTCAGCGCGCCGACCCAGATCGATCAGCGCCCGCTCGACCATCATCTTGTGTGCGCCGTATGACAATTGCGGTTGCAGTTCAGCCTGTTCGTTCATCTTTGCCGGCAGATCGGCGCCGTACACCGCAACGCTGCTGGTATACACCAACACCGGAGGTCGCGCCTTGTTGCGCAGTTGATCAAGCAGTTCGAGGCTGGCCAGCAGGTTGACCTGATAACCCGATTCGTAATGCGCCTCCGCTGCTCCGCCGGGAATGCTGACCAGGTGAAACACCACATCAATGCCATCGGCCAAGACCCGGCGCATCAACGCTGCATCCTTCACGCTGCCGCTGTGCCGACGCAGGCGCGGGTCGTCGGGCAGGCCTTGGACGTCAGTGTCCAGCACCAGCAACGAACGAATGACTTGCCCGCGCAAACTGCCGCGTGCGAGCAGACAACGCAGCAGTTCGCGACCGACAAAGCCATTGGCTCCGGTAATCAGTACACGCATGGGCGTTCCTTAGCCGTGGGCCTTGACGACGCGTTGATCGATTGCACCAAACAGTGACTGGCCATCGCTGCCGGTGACGTCCATGCGCACGCGATCACCGAAACGCATGAAGCCTGTCACCGGCGCGCCCTGCTCGATCATCTCAATGGCCCTACGTTCGGCGATGCACGCCGAGCCGACGTTGCGCTCGGCGTTCGACACCGTGCCGGAACCGATCAGCGTGCCGGCGCGCAAGCGACGGGTCAGGGCCGCGTGAGCGATCAGCTCGCCAAAGTGAAAGTTCATTTGCGCGCCGTGCGGCTGGCCAAACCACTCGCCGTTCCATTGCACTTGCAGCGGCAAATTCACACGCCCATCACGCCAGGCTTCACCGAGTTCATCCGGGGTAATCGCCAGCGGGGCAAAGCTGGAGGACGGTTTCGCTTGCAGGAAACCGAACCCGGTGCGCATTTCTCGCGGCGCCAGTGCACGCAGGCTGACATCATTGATCTGCAGGATCAGCTTGATGTGCTGCAACGCGTTTTCCGCCGAACACCCCATCGGCACATCATCGACCAGCACGACAAATTCGCCTTCGAAATCGATGCCCTGGCTTTCGCTCGGCAGTTCGATGTCATCGTGTGCGCCGATGAAGTCATCACCGGCGCCCTGGTACATCAACGGCGTGCGGTCGGCGCCTTCAATCGGGTCGAGGTTGAACGCTTTCTGCATCAGTGCGCCGTGACTGAGAAACGCCGAGCCATCGCACCATTGATAAGCGCGCGGCAACGGTGCCATCGCCTGCGCGGGGTCGAAGGCAAAGGCCTCGCGGCAATCATGGTTTTCAAGCTCACGCGCCAGGGCTTGCAAACGCGGCTCGGCTTCAGCCCAGTTTTCGATGGCTTGCTGCAAGGTCGGCGCTACCGAACGGGCGTCCACCGCCCGGGCCATGTCGCGCGAAACCACCACCAACTGGCCGTCACGGCTACCGTTTTTCAAGGTTGCGAGCTTCATGATTTTTCTCCCGGGCAGTTTTGCAATTGCGCAGCGAAACGCCCGTCCAGCAGGATAAAGACCATGCGCGCCATGGCCTCGGTACGGTTGCTCCACGCGTGATTGGTGCCGCGCTGAACCACCACATCGCCGCGTTTGAGATGGACTTCGGTATCGTCGAGCACCAGCCAGACCTCGCCTTCAGTGACGATGCCGTAATCGAGGGTTTCAGTGCGGTGCATCAGTTTGTGCCGCGAGTTCGCTTGGCCGGTGCCGGCACGCGCCTGGCCAATCTCGGCAAACGCGGCCGCAGCAGCGGCATCGCTGACCTGGTTTTGCACGCTGTCTGGCGGAATGTCGACGACACGAATCACACTGCCCAGCGGGCCGGGGCTCAGTTGTAAGGGTTTGCTGGTTGGGTCATCGGCATTGTCGAGCAGTGCCGGACTGCCGCTGCTGTTCCATATTTCATGAAACACAGTGCCTGGCACCGCTTGCAGTGCGAAGACGTTGGCGGTTGCTCCGAGACTGGCGACGACCGCGCGGCCATGGGCATCATGCCCGGTGACCACGCGTTTGAATTGGGGAAGCGCTTGCATGGAAAATCCTCGTTCAGTGGCCGTTGCCGATGGAGTCGTGACCGCCGACATGGCTGTGGGTCAACAGTCCACCGAGCCTCGGCACGGACAGACAAAACAGCGCCACGACCAATTGCAGCCAACCGATCATGGCGAGTGCTTGAGGCAACGCCGTGGAAGCCCCGGAAGTGATGGCGAGTACCACCAGCGGGCTGATGAACTCGCCGGCAAAAATCGCCGCGGTGAAGCACCCCGCCGCTCGCCCGCGCTGATCAAAGCCGACTTGCGCCATGATCCAGGTGATCAAAGTCGGCAACATCAGGCCGATGCCCAGCCCGTTCACCAAGACTGCGACCACTACTTGCGCGTGACTGCCGGCGGCGGCCATCAACAAGCCGCCAATACCGGCCAGGCCATAGGCAATCAGCAACACATGCTGGCTGCGCAGACCGCTCAACAGGCGAAAACTCAAGGCCCCGGCGAGGACACCGAGTTGATTGGCGCCCATGGTCATGCCGATCTGCTGCGGCGCATCCACGTGCAACAAGTTGAGCAAGTAGCCAGCCTGCACCGGCACGATGAACAGGCTCAGGCCCGCGAGCAGCGACAATGCATACAGGGGCGTCAGTGCCCGCCATGGAAATGCGCGCGGGGCTGACACAGATGCCGTTGCCGCCGATTGCACGAGGGGTTGCGGTTCCCAGAGTTTCCACGCCATCAGCGGCAGGAAAATCAGCCCGACCGCGTACAGCGCAAACGGCGTGCGCCAGTCGTCCTGTCCGAGAAAACCACCCAGCGCGATAAACACCGCAGCAGAGAGCGACGTCGCGACCATTTGCAGTGCAAACAGGCGCTCGCGTCGGGCGCCGCTGTAGTAGTCGCCCATAAGCGTCGTGCAGCAGGTCATGATCCCCGCCTCCGCCAGACCGATCCCGGCCCGGCTGGCGACAATCGCCGGCAGCGAATCCAGCCAAAGTGGAAGCACACCGCAGAGCGTGTACAGGGCCATGCTCGCCAACAACAGCGGTTTGCGTCCGAGCCGATCAGCGATGACCCCGGCAAACGGCGCCAGTAGCGCAATCATCAATGCCGGCAGGGTCAGCACGATCGGCACCAGCACGGTGCTGCCCGCGACATCGGCAAAATGTGCCTGCATGCGCGGTAATACCGGTGCAAGCAATACCGCGCCAAGCACGGGCAGACAGCTGCCGAGCAGCAACAGCAACGATTGCGTCAAACCGGCGCGACGGCCGCTGTTTTCAAATGAAGACTCAACGGCCATGACAGGTCTCCCGATGACGCGACTGATGAACACCTAGCGCGACGGCTCGCGACGGCACGGCCTGATTGATTGCCTCCGCCGGCGTTTCTGCGTCAGTGTTCGTGCGCCGAGCAGGCAGCAGGAAGTACGCCAGCGCTGGCAACAGCAGCAGCGCGCCGACCATGTTCCAGACGAACATGAACGCCAGCAGCACGCCCATGTCAGCCTGGAATTTGATTGGCGAGAAAATCCACGTGGCCACGCCAATCGCGAGTGTGATGCCAGTGAGCATCACCACTTTGCCGGTGGACACCAGTGCGCGGTAATAGGCTTCTGACAGGCTCGCGCCCTGGCGCAAATGACCGAGCAGGATGCTCATCACGTACAACGCATAGTCGACGCCAATGCCAACACCCAACGCGATCACCGGCAACGTCGCGACCTTCACGCCGATGTTCAGCCAGACCATCAATGCTTCGCAGAGGATCGAGGTGACCATCAGTGGAATCACCGCGCACAGCGTGGCGCGCCACGAACGAAAGGTGATCAGGCACAGGACGATCACCGCCCCGTAGACCCAGAACAGCATCTCGCGATTGGCTTGTTTGACCACGATATTGGTCGCCGCTTCGATGCCGGCATTGCCCGCTGCCAGGAGGAATTGCACATCATTGTTGTTATTGGCAGCGGCGAATTGCTCGACGTGCTCGACCAGCCGCGTCAGCGTTTCAGCCTTGTGGTCGGTGAGATAGGCGTACAGCGTCAGCAGGCTGCAATCCTCGTTGTACAAGCCGCGTGGCGCACTGGCGGTGATCATGTTGAGCATCGCCTGATTGTTCTGCAGCTCGTACCACTTGGCGCTGCCTTCGCTGAGGCCAACCAGCATGCGCCGGTTGAGCAAGGCCAGCGAGTTGGTCGAATCCACCCCCGGCAGCGCGCGCAGTTGCCAGTCCAGCGCATCGACCTTGGCAAGGATGTCGTAACGCGCACATTGCCCGGCCGGGGTCTTGACCATCACCGCGAACAAATCACTGCTGGCACCGTAATGCCGGGTCAGAAACGCATCGTCCTGGTTGTAGCGCGAGTCAGCACGCAGCTCCGGTGCACCGGCATCCAGATCACCGATCTTCAATTGCAGGCTGACCACAAAACCCAATGCCGCCAACGCCAGGCTGATGGCAATGCACAGGCTGGCCCAGCGACGTCGGGTAAACAGATCGAGAAAACGCCAGAAGCCATGACGCCGCGCGCCGGCCTGATCGTTCTGCTCGCTTTTGAGGCTCAGTTGCGCCGCGCGCGGCGTTACGCCGACATAGGACAGCAACACCGGCAGCAGAATCAGGTTGGTGAAAATCAGCACCGCCACACCGATGCTGGCGATCACAGCCAGATCCTGAATAACCTGGATCTTGATCAGCATCAGCACGGCAAAACCCACTGCGTCGCACAACAATGCCGTCAGCCCGGCCAGGAACAGCCGGCGAAAGGTGAAACGTGCGGCAACGACCCGGTGCATGCCGCGACCGATGTCCTGCATGATGCCGTTCATTTTCTGCGCGCCGTGGCTCATGCCGATGGCGAACACCAGAAACGGCACCAGTACCGAATACGGATCCAGCTGATAGTCGAGCAACGGCAACAGACCCAGCTGCCAGACCACCGCTACCAATGAGCAGAACACCACCAGCACCGTGCTGCGCAGGCAGCGTGTGTACCAGAACAGCACAGCGGTGGTGATCAGGATCGCGACGGCGAAAAACAACAGGATCTGCTTGAGCCCGGCAATCAGGTCGCCGACCTTTTTCGCGAAACCGGTGATGTGAATGTCGATCCTGTCGTTCTGGTACTCGCTGCGCAACGCCTCCAGTTGCTCCGACAGCACCGAGTAATTCAGCGCCTGGCCGTCTGCAGTCGTCGCCAGTAACGGCACGTAAATGATGCTCGAGGTTTGATCGAACGCCACCAGTTGGCCGAGCTCGTTTGAGCGCTGCACGTTGCGGCGCAAGGCCTCGAGACTGGCCGGGGTGCCAGCGTAATCGTCCGGAATCACCGGGCCGCCATCCAGCCCGTCTTCAGTCACTGCGACCCAACGCGTTGCCGGCGTCCACAGCGACTTCATGTAGGCGCGATCAACGCCCGGCAGCAGGTAAAGCTTGTCGCTCAAGGCCTGCAAGGTTTTCAGATAGTCAGCGTTGTAGATATCGCCTTGGCGATTGGCGACAACGATGCGCAAGGAGTTGCCCAGACCGCTGAGCTGCTTTTGATGTTGCAGATAATTGGCGATGTAAGGTTGTTGCGTGGGAATCATCTTTTCGAAACTGGCGTTCAGCTCGACACGCGTGGCCTGATAGCCCAAGAACAGCGTGGTCACCAGGCACACCAGCAACACCCACAACCGGTGATTGAACAAAGTGCGTTCCACGACCGAGCCGGAGCGCGGGTCGAAACTCGCCAGGCTGGCCGTGGCGTTGTCGAATGGTTTCATAACCTCACTCCGAAGCTGTAGCAGTGGGCGATGCAAGCCGCGTCAACCCGGTGAAACCGGCCAGCACCAGGCTGCCATCGGCGGCCTGCACGACACTGGCAATCGGTTTGCCCAGCGGTTTGCCGAAAGGCTGCAGGGTGGGTGCATCACCCGAGGTGCGAAACATTGCGCCCGCCTGATTGACCAACAACAGCTGGCCGTCGGCGGTGCGAATCGCTTCACTGAAGGACACCGGCATCGGTACGGGCGCGGGCACGAAGCTGTTGCCGTCGTCGGTGGAAATGAACGCGTTGCCTTTCAGTCCTGCCGCCAGCAGCGCGCCGTCATCGCGTACTTGCAGGGCGAAGAAACTGCCGCTGTACGGGCTGTCGAGCGCGACGAAAGATTGTCCACCGTCCTCGGAACGCGCCACGTAGCCTTGCTCGCCGGCGATGAACCAACGCTCGCCTTGTTGCGCGATGGCATACAGGTGCGCGCCCATCGGATTGTCGATATGGCCCATCAGCGACTGCCAGCTCACCCCGCCGTCCTCGGTGGTAAACGCGAGGCCGTAGGCGCCGACGATCAGGCCGTGACGCGCATCGGTGAACTTGAGACTCAGAAACGGTTTGTCCGCGCCTTCGCTGACCATCCGTTCGGCGGTTTGCACGCGCGCCGCCGCTGCGTCGGGGTCAGTGGCTGTCGGCAGTTGCTCTTGTGCGGCGTCCAACTCCAGTTGCGCAGCGTGGTTACCGTCCATCTGCACAGCCCAGTTTTCGCCACCGTCATGGGAGACCAGCACCGCACCGGCATGGCCGACCGCCCAGCCCGTGTTCGCATCGACAAATTGCACCGCCGTAAGGCTGACGGAGACCGGCACCTGCGCCTGCCGCCAATTGATACCGTTGTCATCGGAGAGCAAGACGATGCCTCGCTCGCCGACCGCCACCAACCGCGCACCTGCCCGCGCCAGATCAAGCAAGACCGCTTGCCGGGCCTGCGGCGCGCGCATCGCCGGGGTGTGCAATACATCACCGACAACAGCAGCCTGAGCCTGGCTCACGGGTAATACGCAAGACAGCGCCAGTAACGCTAACAACCGCCCGAGCACCTGACAGATTCTGTTCATACCGACCTCGAAACCACCTGTGAAACCGGATCGCCACCGCGTGTCGCGATCCGGCCCGATTCAACGAACCCCGGCACCCGCCATCGCCGCCGGCGAGAATTCAGACGCTTTGTAGCGATCGACCACGCCGTACTGCTCAGGCAGGCCGGTGTAGACGTTCTGGATAAACCAGGCGCCGGAGGTCAGGTCGTAGAAACCCGAAGACAGCTGCGCCTGCGCTGGCAGATCCGGCAGCACGGCCGGTAGCGACCACAAGGTTTTGGCGAGTTGGCCGTTGGCGTCCCAGCGATCGCCGAGCATGGCTTGCCAGGTATCTTCGTCGAGGTAGTAACGGCCCTTCGGCAGTTGGTGACGTTTGCCCGGCGCGAGTTCGGCGTCTACTACCCACACGCGGTGCAATTCCCAGCGCACGTAATCGGGATTCATGTGATGGGCCAGAAACAGGTCTTCCGGTTTGCCGGCGGTCAGGACTTTGTTGGTGTTGTAGGGGATATACATTTCCTGCTTGCCGACCAGTTTCCAGTCGAAGCGATCGATGCGCCCCTGGAACACGCTCAACTCGTCGAACGACATCACCCCGGCGGTTGCCGGTGTCGGTGTGTCGCAGCAGGCATTCGGCAACTTGCGCACGCGGCGCTGGCCGGTCAGATAGACGTGGGCCTGGGACTTGTCGCCGTTGATATTGGTGCGCCCCATGATTTGCTCCCCGGCACGCAACGGCGGGCCGACGTTCAGCAGGCGGAACAGCCAGTAATCACCGGCGAAGCTTTCCGGCGTGCCGTCCTGGTAGTAATACGGCATGTCCTGGATCGCCTGGCCGTCGGTGGTCATCACCTGTTTGCCGTCTGCAGTCATCAGGTAATGGCGAAAGTGCATGGCCAGTGACGTGCCGCGCCAGTTGAGGATGTGGTTCCACATGGCTTCGGCGCCGTTATGCGGAATCGGGAATGGAATACCGCCAAACGCACCTTCGGGCACCGGTCCAGCGCTGCTGTCGACCAGTTTGGCGCGGGTCGCGTTTTTCAGAGTGTTGTCGTACACCCATTGCGGCGCGGCGGCCGAGCGACGAGTCGGATAGACGTCGATGCGATAGGTGTCGGGAAAACGCTTGAACATTTCCTTGGTGCCATCGCTGAGCTTGCCAGCGTATTGCGCCAGGTTTTTCGAGGTGATGCTGAACAGCGGCTTGTCGGCCGCAAACGGATCGCTGCGTTTGCCGCCCGGTTTGTACGCGGGGTCGACCTTGGTGTAACCGCCCTGCCAGGCTGGAATGCTGCCGTCGGCATTGCCTGCGCGCTCGGCACCCATTGGCGTGAGACTGCTCGACAGTTTGGCCGCCTCTTCTGCGGTGGCCGCAGTTGCAACCTGACTCAGGACAGTCAGCGTTCCGAGCAAGGCAAAGCACAGGGCCTTCATCCGTGGGAAGCGATTGTGGTGGTGAGAAGTCATGCGCAAGTCCTCTTAAAACGTGGTCTTGACGGAGAAGGCGAGGTAATCCCGATCCTTCAGCGATTGCTTGTAATTGAACTGGCTGAGGCCGTTGAGATTGGTGTCCTCGGCGCCGTAGTAATGCGTGTAGGTCAGGCCGGCCGTGACGCGATCGAGGTAAGTGGCGGTGATGCCGATGTTGATGTCGCCACCGTTGTCCGGGCCGAACGAGCTGACCACCGCTGATTTGCCCAGCGGGAAATAACTGACGCCGACCGGAATGCTGATATCGATGCCGGAGAACAACTGGCGGTACGTCGGCGTGTAGACGACTTTGAAACCCAGGCCATCATCGGTGGCGTTCGGGTCCAGCGCGGCGCGATTTTTGGTGACGCTGAGCAGGCGGTTCCACGCCACTTCGCCAACCAGTCCGGACTCACGGGCGATGAAGTTGGGACCAAACGATGCCAACACGTTCAAGTTGACGTGAGCGGTGCGACCCACGGCGTAGAGCGCGTCATCATCGTTGTCGGCAATGACGCCGGGCAGCACGGTCTGACCGTTCGAAACCAGCGGCATGTTCCAGCGCATCGACGCTTCACCGGCGAAGCTGTATTCGTCCACGGTGGTGGAAAAACTCGCGCCCAGCGCGCGAATATCTTCGGGGTAAACCCAGTAGTACTCGCCGATCTGGCCGGTGCTGAAGTTCGGCGCCGCCGTCGACGGTTTCAGATACAGCTTCGGCGTCTTGTCGTGGTACTGGATGGCATAGAGACCGTACTCGACGGTCTCAGCGCTGTATTTCAGCTGCAAACCGCCCTGCCCCGAACTGCGCGCTTCCTTGTCATTACCGTGGAAAAACGCGGCGGGACTGGCCGGGTTGCCGCCAAGGAATGCCGGAAACGGCGCACCGACGATCAAGCGCTCATTGCCTTCGCCAATGGTGTCGCTAGTGGAGAAATAACTGCCAGCGGCAGGCAGGCGGGTTTCTTCCCATTCGAGTTGGTAGTACGCGCCGAGCGATACGTCGTCAGTCAGTTGGAAGGTGCCCGACAGTTGATTGACCGGACGGGTGATTTCCTTGAACTGCGTGTTCGGCACCGACTGCGCCTTGACCACGTCCACCGGGGCCATGCCACCGGCAATGCCGTTGGCGCCGAAGAACAGGCTCTCGCCCCAGATCAGACCATGACGGCCGGCGCGCACCGACGTTGCGCGGTCGGCCAGTTCACCGTTCCAGTAGACGAACGCGTCGAGGATTTCGCCGTCACCACCGTGCAAATGACGGGTGTCGTCGGTGAACTCGTCGTAGCCCTCCGAACGTGCGTTGGCGCGGGAGGGATCGTTATTGTCGTTGTTGCCCTGGTACTCGCTGTCGTACCACGCTGCGCCGCTCAAACGTGCGCCGAAATCCTGAAACGACAGATCCAGCTCCGAGAGGATGTCGGTGCGATTGGAGATCAGGCCCTTTTTAAAGGCACGATCGCCATCGTCCTGATTGAGCGCCACCTGACCCTCGGTCAACTTGCTGCTCGGATTCTGCGTGCGCCAGGCAGCGCTGTACTTGATCGTGTTGTCCCAGCGCAGCTTGAAATCCGGGTTGCCGGTATCGATGTCGAAAGCCTGAGCGGCCTGGCTGCACAGCACCAGCAGCGCAGCAACGCTCAAACCAAAGGGTGCAGACGAGCAGACCGGGCGACGCGCGAGCGCCGCAGTCGTAGAACTAACCATCGCGTTAACCTCTTGTTTTTATAGTGGTAACTGCTGTGGATGCGTTGCAGATGGGCTTAGATTGGCTCGGCAGTGCGCGCGAGCATTTGCTTGACCAGACCAATGCGATCGAAGGCGCGGTCGTGTTGCATTTCCTTGTCGCCGGCCAGCACCGAGCTTTCGCTGATGTATTTGCAACGTTCGAAGCGCCGCGCCATGAAGCGCTGCAGCTGCTGTCCGACGCTGGTGGAGGCGGACTGCTCGCGAGTCAGTTCTTCGCTGAGCACAATCGCGTCTTCGATGGCCATGCCGGCGCCTTGACCGAGGTGCGGCGTGGTGGCATGGGCCGCATCGCCGATCAGCAGGACGCGTCCGCGATGCCACGGCTCATCGACGAACACCACTTCCATCGGCTTGTAGACGACCTGGCTGTTGTCGGTGATTTGCTCGCGCAGTTCGCCGATCAGCCCGGTAAAGCCTTGCAGGCGCTGGCGCATCTGCGCAGCCAGCTCGGCAGGATCCATCCACGGATTGGACGGTTCGTGGGACGTCAGAAACAGGTACATCAAATTACCGGCCAGCGGCACCAGCCCGGCGTTGCCGTCAGCGCTTTGATAGTTGGCCAGATGATCGATTTGTGGTGCGCGGGGAAAGTTGTAGCGCCACACCGACTGACCAGTGAAACGCGGGGTGTAGGCATCGCCAAAAACCAGGCTGCGGACTTTCGAGAACAGACCATCGGCGCCGACCACCAGGTCGTAGCTGCCTTGACTGCCATCGGTAAACAACACGTCCACCTCTGTGCCGTCGTCGTGCAGCGTTTCCACACTCAGGCCCAAACGCACGTTGGCACCGAGTTGCAGGGCGGTTTCGCTGAGGACTTTGTGCAGCGCCAAGCGGGAAATGCCGACGTTGGCAGGGTATTGCGGGCCGGCCAGTCGCTGACCCGGAATGCGCGCCAGTTGCTGTCCGCCGGGCCCGTAGATGGCGACGTCTTCGAAGGCATAAGCAGCATCGAGATAGCCGTCGAGAACGCCCAGCTTGGCCATTTCTCGGACGACGTTGCTCTGTTGAATAATCCCGACGCCGTAGACTGTCCATTCGGACTTGAGCTCGATCAGATCGACCTCGATACCTTTACGCCGCAAGGCGATGGCCGCACACAAGCCGCCGATACCACCGCCCACGATCAGAACGTTGTTCACTGCACTCATGGTGTTCTCTCTTTTTATTCTTGTGATCGATGCTGCGTCGGGCACGGCATCGTTGGGTGAAGCTTCCCGGCAATGCAGGGATTTGACTAATCGCGAGTAAGGATGCGATGTATCGCCGTACGCGATACCTCGATTTATCCCGGCAGCGGCAACTCTTCAGGCATTTGCACCAGCAGCCAGCCGTCCTTCTCGCAACTCGGCAGCGCCTCCAGCGTCTGGCCCAGGCAAGGGCCGTAGATGCACTCGCCCGTTGCCGGCAGAAATTGCGCACCGTGGGCGTAGCAGACGATCAACTGGCCATCGGCGGACATGAAGCGGTCCTTGCGATACTCCAAGCGCACGTCCAGATGCGGACAACGGTTGCGATAGACCCGCACCTGATTGTCATGACGCAAGGCAAACACGCTGTCGCGTCCCTGCGCCAACGGGTCGAACCCGCGCGCCCGGCCCTCCTCCAGTTCGTCCAGCCGACACAGTGGCTGCGCAATACCGCTCATGATCAGCGCCGGCCTCAACCGAGTTTTGGCGGTGGTCCGCCCGGGGCCCATTTTTCTTTGGCGCTGAACAGGAACAGCTGCGAATTATCCGCCGACAGCGGCGCGCGACGGGCCTCCCAGGCGTCATCATGCCTGTCCATGTCGGCGTCGTATTCGATGTGGCAGCCCAGCGGACTGTTGAAGTACCAGAACCAGTTGGAGCCAAACAGGTGACGGCCCGGGCCCCAGAAACTGGTCCAGCCCTTTTGCTCGAATCGCGTCCCGGCCAGCAGCACTTCGGTGCCACTGCCCATGTGGAAGGTGAAGTGTTCGCAGCCCTTCATGTGCGGCGGGGTCTGGATCATGAACAGGCAATGGTGATCATCAGAGCCTGCCGGACGCATGAACGGCCCGGCGCCAATGAAGGTGTCTGTGGTGCGAAAGCCGAGGCGCTCGGCGTAGAAAGCTTCTGCTTTGGCTGCGTCGGGTACGAAATACACCACGTGCGACAAAGTGCGCGGAACAGCCCCCATATCGAGGGTAATGCCCGGCTGGTTGAGCGGCCGCTGTGGCGCATGGCCGGCGGCGTTGGTCAGGTCTTCCGGTGCGCTGTACGGCTTGCGTACGCTAACCTGAAACGCGATCGCGAAACCCATGTCGTCAACGCTGTGCAGCACGCCGTGTTGATCACGACTGACACTACGATCACGGGCCAGCTCATCTTCGATGGCATCCAGATCGCTGATCGCGCCGACCCCGTAGACCGTCTCGCGAATCGACGGCGCCGGGCCGATTGCCGCCGGCAAGTCAGGATCGTCGGCTCGACGGATAATCACGGCGGTGCCGTCCAGCGCTTCGAAACGCCCGCCGTTGCTGTCAACGCCGACGGGCGCAAGGCCGTAGTCGCTCAGGCAATCGGTGCAGGCTTGAATGTCATCGACGCCAAAAATCAGGGCATCAAGGCCAATGATGTTCATGGCTTACCACTCCATTGAAATTATGATCCGGTGACTGCCGCCATGGACGCCTTGCAGCGCGCCGGGCCTGACTGGAAACCGGTGGTGGTGTCGGCAGCAGGGCCGACTGCGGCGAAGATTGGCGCAAGGGCTGGCAGCTGACTAATCGCGAGTCGGGATGCGACCTATCGGCAAACGCGATACCTGCGACGAAGGTTGACGCGCCGATGGATTCGTTCGAATGTATTGCGAAAATAAATACAAGAACGGACCTGCCCATGCGTTTCAACCATCTGGACCTGAACCTGCTGGTCGCGCTCGATGTATTGCTCGAAGAGCAGAACATCACCCGCGCTGCCGAACGCCTGCACATGACCCAATCGGCCACCAGCGGCGTGCTCGCGCGTTTGCGCACCTACTTTGAGGATGAGTTGCTGGTTCAGGTGGGGCGCAAGATGCAGCCCACGCCCTACGCCACGGAACTGGCCAAACCGGTGCGTGAAGTCCTTTTGACGATTCAGTCCTCGATTACCGCCAAACCGGTGTTCGACCCGGCCACCAGCAAGCGACATTTTCGCTTGGTGACCTCGGACTATCTGATCAGCGTGCTGTTCGCCCAGGTGATCCAGAACATTCATCAGCAAGCGCCCAACATCACCTTCGAAATGCTTGGCCCCAGCGACAATTCCGGCGAGTTGCTGGTGCGTGGCGAGGTCGATCTGATGATTGTTCCCGAGCGCTATATCATTGACGGCCACCCTTCGCGCCTGCTGTTCGAGGAAGAACATGTGTGCGTGGTGTGGCAAGGCAATACGCAAGTCGGCGACACCCTGACCCTTGAGCAATACATGGAGATGGGCCATGTCTCCGTGGGCTTCGGCCGTACCCGGCATATGAGCATCGAAGAATGGTTCATGAATCAATACGGCTTCAATCGGCGCATTGAAGTGATCACCAGCGACTTCAATACCCTGCCGCAACTGATTGTCGGCACGCAGCGCATCGCCACGATGCACCAACGTCTGGCGAACCTCTACGCGCACTATCTGCCACTGCGCATCCTGCCACCGCCGGTGAAAATTCCGGTCATGCGCGAGTACATGTTGTGGCACCGCAGCGTTGACGGCGACCCGATGCACCGCTGGCTGCGCGAACGCATCAGCGAATCCATCCAGCACCTGCAACACGTGCCCATCGTATCTCGCGATACCTCGTATCCGCCGTCACGATTGGCCAATTAGTCGGGTGATCCTTAACGTGCCTTGGAAATGCCAAGGCAACCATAAGGACAACAATAATCATGTTTCGCTATTTCCCGACCAACTACGTTTGGAATCTCTCTGTCGACCTGGCCATTGAAATGGGCGCCCGCATGGGCGAAATCGAAGAGATGTGCGCCCCGCTGCAAGAGGCGGCCAAGCAGCCGGACGCGGCCGGCACCCGCGCCTTTCGCGAAACGTGGGCGAAAATGGCTGACAAGCTCTGCGGTCTGGCCGAAGAAGACGAAGGCAACGGCCGGATGCTCTCAGCTGGCGAAAAATACAACCGCGCCGCCACCTATTATCTGACCTGCGAGCGCCTGCAAGCGCACGGCGCGCCGGGCCGTACCGAGCTCTATCAACGCTTCCTGCAAACCTTCAAGCGCGGCATCGAACTGTCGCGTGAAAACTGTGAGCGGGTAGAAATCCCCTACGAGGGCAAACATCTTTCCGGCTTGCTCATACGCGCCGAAGGCGTCGAGGGGCCTGCGCCGATACTGGTGCAAGTCAACGGTCTGGACTCGACCAAAGAAATGAAATACCGCGTGGGTCTGCCAGCCTGGCTGGCGAAACGCGGCATCTCTTCGCTGATCATCGACCAGCCCGGCACCGGCGAAGCGCTGCGCCTGCATGGCCTGACCGCACGATTCGACAGTGAGCACTGGGCCAGTCGCGTAGTTGACTGGCTGGAAACCCGAAGCGACGTTGATGCTGCACGCATTGGACTCGAAGGTGTCTCGTTGGGCGGTTATTACTGCCCGCGCGCGGTTGCCTTCGAACCACGCTTCGCTTGCGGCGTCGTGTGGGGCGCCAACCATGACTGGCGTGATGTGCAAAAGCGTCGACTGGAAAAGGAAGGCAGCTTCCCGGTGCCGCATTATTGGGCGCACGTGTGCTGGGTCTGGGGCGCCAAGGACGTCGAAGAGTTCATGACCATCGCCGAAAACGTCCACCTCGATGGCGTGCTCGACCGGATCAAGGTGCCGTTCCTGGTGACCCATGGTGAGCAGGATTCGCAGATTCCGTTGAAGTGGGCGCATCGCACCTACGAACAACTGGTCAACAGTCCAAAGTGTGAACTGAAAATATTCACCGAACGTGAAGGCGGCGTGCAGCATTCGAGCTTCGACAACAGCATCAATGCCGGGCATTACATTGCCGACTGGGTCGCCGAAACTCTGGGCGGCCACACCGCTTGATCCACTGAAAAAACACGCCAAAAAAACGCCGGATAATCTTTCGATTGTCCGGCGTTTTGCATTAACGGATTCAAGCGCTGGCGCACCTATTGACGCCGTCAATACGCAGGCATCGATGCAATCTGTTGGTCGTCCCCTCGCCTGCTCTCTAGCCTCTCTTTGCATAACAATCACAGAGCGAAGACGCCATGACTGCCCTGCACCTGAAATGCCAGACCCTGTTTGACGGCACCGGACTGCAAACCCGCCAACAACAGACATTGATCGTTGAAAACGGCCTGCTCAGTTACGTCGGGCCCACCGCGCTGGCACCTGCTCCCAAACCCGGCGATACCCTAGTGGATGCAGAGGATGATTTCGTCATGCCGGGGCTGGTGGATGTGCACACGCATCTGGCCTTCGGTAACGCGCAGAGCGAAGAAGACATAGATCTATGGACCAGTGACGAATTTCGCGCGTTGCGCGGGATGTTCTTCGCGCAACACGTGCTGGCCGCCGGCGTCACCAGCATGGTCTGCCCCGGCGACAGCGGCCAGCTCAGCATCGCCGTGCGCAATGCCGTCACCGCAGGTTTATTCGAAGGGCCGAGGATCGCGGCGAGCAGCCGCGTCATCACCAATCGCCAGAGTCTTAATGACTGGTTCCCGAGTCGGGTCGGCGCCCCGGAATACTTCACGGCGCAGTTGGTCACCAGCCGTAGCGACGCCCTCGCGGAGATCCGCAAGCAGGCCAAGGACGGCGTTGATCTGATCAAGATCGCCATGGACGGCACGCACCGTCGCCCCAACGGCGAAATCATTGCGGCCTTTACCGCCGACGAAACCTTCGAAATGGTTGAGGAAGCGCATCGTCTGGGCTGCAAGGTCGCCACGCATGCCTACGGTCGCGAAGCGGTGATGTACGCGGCGCGCGCGGGGGTTGATCTGGTTTTCCATGCCTTTTACATGGACGACGCGTGCATCGAAGCGTTGCTTGAGGCCGGCAGCATCCTTGCCCCGACCATGACATTCCCGCAGAACACCGTGGATTTCTGTCAGCCCCATGACCCGGCGATCAGCACGGGTTATGCCGGTTATTGTGCTCGCACATTGGAGGTCGGTTCGGCGGTACTCAAACGGGCCAAAGCGGCTGGCGTACCCTTTGCCTGCGGCAGCGACAGCGGCTTCGCGGTGACGCCTTACGGAGAGTGGCATGCTCGTGAGCTGGAGTTGCTGGTGACTCGGCTTGGATTCACACCGGCCGAAGCGTTATACGCCGCGACCGCTGTTGGTGCGCGCTGTATGCCGCGCGGTGAAACACTCGGCTCGCTGCAAGTGGGCAAGCAGGCGGATTTTCTGCTGCTCGAGGGTTCACCGCTGAACGACATTCGCATCCTCCAAGATCGTTCGCGCCTCAAAGCGGTGTACAAGGCCGGCCATCCGGTACGCATGGATCGCTGCCCCTACAACCCCAAGCAAGTGTCCGATTTCAACTCGCTGAAATGGACCGATCTTTACACCCGCGACCGCGTGGCCCAACTGGGCAAGTGGGCCGTATGAGGACTGAGATCATGCAACGACTCGACTTGCTGACCGCCACGAACATGGCGAGCGATGCCATCCGCATCGCTCGGAAAACCGGGATCAAACCCTTGGGCGTCGCAGTACTGGACGCCGCCGGTCATCCCTTGGCGATATTGCGCGACGAACACGCCACTTTCCTGCGCACGCAAATCGCCACCGGCAAGGCGCGTGGCTGCCTGAGCATGGGTTTTGGCGGACGTGAGCTGGCGCGGCGCGCGCAGGCCATGCCGGCGTTTTTCGATGCGATCAACAGTTTGACCGGCGGCGAGGTGATTCCGGTGGCGGGCGGCGTGCTGATTCGAAATGCCGAGGGCGTGGTGCTCGGGGCAATCGGCATCAGCGGCGATACCTCGGACAACGACGAACGTTGCGCATTGCTGGCCATCGCCAAGGCTGGATTGGTCGCCGACAGCGGCGATCAGACAGAGGGCTGATCGAGTAACGCGGCCTGTTCCAGAAGCAGGCCGCGAAACCACTGCATGACCGGGTCATGTTCTTGATAGGGATGCCATTGCAAGACTTGAACGGCCTCTGGGAATTCCAGCGGCGCGGGGTGGACGCGTATTGGATAACACTGGGCGAAGCGTTGCGCCTGTCGTTGAAACACCGTGGCAATGCGCGCGGTGCCGACAATGAACTGCGGCATCAGCACAAAGCTTTCAACGGTCACCGCCACTCGCCGCTCAATGCCGAGTTCATGCAGGTGCATGGCATCCATCGCCAGGTTGTGCCCGTCGGCAAACTCGCGCACCACGTGCGCTGCGGCGCGATAGTCGGCCATGCTCAGTTGCTCGGTAAACTCTGGCTGCTGGGCGCAGACGATACAACAGAGCTGGTCCGTCATGAGCGGCACATGGGGATAGGCCGGGTTCACCCGTCGCTGCGGCACGATTACGCAATCACTGCGCCGATAATCGAGCGCTTCGCTGACGACATCACCGTCGCGCGGGACAGGCATGTCGCGCAGGCTCAAGCGAATACCCGGAGCGATACGCGCCAATGCATGGCTGACCGCAGGGAGCAGCACATCGGCGACATAATCGGAGGCTACCAGAGTGATGTGTCGGTCGCAGTTCGCCGGGTCAAAATTCAGGGGTGCATCGACGATCTCCCGGGTCAGTGCCAACGCAGCACGTACCTTTGGCAGCAACTCCAGACCCAGCGCTGTGGGTTCCAGGCGGCGCCCGACTTGCACCAGTAACGGGTCGTTGAAATATTCACGCAAGCGGCCCAGTGCCGAACTGGCTGCTGACTGCCCCAGGCACAGACGCTCGGCCGCCCGGCTGACGCTGCATTCGCTTAACAAGGCGTCCAGCGCAACCAACAAATTAAGGTCAAGGCGTCGATATCGCATGTGGGTTCCGCTGCAGGTGATGGTGACGTCTTTGCGCCCGGGTTGCGGGCAGGATCAAAAACGAATCATGACCTTAGCGAGCTGTGTCGCAATGCACCAATCGCGTGTTTGGTGGGAAGGTATCGTTTACGCAGATACCAGGCGCCACTGCGCGTGAATTAGTTACTCAAGGGACGCCACTAGCAGAAAGGTCAACACGCGCCATCGAGGATCCAGCAGGTAAGCAAAAGCCCTGCGATCACTTTTGATCGAAAGTAACTTATAGGTTGCTCGAAAATTGATGCTCGTGGACGGTAATCGGCCACTAGCGGTCGCTCGTGAGCGCTAGCTTCCGACCAAGGCAGGTGGCCGCTCGAAAACATGAAAACCTGGTCTGGTAACTTCTGGCCGATAGCTGCCATCCGCCACCGGCAGCTATCAGCTGAGACGCCCTTACATCTGGCCCAAGCAAGCCACTCACAACACCTGTCCGCAGGTTTGTCCTGCCTGAAATCCCAAACCCGCACAAAAAAATCACCGATTCATTGTCAGTTGATTTTTTTCGGCCTATCTTGAATAAAACCTATACAGCCAACCTGTATGCGTACAACCTTTTCACCCGACTGTGTCCTTAACCCGCACCGCCACGAGTAACCCGAATGAGCCCACTACTAGCCAGCCATTACCGTGAAATCCTCGTTGGCGTCGGTGAGAACCCGGAACGCGAGGGTTTGCTGGACACGCCCCAGCGCGCCGCCAAGGCGATGCAATACCTGTGCAACGGTTACGCGATGAGCCTGGAAGACGTCACCAACGGTGCGCTGTTCGAGTCGCAGGGCGATGAGATGGTGATCGTCAGCGACATCGAGCTCTATTCGCTGTGTGAGCACCATATGCTGCCGTTTATCGGCAAGGCGCATGTGGCGTATATCCCCACTGGCCGGGTGTTGGGGCTTTCGAAGGTGGCGCGGGTGGTCGACATGTTCGCGCGGCGCCTGCAGATCCAGGAAAACCTTACTCGGCAGATTGCTCAGGCGATCCAGCAGATCACCGATGCTGCCGGTGTCGCGGTGGTTATTGAAGCCAGGCACATGTGCATGATGATGCGCGGCGTCGAGAAGCAGAATTCGATCATGACCTCCTCGGTGATGCTCGGTGCCTTTCGCGACAGCTCGACTACGCGGCAGGAATTTCTCCAGCTGATCGGCCGGCGCTAGGCCTATACACAGCCTGTTAACTGTACAAGCTCAAGGAGTAGGAAGATGACCCGATTTCTGCTGCTGTTAGGACTGGCGCTCAGCATTGCAAGCTGCGGCAGTGTCGATGTTGCTCGTTACGCGGATCAGCAACCGGCTTTGAATCTGGAGCAGTTTTTCAGTCAGCCCGTCAAAGCCTGGGGGATGTTTCAGAAGCGCAACGGCGAAGTGGTCAAGCGTTTCGAGGTCGATATCGCCAGCCGTCGTGAGGGTGAAAACCTGATCCTCGACGAGCGCTTCCGTTACAGCGACGGCACCCGTGAGCGTCGGGTCTGGACCCTCACTCCCGGGGGCAATGGTCAGTGGAGCGGTCGCGCGCACGATGTGGTCGGGGTTGCGCAGGGCCAGATCGCAGGCAACACCTTCCACTGGCGTTATCGCCTGAACCTGCCAGTCGACGACTCGACCTACGAGATGAGCATGGACGACTGGATGTACCTGGTCGACGAAGACACGTTGATCAACCGCACCCGTATGTCCAAGTGGGGTTTCCAAGTCGGTCAGGTGACGGTGTTCTTCCGGCGCCAGAACGCTGGAGCGAACCCATGAGCAGTGGGTTGACCCTGGCCTCGTTCGGCGACGGTTATCGCGCTCTGGTGATCGGCGCCAGTGGCGCCCTCGGCACGGCGTTCTGCCAACATTTGAACCAGGATCCACGCTGCGCCAGCGTCCGTACGCTGGGACGCAAAACTGTGCCGAAGCTCGACCTCGAGCAGCCCGAAACGATCGCCAGCGCCGCCGCCGAACTGGCAGGCGAAGCGCCCTTTCACCTGATCATCCACGCGGCCGGCCTGCTCCATCGCGACCAGATCAAGCCGGAAAAAAGTTACAGCGCGATCGAAGCCGAGTCGCTGCAGGCCGTGTTCCAGGTCAACACGCTGGGGCCGGCATTGCTGCTGCGCGACTTTCTGCCATTGCTTGCGCCTCAAGGCGCGATGGCAATGCTGTCGGCGAAAGTCGGCAGCATCGGCGACAACCGTCTGGGTGGCTGGTACGCCTATCGCGCCTCCAAGGCTGCGCTGAACATGCTGATCAAGACCGCCGCCATCGAGCTTTCGCGCACGCGACCGCAGAGTCGCTTGCTCAGCCTGCACCCGGGCACGGTGGTCTCGCCGTTGTCGCAACCTTTTCGCGGAGCCGCAAGCGCCCGCCCGGCAGACATTGCCGCTGCGCAATTACTGAGTCTGATTGACACGCTGACGCCGGCCGATAGCGGCCATTTCTTCGCCTACGATGGAGAACGCCTGCCCTGGTAGGCAAGGAGTGAAGCATGAATCTGCAAACCCTCACCGAACGTGCGGCCAACAGTGAAGTTCGCGAACTGGAGCTGCTGTCACTCGAAGGTGGATTTTATCTGGCGAGAATTCGCGTAGATCAGGGCCAGTTCACCTTGCTCGATGATGCGGCCAAGCCAATGCATCTGCGTTCAATCACCCACCTGCGCGACTTGCTGCAGACCGTGCCGGCGTTTCCCTGCGTACTGGTGCAACAATGCGTGCACGACGAAATGTGCGGCCGGGATTCAGGGCCGGTCGAAGAGCTGCGCATTCCATTTTCGCTGACCACGCCGTTATGACGCCGAAGCGAGGCAAGCGCTGCATGGCAGGCTGATAAGGCGCGCGTCGCCCAAGGGCGACGCATTTATCGAACCCCTGCCCCGTCCACGGGTCTGCTTCACATCGATTCCCTGGAAGTAAAACCCATGTCCACTCAACATACGCTTGTCCTGCTTGCCCGAGGCGGATACGCCGCGCGCGGCGTTCTGTATCTGATCATCGGCATCTTCGCGCTGTTGGCAGCGCACGATTCCACCAAACCGAAAGACAGCCACAAGAGCCTTGAAGCATTGCTCAGCCAGCCGTTCGGCTACGTGCTGATCGGTGTTGTGGTCGCCGGCCTGCTGGCCTTCGCCGCCTGGCGTGCGCTGCAAGCGATCCGCGATGTCGACCACCACGGCACCGAGTTCAAAGGCCTGGTCATTCGCGCAGGTCTGCTCGCCGGCGGTCTGGTCAACGCGGCGCTGGCCTTCTTTGCCTTGGGCCTGTTGGTGAGTGGCCTCAGGAGTTCGGGGGGTTCCGGCGATGGCAAGACCAAGGATCTGCTCGCGCAGCTGCTGTCATTCGAGCACTCGAACCTGTTGATCTACCTGATTGCGCTGATCCCGCTGGGTGTCGGTATCGCCCACATCATCAAAGGCTGGAAGGCCACGTTCGAGAAATACTTCGAAGCGGATGACGAAGTGATGCGCTACGTGCGCCCGGTGTCGCGCTTTGGCCTGATCGCCCGAGGCGTGGTGTTTATCGAGATTGCAGTGTTGATGGCGGTCAGCGGCTCGGTTTACCAGGCAACCAATCCACCCGGCATGAAGGAAGCGCTGGATGCTTTGCAGAATCTGCCGGCAGGTGGCGTGCTGTTGATGCTGATGGCGTTGGGGCTGATAGCATTTTCGGTGTACAGCTTTTCCGAAGCGGCCTGGCGCCGGATCGAAATGGATGTGCCGCTGTAAGCGGCGATTCGAGGGGGCGTGTGCCCCCTCGACTGCTTCCCGTCAAGTAAACAGATCAACGCCCAACTGGAACGCTACCCATAGCGCCAGACCTGTAGCAAACATCAGCGCGATGTTTTCAAACAGGTTGTTGCGGTACTGCTTGTCCAGCAGCGATTTCTGGTTGGACATGATCAGCAAGCCCAGGGAAATCACCGGCAAACCAATGATGTTCAATGCGCTGACACCAATGGTCAGAGTCACGAAATCCGGCATGCCCGGCATCGACCAGATCAGCGGCGTGACCAGGATGAACAGCATGAACCACTTGTGCATCGGGTCATGATGGAACTCTTTGCCGTACTTCTCGCGACGCTCAGGGCGAACATGCTGGAAGGCATCGGTAATCAGCATCGGAAACGCCGTGGTCTTGCCTGAAATGCTGGCGAACAGCGTTGCGAACACGCCGATGAAGAACACGTACCAGCCGATCGGGCCGAAGAAGATTTCCAGCGCCTTGCCCAGATCGCCCAAGGTTTTCACCTCGATGCCGTTGGGACGGAGGATTTCCGCACCGACGATCCAGATCGCCAGGTTGATGATGATCCCGACGAACACCGCAAACAGCAGATCGTTACGCTGAATGCGCTTGTGCTGCGGCCCGGTCCAGCCTTTCTGGCGCATGACATAGGGGTGCACGAAGTTGGCGATCGAGCCGGCAACCGCGCCGATCACTGAAACCGCCACCAGCAACGCGCCATGCACGCCTTCGTCCGGTGGAATGCTGAAGCCGATGGTGCCTTTGATGATGCCGCTGACATCCGGACCGGACATCACTGCCAGGGCGATGAACGCCAGGGTCATGATCGCCAGCAGCAGCTTCATCACGCCTTCGATCATCGTGTAGATGTTGCGCCCGACCAGCATCCAGACCGCCAGCACCACCGCCACCGAGCACAGCAATGGCTGATCGATCTTGAACAGCATCGCCAGCGACTCCCCTGCCCCCTTGATCATGTAGGCGTTCATCAAGTGCCCCATCAACAGGGCATAAACCAGCATGAACCAGGCAAACACCGGGTTGAGCTGGGCGTAGCCCTGCAGGATGGTCATGCCCTGGTTATTGCACAGCTGGAACCGGGCAATGATGTTGACGATCAAGTATCTCAACAGCAAAGAGACCGCCAGCACCCACATCATGGCGTAGCCGTAGTTCGCACCGGCCACTGAAGACGTGATGAGATCGCCCGCACCGAGCCACGACAGCACGGCGATAATGCCGGGGCCGAGCAGTTTCAGCGTACGCAGGAACAGGTTTTGCGGTTTCGCAGCGGCCTGATGATCGAGTGGAGCCATGCTCGTCATAGGGGTATCTCCGTTATTGTTTTTGTGAGAGTTGTTGCACTGCGCACATTAGGTAGGATGTCGTACAACAACGCTAACGGGAGAGTATGTAGAAATGTGTCAAACCTCAATGACGACGACCCTCTCCGGTCATTTCTGCTGATCAACATCATCTAGAACAAGCATGTGAAATAAGCGTAGCGACGTTACAGGCCGACGAAATAGCCATTGATGGCCCAGCCAATCACTCATAGGATGACTGATCACAACAACAATAAGGCTGGGAATAATGAAAAGAACCCTCTTGATCGCTGCGCTCGCCTCCACATTGAGCGTGACGGCTAACGCCGCTACTTACGCTTACATCTCAAGCCCCGGCGACGGTCTGATCTCGCAATACCGCCTTGATCAGAGCAACGGCGCGCTCACCCTCATTGAACAAATCCAGGCCGGCGACCAGGTCAATCCCATGGCGCTCACCCCGGACGGCAAAGTGCTGTTTGCAGCGTTGCGGGTCAAGCCTTTCCAGGTTTTGGGCTATCAGATCGACTCCAAAAGCGGGCACCTGACAAAATTCACCCAAGCGCCCCTGGCAGAGAGCATGGCTTATCTGTCGACCGATCGAAAAGGTCGCTACCTGCTCGCCGCGTCCTACGGCGCCGATGCACTCAGCGTTCAAAAGATCGGCGAGGATCATCAGCCTTCCGCCAACATCCTGCGTTACCCGACCGGCCTGCACGCGCATTCGATTCGCACCGAGCCGAGCAATCGTTTTGCCTACGCCGGCAACCTGGGCACCGACAAGGTGCTGCAATATCGCCTGGATGCCGAGACTGGCGAGCTCAGCCCGATCGGCAGCGGCTCGGTCAGTGTTCCGGCGAAAACCGGGCCTCGGCACCTGGCGTTCTCGCCCAACGGCAAATTCCTTTACGTCGTCGGTGAAATGAGCGGCACCGTGACTGCGTTTTCAATCAACGACGCCAGCGGCGCGTTAACGCAAATCGCTGTGGCCAACGGCATTCCCGAACGCTTGCAACTGGCCCACGGCGAAGTCCGTGATGCGCGCAACAACGATTTGAAAGACGACCCGACCCCGCGCATCTGGGCTGCCGACCTACGCATGTCGCCGGATGGAAAACTGCTGCTGATGAGTGAGCGCACCAGCAGCAGCGTTTCGGCATTTGCCGTGGATCCGGCAACCGGAGGACTGAAGTTCCTCGATAACTACCCGGTGCAAGAACAACAACCACGCAATATCGCCTTCTCCCCCGATGGCCACTGGCTGCTGGTGACGGGCGAGAAAAGCGCCAAGGTCGGTACGTATGCGGTGAGCAAGGATGGCGCGCTGAAGCGTGTCGGTGAAGCGGCCTCCGGCAAAGGCGCATTGTGGATCGAGATACTGCAAACGCCTGACGCTTGAATATCTGCGGAGCAGCAACTGCTCCGCCGTTCTGCAACTAATCCCCCGCCGCTTCGGTCATTAGGTTTGCCGAGGTTGATACATTTACGCAGACCTCACTTTCAAGAGACTGCCCCCCGTGATCAGCCATCTCGATCGCCGCAACAACCGCTCGCTGGACAGTCTGAATTTCTTTCTCGCCGATGTCCGCGACGGCCTCGGGCCGTACCTCGCCATCTACTTGCTCGCCGTGCACCACTGGGACCCGGCGAGCATCGGCGTGGTCATGACCCTCGCCGGCATTGCCGCGCTGGTCACGCAGACGCCCGCTGGTGCGCTGGTTGACAGCAGCCGGGCGAAACGGGCGCTGGTCATCATCGCCGCGCTGTTGGTCACGGTGAGTTGTCTGCTCCTGCCGTTCATTTCGTCATTCAGTCTGGTGGCATTGACTCAAGCCTTGAGCGCGGCGGCAGCGTCAATTTTCGCCCCGGCGATTTCCGCGATCACCCTGGGCATCACCGGCCCGCGAGCATTCACCCGGCGTACCGGTCGCAACGAGACGTTCAACCACGCCGGCAACGCGTGCGCAGCGTTGTTGGCCGGTTTGTTTGCGTATCTGTTCGGTCCGGTGGCGGTGTTTTATCTGATGGCGGTCATGGCGCTGGCCAGTGTGATTGCCGTGCTGTTCGTTTCGGCCGAAGCGATAGATCACGACGTCGCGCGCGGTTTGCAGCCTGGCGATCAAAGCCATCAGCCGTCCGGATTCAAGGTACTGCTGAGCAATCGCCCGTTACTGATGTTTGCCCTGTGCTGCGCGCTGTTTCACTTGGCCAACGCGGCGATGCTGCCGCTGGTGAGCCAGAAACTCGCCCAAGCCAACTTGCACATGGCCACACCGCTGACGTCGGCGTGCATCGTCGCCGCGCAACTGGTGATGGTGCCGATGGCGCTGCTGGCCGGCGCGAAAGCGGATGTCTGGGGGCGCAAACCGTTATTGCTGGCGGGTTTTCTGATCCTGCCGCTGCGTGGCTTGCTCTACACCTTCTCGGATGATCCGTACTGGCTGGTCGCCGTGCAGCTGCTCGACGGCGTCGGCGCTGGGCTGTTCGGCGCGCTGTTCCCGGTGATGGTCAAGGATCTGACCCTCGGCTCCGGGCATTTCAATGTCAGCCTCGGCGCGCTGACCACAGCGTTTGGTCTGGGCGCGGCGCTGAGCAATGGGCTGGCCGGATTTGTCGTCGAGGCCGCCGGTTACAGCGCGGCATTCCTGACTCTCGCCGGAGTTGCAGCGGCAGCATTCCTGCTGCTGTTGATCGCTGTTCCGGAAACGCTGCAGCGGACTGAAAAGTTCGATTCCGCTGCACTGCTCAGCCAAAACTGATCGGTTTGTATCAGCATGTAGCTTTTGCCGACACAGATACATACGCATGCGAAGTTCGGCCGTGCGCACACACAACTGACACATTTAGCGCGCTAAATACCACTGTCGCTTCAATTCCTACCTTAACCAATCGACAGGACATCACCATGAACAAAGTCTTCGCTACCCTCGCCCTCACCGCTGCCATGTTCGGCGCCACCGCTGCGTTCGCCGCGCCGGTCAAACCTACCGTGGTGCTGGTACACGGCGCATTCGCCGATTCGAGCAGCTGGAACGGCGTGGTCAAGATTCTCGAGAAGGATGGCTATCCGGTGATCGCTGCGGCCAACCCGCTGCGCTCGGTCAAGAGTGATGCGCAATCGGTGGCGGATGTGCTGGCCAGCGTGAAAACTCCGGTGGTCCTGGTCGGCCACTCTTACGGTGGCCCGGTGATCAGCGAAGCCGCTTACGGCAATGCCAATGTCAAAGCGCTGGTGTACGTCGCCGCGTTCGCCCCGGAAAAGGGTGAAACCGCAGCCGAATTGTCCGGCCGCTTCCCTGGCAGCACCCTTGGCCCGACCCTGTCGGCCCCGGTTGAGCTGGCCGATGGTGGCAAGGATTTGTACATTCAGCAGGACAAATTCCATGAGCAGTTCGCAGCTGATGTTTCCCCGGCAGATGCGAAGTTGATGGCCGCCACCCAGCGCCCGGTGACCGTCGCCGCGCTCAACGAAGCCGCCACCGAGCCTGCATGGAAAACCGTGCCGTCGTACTTCGTCTACGGTGACCAGGACAAGAACATCCCGGCGCAAGCCCTGGCGTTCATGGCCGAGCGCGCGCACTCCAAGCAGACCGTCGTGGTCAAAGGCGCGTCGCACGTGGTGATGGTGTCCAACCCGAAAGCCGTTGCCAGCCTGATCGAAACCGCTGCGACCGGGAAGTGATCCATTGCTGAGTTGAACCTTGAAGCCTTAGCCGTGAACCCTGTTCACGGCTTTCAGCGCTGGATGATGTTGTAGACGTTCGCTGAGGAAATCGACAAACGTGCGCACCTTCGCCGGTACGCGCGGATGTTTCAGATAGACCAGTTGCACCGGTAACGCCGGTGGCTCAAAGGCCTGCAACACCAATTCCAGTTCACCGGCCGCAACCTGGCTGGCGACTTGATAAGACAGCACCCGGGTAATGCCCCAACCGGAACTGGCGATGTTGATTGCCGCCTGATTCGCGGTGACCACCAGACGCGGTTCGAAGCGAAAGCTCAACGGCCCGTCGGCATGGGCGAATTGCCAATCGCTGAGCAAATGACTGGCGGACGACATGACGATATTGGCGCGGCTCAACTCGTTCGGATGTTGCGGTCGGCCATAGCGGGCGAAGTAATCCGGCGTGCCGCAGATGACCTGCCGGACCTCGCCGACCTTGATTGCATGCTGATTGTTCTCGTGCAAATGGCCGATGCGCACGGCGACATCGATACCCTCTTCCGCCATGTTCACCACGCGATCGACCAGCAACGCCTTCAGATGCACTGAAGGAAACGCGTCGACGTATTGCGCCAGCAACGGCGCGATGAACAGCTCGCCAAACAACACCGACGCGGTCACGCTCAAGTGCCCGCACGGCACCCGATAACTGCCGGCGGCCGCCTCTTCGGCTTCGTCGACGTCGCACAGAATTCTTCGGCAATCGTCCAGATAACGATGCCCGGCTTCGGTCAGGTGCAGGCTGCGCGTGGTGCGCGACAACAGGCGCGTGCCGATGCGTTGTTCCAGCGCCGCAATGGCGCGGGTGACGCTGGGGGGCGAGGTGTTCAAACGCCGGGCCGCCGCCGCAAAGCCACCCTCCTCGGCCACGGCCAGGAACATGCGCATTTCCTGAAAACGATCCATAGGCGGGAACCTGTAAAAAACCTCGAAAACACAGTGAAATCATGTGGGAGCGAGCCTGCTCGCGAAGGCATTCTGTCAGTCAACATCACCGTTGAATGACACACCGCTTTCGCGAGCAGGCTCGCTCCCACAGGGGATGTGCATCGTTGTGAGTCAAGCTGTTTGCAGGCCCACCGCTGTGCGCTGCATGCCGACGAATTTCGGCAGCGCCTCGACCCGCGCCAGCCACGCCCGCACATTCGGATAATCCTCCAGCGAGACGTTGCCTTCCGGCGCGTGGGCGACGTAAGTGTAGGCGGCCACATCGGCAACGGTTGCCTTGTCGCCGGCAAGGAATGCGCTGTTGGCCAACTCGTCCTCCATCACCTGCAACAACGCATGGGAACGCTTGATCGCATCAGCCGCGTCGTAACCGGCGCCGAATACAGTGATCAAGCGCGCCGTGGCCGGGCCGGAGCTGATCTGCCCGGCGGCCACCGATAACCAGCGCTGCACCTTGGCTTGCTCGACCGGATCGCTCGGCAGCCACTGGCCGTTGCCGTATTTGCTCGCCAGATAAACCAGAATGCCGTTGGAATCCGCGAGCACCGTGCCGTTGTCATCAATCACCGGCACCTGGCCGAAACGGTTGAGGGCGAGGAATTCAGGGGTTTTGTGGGCGCCCTTCATCAGGTCGACGAACACCAGTTCGGTCGGCACATCCAGCAGGGACAACATCAACTCGACGCGATGCGAGTGGCCGGACAACGGATGGCGGTACAGTTTGACGGCTGACTGGGACATGACGTGCTCCTGGATTATTTGAGGTCGACCCGCTGATCGTGTCGATGGGGCTCATCCTGCTCCCCTGCCGCAAATCGCGGAATCCTCAGCAAATACAATCGAGCATTTCAGCCAGTGAAATAATCACCCGCCTCCTTAGGCGCGCGCAGGGATCATTTCACCGAGTGAAACAGTGGATTGCAGTTTCTGGCCATTCCCTCGCAACCGGCCGAGGGCGAACATGAGCCCACTTGAGCTTCAGCCCCTGGCGGCTCACCGGCCCGTTTGTACCCGAGGAGAATCGAAATGGACACAGCGTCGAAACCGCAGCCCTCGCCCTGGCATGAAGGTGAGCTGACCCTGCAACGTGCCGTCGGCGCGGTGGAGATGATGGTCGGTGTCGGCCAGCGGCAACTGGCCCGCGACTGGATGCCGGACCAGCACCGCGAGTTCTATGCGCAACTGCCCTTTGTCGTACTCGGCGCTGTCGACAGCCAGGGCGATCCGTGGGCGACGCTGCGCACCGGTCAACCGGGGTTCATGGATTCGCCGTCACCACAGGTTCTGAAGATCAAACTCGACGCGCAGCCCAACGACCCGGCCAATCAAGGCCTGCAACCCGGCGATGCGATCGGCATGCTCGGCATCGAGCTGCACACCCGTCGGCGCAATCGCATGAATGGCAATATCAGCCGCCGCGAGGACGACAGCCTCGAGATCAGCGTGACCCAGGCTTACGGCAACTGCCCGCGCTATATCAACCTGCGCCATTACGCCTTCGTCGATGAGACCACCGACAACGCGCTCGACTTGCCGGTCAGCGAACCCTTGGTGCGCGACATGATCACCGCCGCTGACTCGTTCTACGTGGCCACTTACGTGGTGCGCGACGGTGAGCGCCAAGTCGATGTGTCCCATCGCGGCGGCAAATCCGGTTTCGTGCATATGGACGAAGACGGCACCCTGACCATCCCGGATTTCTCCGGCAATCTGTTCTTCAACACCCTGGGCAACATCCTGCTCAACCCGCGCGCCGGGCTGACCTTCATCGATTTTGAAAGCGGCGATCTGTTGCAGATGACCGGCAGCGCGGAAGTGCTGCTCGACGATCCGCAAATCGCCGCGTTTCAAGGCGCCGAGCGCCTGTGGCGCTTCAAGCCGCAGCGCATCGTTTACCGTCAGGCCGCGCTGCCACTGCGCTGGGCCGAGCAACCGGAAGGCGATTCACCCAATTCGCAAATGACCGGCAGCTGGGAACAGACCCGCGAGCGTTTGCAGGCCGAGGCGCTGCGCAATCAATGGCGCGCGCTGCACGTCACGCGGGTGGTCGATGAGAGTCCGCAGATCCGTTCTTTTTACCTGCAAGCCAACGATGGCTTCGGCCTGCCGCGCTTCGAACCGGGCCAGCACTTGCCGATCAAGGTCTTGCTCGACGGTCAGGATGCCGCGTCGATCCGCACCTACAGCGTGTCCAGCGCGCCGTCGGACGAGTTCCTGCGCATCAGCGTCAAACGCGACGGCTCGGTGTCTTCGCATCTGCATGATCGGGTTCAGGCATTGGACTTGATCGAAGCCCGCGCGCCGCAAGGCGATTTCACCGTCGACGCCACCGAACGCCGGCCACTGGTGCTGTTGGCCGCAGGGGTTGGGGTAACGCCGCTGCTGTCGATGCTGCGCGAGGTGGTCTATCAGGGCAGACGCATCAGCCGCATGCGCCCGACCTGGGTGGTGCAAAGCAGTCGCACCGTCGAGGATCTGGCCTTTCGCGAAGAAGTCGACGCCTTGGCTGCGCGCGCCGGTGACAAGGTCAAGGTGCTGCGCGTGGTCAGCCAGCCGCCGCTGGAAGCAACAGCGCAGGGTTACGATCATGCCGGGCGCATCGACATTGCCTTGCTGAAGAGCCTGCTGCCGCTGGATGACTACGATTTCTACCTGTGCGGCCCGGGCAGTTTTACCCAGGCGCTGTACGACGGCCTGCGCAAAATGCGTATTCCCGACGATCGCATCCACGCCGAAACCTTCGGCCCGTCGACGCTGATCCGCGATGTCGAAATCAGTACCCCGGCGCCGCCGCAGGTGCCGGTCGCCGAAGAACCGGTCAAGGTGTTGTTCGCCACGTCCGGCAAGGAAGCACGCTGGGAACCGGGCAGCGGCACCTTGCTGGAACTGGCCGAGGCGCGTGGCTTGAATCCGGAGTTCAGCTGTCGCGGCGGCTCGTGCGGCACCTGCAAAACCCGCCTTACCAGCGGCCAGGTGCATTACCTCACCCCGCCGGCCATGCGCCTGGCGGACGACGAAGTGCTGATCTGCTGCGCCGCCCCGGCGCAGGGCAGCGAAACCCTGGTGCTGGACGTTTGAATGTTGAGGAGGTGCGCCATGAAGCCGTATGCAGAAACCAACGTGGTTTGGCCGCAAGAGAACACCGGACTGTCCGCCAGTGAATGCGAACGCAGTTATTTACTGCCGCAACTGATGGGCTCGCTCGCCGGTGAAACCTGCGCGTTGACGGGCTCATTCAATCAACGTGAGCATCTGCCTTCAAGCCCGAACGGCTGGTTTTCCCGCGGGCTCAAGGCGTTGTTTGCTTAGGCTTTGCTGACAGCCGCCACCCTGCCCGCCGGCCGGTGCTGGCGGCTGGTGACCAGGCCAATGAACGAGATCAGCAGCGCCAGGCCAATGGTCGAGGTCACTTCCAGGCGATGTTCAGGGGTGATCATCATCACTGCCAACGCCGCGCAGATGAAGGCAATAACCAGCCAGGTGAGCCAGGGAAACAGCCACATGCGCAAGGTCATTTCGACCTTTTCCCGTTCCAGTCGGCGGCGCATGCGCAACTGCGAAATGGCGATCACCAGATACACCAGCAAGGCAATTGCGCCGGAGCTGGCGAGCAGGAACTGGAACAGCCCGGCCGGCATGAAATAGCTGAGTAACGTCACGCCTGCGCCGATCACCGTGCTGGCAATGACCGCCGCGCGTGGCACGCCGGCCGCCGAAGTCACCTTCAATGCCGGCGGCGCATCGCCGCGTCGGCCCAGCGAATAGAGCATGCGCGAGGAAATGTAGATCGACGAGTTCATGCAACTGGCCACCGCGATCAACACCACCACGTCAACAAAGAATTTAGCGTTGGGGATGTTCATCAGTTCCAGTGCGCGCTGGTAGGAACCGACCGAGGCGAGTTGCGGGTCGTTCCACGGCACCACGGAAATCACCACGAAGATCGACAGCAGATAGAAAATGCCGATGCGCCAGATCACCGAGCGCGTGGCCTTGGCGATGTTCTGCGCCGGATTGTTCGATTCCGCAGCGGCGATGGTCACCGCTTCGGTGCCGATGAAACTGAACATGATGGTGATGAACGCGCCGACCACCGCCGACATACCGTTCGGCGCAAAGCCGCCGTGCTCGGCCATCAGCGTGCTCAAGCCACTGGCTTCACGCTCGGGAATCCAGCCCATCAGCACCGCAAAACCCAGGCCGATGAAACCGATGATCGCGATGACCTTGGCCATGGCGAACCAAAATTCGAACTCGCCGTATTTCGACACGCTGAACAGGTTGGTGATCACCAGCAGCACGATCGACAGCAAGGCGAACAACCACGCATCGACCTGGGGAAACCACTGGTTGAGCACGTGCCCGGCGGCCAGCGCTTCGATCGGAATCACCAGCACCCAGAACCACCAGTAGAGCCAGCCGATGGTGAAGCCGGCCCAGCGGCCAATGGCTTGATCGGCGTAGGTGGAAAACGAGCCGGTGTCGGGATGCGCCACGGCCATTTCGCCGAGCATGCGCATGACCAGCACGACCAGCAGACCGGAGAACAGATAAGCGAGCAGCACCGCAGGTCCTGCGGCGGCGATGGCGTGGCCTGAGCCAACGAAAAGTCCTGCGCCGATGATGCCGGCAATGGAAAGCATGGTGACGTGACGCGGTTTGAAACCTTGCGCCAACTGACCGTTGGAGTCCTTGGGGTTCAGGCTAGTCATGGGTTCTTATTGTTCTCATGATCGACGTTTGGGCCACTGACTGAGCGTCAGGCGATCATCATTTCCGGTGTCGGCATCAGGCGAAAGCTGCGACGCAGACGCTTTGCCGACGAAATGATGCTTCACCTTACGTGGCCCGACCGCCGCACAACTAGCCTGAGTGCGGCATGCCGATGTCTGATTTCGACATGCCACTCTCAGGCCAGCATGGGTCGGCGGCAACCGCTGCGGCGATTTACAGCGTGTAGGAAATCCCCACCTGCACGGTTCGCGGCGCCCCCGGGTAGGCGTAAACGTTGCCGAAGGCGCCTTCTTCGTAGTCGCGATCAAAGATGTTTTTCACATCGAGATTGAGGCGCACTTTGTCGTTCACCTTGTAGAAGCTCAGCAGGTCGACCACGGTGTAACTGCCCATGGAAAACGCGGTGTTGGCGGTCTGCCCGGCGCGCTCGTCGACGTATTTCAGGCCGGTGCCAAGGCCAAGGCCTTTGAGCGTGCCGTCCTGGAATTCGTACATATTGAGCAGGCTGAAGCTGTTCTTCGGGATGTTCAGCAGGCGCGTGCCGGAGCGCAGCGTGTTGTCCTTGGTCACCTCGGCGTCGACGTAAGCGTAACCGCCGACCACTCGCCACTCCGGGGTGAGGTTGCCGGTGACGTTGACGTCGAAACCACGGCTGCGTACTTCACCGGCGGCGACGCTGAAGGTCGAATCCACCGGGTCGGTGGTCAGCACGTTGCGTTTTTCGATCTGGTAGATCGCCGCGTCGACGCTCAACTGCTGATCCAGCGCTTCCCACTTCACGCCCATCTCGTAGGACTTGCCTTTCTCCGGGGCGAAACCGCCGCCTTCGCGGCTGGCGCCGGTGTTGGGCTTGAACGAGCGCGCGGTGTTGGCGTACACCGCCAGGGTTTCGGTCAAATCGTAGGTCACGCCGATACGCGGGGTGACGGCATTGTCGCTGGCCTGCCAGCTCTTGCCGCCCGGCACGTAGGTTTCATAGTCGTGCTCAAAGCGCTCGAAACGCGCGCCGGCCAGGACTTTGAGCTTGTCGGTCAGGGCGACCTGATCCTGCACGAACGCGGCGTAGGTCTTGAGGTTTTCTTTGTCGTGGGTCGGTGTGCGGGTCAGCGCCGGGCGTGGTTGGCCGTAAACCGGATTGAAGATGTCGATCGGGTAGGCACTGACCGCGCCGCTGGAGCGCTGGATGATCGACTTGTAGTCGTAATCTTCGTACTCGATGCCGGTGAGCAAGGTGTGCTGCAGACCGCCAGTGTCGAAATGCCCGGTGAGGTTGAGCTGGGTGTCCTTGTCGGTCCATTCCAGCTTGCGGTAGTTGAAGTTGCGCCCCAGCGTGCGGCCGTCAGCGGCAATGCCGTTGGCCTCGATCGCGTTGCCCTTGAGCGAGCCGTCGAGCCACTGGAAACCTCCGCCCAAGGTCCAGTCGTCGTTGAGCATGTGCTCGAAACGCAACTGCGCCATGTTGTTGTCGTTGTGCAGCTTGCCGACGTCCTTCTCGCCAAAGAAGGTATCGCGCGAGGCAGTGCCGATCTGCGCCGGGTAGCGCGTCACGCCGCGATCGAGCGGCGCGTTGTTGCGCATGAAATCGCCTTCGAAAATCAGCTTGGTCGCGTCGGTGGCCTGCCAGGTCAGTACCGGCGTGATGCCGTAGCGCTCGTTCTCGACATGATCGCGGAAGGTGTCACCGCCCTCGCCCACCACATTCAAGCGATAGGCCAAACGCCCTTCTTCATCGAGTGGCCCGGAAGCGTCGAGGGTGCCGCGCTTCATGCCTTGGTCATTCAACTGACTGCCCAAGGTGACGGTGCGCTCGGGCAATGGCTGTTTCGACACTACGTTGAAGGTACCGCCGGGATCGCCACGGCCATAGAGCATGGTCGCCGGACCGCGCAGCACTTCCAGACGCTCGATGGTATTGGCGTCAGGCATGTTCGGGTAGCCACGGTTGATCGGGAAACCGTTGCGGTAGAACTCACCGGTGGTAAAACCGCGCACGGTGAAGGTGGTCAGGCCCTGCCCCCCGAAATTGTTCGCCCGACCGACGCCACCGGCGTAATCCAGCGCATCCTGCAAACGCGTCGCGCCGAGGTCTTCGACGGCATCCTTGGTCACCACGCTGATCGACTGCGGGGTTTCATGAATCGAAGTGTCGGTGCGCGTGGCGCTGGCCGAACGCGTCGCGCGGTAGCCTTGCACCGGGCCGTCTGCCCTTTCGTAATCCGCTGTGCCGACCACATCGGTGGCTTCCAGCTCAAGCGTTGAAGAAGTCGGTTCGGCTGACTCAGCCCACGAGGAAGAAGACAACGCCTGCAGCACACAAATGGAAAGCAGAGTTCGACGCATGAGGTGAAAACCTTTACGAATAGGCCAGAACGAAGGGCAAAACCGCCAATAAAACGCGGCGCATGGTATACGGTCGCATTAGTAATTGAAACGTATTCCTATTTGTCATGTTGATCAGGATTGGTGAGCGGGATTCATCACTCCATCCTGAAACCGCGCATTATCAGCAGCGCGTCGATGGCCTAGGCTCGTAGAGATCCGACGTCAATCGATGGCTGCGCCGCGCTACGTGGGCGCCGCCAGCCTGTCTGAAAGGAATTTGCAGATGAAATTCGACACCCCGGCCGGCTCCAATCCGATCGACCAGCTGAACGTCATCGGCCAACCTGCCGACCGCATCGACGGCAAGCTGAAAACCACCGGCACCGCCCCCTATGCCTACGAGCAAAACGCAGCGGTGCCGGACGCCGCCTATGGCTATATCGTCGGCGCCGGGATCGGCAAGGGGCGCATTGCCTCGATCGATTCGACGCAAGCGCGGGAGGCGTCCGGGGTGATTGCCATAGTCACTTACGAAAACGCCGGGCCATTGGCCAAAGGCGAGTTTTACGTAGCCAGGGCCTTGGCCGGGCCGCAGGTCGATCACTATCACCAGGCCGTGGCGATTGTCGTCGCGGACACCTTCGAACAGGCCCGCGCGGCCGCCGGCTTGCTCGACATCCGCTACGTGGCCGAACCAGGTTCCTTCGATCTGGCGGCTGCGAAAGACTCCGCAACCCCACCGCCACCGGCCGGCTTCGGCCCGCCGCCGCAGACCAGCGTCGGTGACTTCGAAGGCGCCTTCAACGCTGCGCCCGTGCAAGTCGATCAGCACTACAGCACGCCTGACCAGGCCCACGCGATGATGGAACCGCACGCAACCATTGCCCGCTGGAGCGGCACGCAGTTGACCTTGTGGACATCGATCCAACAGATCAACTGGGGCGTGCGCGATCTGGCGAAAACCCTCGGCATCGCCAAGGAAGATGTGCGCCTGATCTCACCGTATATCGGCGGTGGTTTCGGCGGTAAGGGCACGATTCTTTGCGACGCAGTGTTGGCATCCCTGGCCGCTCGACATGCCGGGCGACCGGTGAAAGTCGCGCTGCCGCGGCCGCTGATGTTCAACAACCTGACCCATCGTCCGGCGACGCTTCAGCGCCTGCGCATCGGTGCCAACCATGACGGCGTGATCACGGCGATCGGCCACGAGAGCTGGTCGGGCAATCTGCGCGGCGGACGCGCCGAAGCGGCTACCGCGTCAACCCGCTTGCTTTACGCCGGAGCCAATCGCATGACCCGTTTGAATCTCGCCGTGCTCGATCTCGCCGAGGGTTCGGCGATGCGCGCGCCGGGCGAGGCACCGGGGATGATGGCGCTGGAAATCGCCATGGATGAACTGGCCGAAAAGCTGCAGATGGATCCGCTGCAGTTGCGCATCCTCAACGACTCGCAGGTCGATCCGGAGCAACCGGCGCGGCCGTTCTCCAAACGACAGTTGGTGGAATGCCTGAACACTGGCGCCGAACGCTTTGGCTGGCGTCAGCGCAACCCTCAACCCGGTCAGCGCCGTGAGGGCGGTTGGCTGATCGGCATCGGGCTGGCCTCGGCGATTCGCGGCGCACCGACGACCGCTTCGGCGGCGCGGGTGCGTCTCGATCGTCAAGGCGTCATCACCGTGGAAACCGACATGACCGACATCGGCACCGGCAGTTACACCATCATCGCCCAGACCGCTGCCGAAATGATGGGCGTGCCGCTGGACCGTGTCGTGGTGCACTTGGGCGATTCGCGGTTTCCGGAATCGTCGGGCTCCGGCGGCCAGTGGGGCGCCGCCTCCTCCACTGCCGGCGTGTATGCCGCGTGCGTGAAACTGCGTGAGGCCGCCGCTCGCGCCGTCGGGATTGACCCGCAGCAAGCCGAGTTTGTCGACGGGCAAATTCGCGCAGGCTCGCAGCAGGTTGGCTTGGCTCAGGCCGCAGCCAATGGCGAGCTGACGGGCGAGGACCGCATGGAATACGGTGACCTTGCCCAGCGCTTCGCCCAGCAGACCTTCGGCGCGCATTTCGCCGAGGTCGCGGTCAATGCGGCGACCGGCGAAATTCGCCTGCGTCGGCAACTGGCCGTGTGCGCCGCCGGGCGCATCCTCAACCCGAAAACTGCGCGCAGCCAGATCATCGGCGGCATGACCATGGGCGCCGGCGCGGCATTGATGGAAGAGCTGGCGGTGGATCATCGAATCGGTTTTTTCGTCAATCACGATCTGGCCGGATACGAGGTGCCGGTGCACGCCGACATTCCCCATCAGGAAGTGATCTTTCTCGATGAAGTCGACCCGTATGCCACCCCGCTGAAGGCCAAAGGCGTTGGCGAGTTGGGTATCAGCGGCGCGGCGGCGGCGATCGCCAATGCGATCTATAACGCTTGCGGCGTGCGGGTGCGCGATTATCCGATTACGCTGGATAAACTCATCGGCGAGTTGTCCTACCCGGTCTGAGACTGGATCACGCAGGATATCGCCCATGTACCCCACCACCCCCGATGGCCGCTATTTTGTGGTCAAGCAACAGCTATGGCGTTGCAGCAATCCATCGCTGCCAGCCGCCGAGCGTGAGGCATTTGTAGCCGAACTCATGTCAGCGCGGCGTGCGGTCAAAGAGGCGAAACGAGCGGAGGATGCACAGGCGTTGAAGTCAGCGAGAGCTCGCGTCAACGACGCCAAAGTCGCGCTGGGTGAGCGCGGGCCGGTGTGGTGGGATGACGGCAGCCCGGATTTCAACCGTTTCAAAGTGAGCAATACACCGTATGCGCAGTGGTTTGCCCAACTGCCTGAAGAGGACAGCAGTTCTGCCTGAGTTTTGAATGGCCTGCTGATCTCCAATCCCACCAATCAACACAGATCTCCTGTGGGAGCGAGCCTGCTCGCGAAGGCGTTGGGTCAGGCGATGAAGATGTTGAATGTGCCGCCGTCTTCGCGAGCAGGCTCGCTCCTACAAGGGATCTGCGGCGAGGCTCAGACTTGCAACAACTGCCGGGTCATCGCCATTGAGGTCTCCAGCGACTGCCCGGTGCGCTGCAGTTTGTTCAGCAGACTCGCGCCGAGCCAGAGCTGATACAGCGTCTCCGCCAACTTCCGCGCATCGCCCTCCGGCAGGCTTTTGTCGGTCTGGCCTTGTTCGATGCACTCGGTGATGCGCGCGACGATGCGTTCGGCGCCGTCGCGCAGGGTCAGGCGCATTGATTCGGACAGGTCGGCGACTTCGGCGCTGAGTTTCACCACCAGGCATTCATCGCCGTGGCCTTCGAGGGTGCAGCGGTTCTGCCAGCCCTGCCAGTAATCCATCAAACGCTCGAAAGCAGTCAGCCCCGGCAGCGTCAAGCGGCGCTCCATGTCGGCGAGGTAGTCGACGAAGTAATCCTCGAGCAGCGCCTGGCCGTACAACTCCTTGGATTTGAAGTAGTGATAAAACGAGCCCTTGGGCACGCCGGCGGTCTGCAGGATCTCGTTGAGGCCGACGCTGGTGAAGCCCTTCTCGGCCATCATCCGGTGGCCGGTGTCGAGCAAGTGTTGGCGGGTGTCGTCAAAGGTCGGCTTCATGGTGCGCAAAATTCCAGACAATAGACCAGTCGTATAGTTTTCAGGACCGGGAGTTTGCCATAACCGACGGGCAAAAACATTTTCTGAAAAAATTACTAGACGACTGGTCTAATTGGAAACTATGCTGCGCCCCGACACACAAATTCATGCGGCACCGACAACAAGCGAATCCCTCGCCTCCTGCCGATGCCAGACCAACCCAAGGGTGCTCTATGAAAATCTTGATGGTTCTGACTTCCCACGATCAACTCGGCAACACCGGCAAGAAAACCGGCTTCTGGCTGGAAGAGTTCGCCGCGCCCTACTTTGCCTTCAAGGACGCCGGCGCCGACGTCACCCTGGTATCGCCTGCCGGCGGCCAGCCGCCGCTCGATCCGAAAAGCGATGAGCCAAGCGCGCAGACTGCCGAAACCGATCGCTTCCGCGCCGATCCGGCCGCACAACAGGCACTCGCCACCACTGGCCGTTTGGCTGACGTGAAGGCCGAAGATTTCGACGCAGTGTTCTACCCAGGTGGCCACGGCCCGCTGTGGGATCTGGCCGAAGACAAGGCCTCTATTGCACTGATCGAAGCCTTCGACCGCGCCAACAAACCTCACGGTTTTGTCTGCCACGCACCGGGTGTGTTGCGTCATGTGGTCCGCGCTGACGGCCAGCCGATCGTCAAGGGCCGTGATGTCACCGGTTTCACCAATGCCGAAGAGGCTGCAGTCGGCCTGACTGACGTGGTACCGTTCCTCATCGAAGACGAGTTTCAGCGCCTTGGCGGGCGTTACTCGAAAGTCGCCGACTGGCAGGTTCACGTGGTGGCTGACGGTCAACTGGTCACCGGCCAGAACCCGGCCAGCTCCGCCGCCGTTGCCGAAAAGCTGTTGAAGATGCTCGGCTGAATCCATCGCTCCAACCCGATCAACGCCGTGTGCGTACCGCCCGGCGTTGTTTTTTTGCCCAGTCACTAGTCGACTGGTCTAATCAGATTCCAGGCTTACTCCATGAATAACGCTTTTTTCACGCCCGCTAAATTGGGCAACCACACCCTGAAAAACCGCATCGTCCTGCCGCCTCTCACCCGCCAGCGCAGCACGCAGCCGGGCAATGTCGCCAACGAGTTGATGGTCGAGTATTACCAGCAGCGCGCCGGTGCCGGTTTGCTGGTCACCGAAGGCACGCAGATCGAACCGCGCGGCCAGGGTTATGCGTGGACGCCGGGCATTCACACGCCGGAGCAGATCGCCGGTTGGCGCAAAGTCACCGAGGCGGTGCACGCCGTGGATGGCGTGATCTTCGCCCAGCTCTGGCATGTCGGTCGGGTCTCGCACACGGCGTTGCAGCCTAATGGTGATGCGCCCGTGTCGGCCTCTGCGGTGGCGACGGACCGCGTCAGCGTGTTCATCGAAACCGCGCCCGGTGTCGGTGAACTGGTGCCGCCGTCCGCTCCGCGCGCGCTGAGCACCGATGAAGTGCAGGAACTGATTCAGCTGTACATCCAGGCCGCGCGCAACGCGATGGATGCGGGTTTCGATGGCATCGAACTGCACTGCGCCAACGGTTATCTGGTCAACCAGTTCATCTCCGCCCACAGCAACCTGCGCACCGACCAGTACGGCGGCTCGCTGGACAATCGCTTGCGCTTTTTGCGCGAAGTGGTGGCCGGTGTTGCCGAATGCATCGGCAAGGACAAGGTCGGTGTGCGTTTCGCGCCGTTGTTCACTACCACCGATGAAGCGCGGACGTATCTGGGCCTGGTCGAGGAAGATCCGCACACAACTTACATTGCCGCGATCAAGATTCTCCAAGACGTCGGCATCGCCTACCTGTCGATCGCCGAAGCCGACTGGGACAACGCGCCAGCCATGCCGCAGACCTTTCGCCAGGCCGTGCGCGACACGTTCAGCGGCGCGATCATTTATGCCGGCCGCTACACCGCCAAAACCGGCGCGCAATTGCTTGAGTCGGGGCTGGCCGATCTCGTTGCGTTTGGCAGACCGTTCATGGCCAACCCGGACCTGCCGGCGCGGATTGCCCATGACTGGCCGTTGAATCAGTTGAATCCGGCGACAGTGTATGGCGGCGGTGCCGAGGGTTATATCGACTATCCGACCTACCCCGCCTAAGAACCCCACCCAAATCCCTGTGGGAGCGAGCCTGCTCGCGAAGGCGGTGGGTCAGTCAGCATTTGTATTGACTGACAGGACGCTTTCGCGAGCAGGCTCGCTCCCACTACCGGATGTCAGTGGCCGCTAAAACCTATACATAACAAACAATCTGTATAACTATTGGAGTTCGAATCTCTGACCGGACTTCGCTCCATGCCCCCTGCCCACCGCTTGCTCCTGATTCTCGGCGACCAGCTGTCATTCGACCTGGCCTCCCTGCAGCCACTCGATCCCCAGCACGACCTGCTGCTGATGGTCGAGGTCATGGAGGAAGCGACCCACGTCGCCCATCATCCGCAAAAGATCGCTCTGATCTTCAGCGCAATGCGCCACTTTGCCGAGGCGTTGCGCGATAAAGGCTACCGCGTCCAGTACGTCAGCCTCGACGACCCGGACAACAGCGGCTCAATTCCCGGCGAACTACAGCGCTGGCAAACCCTCACCGGGGCCGAAGAGATTCATATCACCGAATGCGGCGACTGGCGTCTTGAGCAGTCAATCAAAGATTCGGGCTTGCCCGTGCATTGGCACTCAGACCGCCGTTTCCTCTGCTCCCGCGAAGAGTTCTCCAATTGGGCCAGCGGCAAAAAACAGCTGCGCATGGAGTTCTTCTACCGCGAGATGCGGCGCAAGAGTCGGCTGCTGCTCAATGGCGACGGCACGCCGGTCGGCGGTGCGTGGAATTTCGATGCGGAGAATCGCAAGGCCCTGCCCAAACACGCCAAACCGCCCTACCCGGCACGTTTCGCCAATGACGCAATCACCCAAGAGGTGCTGGCATTGGTCGGCGAGCGCTTCGCCAGCCATTACGGCACGCTGGATGACTTCAATTACCCGGTGACGCACGCCGATGCCCAGGCCCTGTGGCAATACTTTCTCGACTATGCGCTGGCCGGCTTCGGTGATTACCAGGACGCCATGGCCAGCGACGAGCCGTTCCTGTTTCACGCGCGGATCAGCGCGGCGCTGAACATCGGCCTGCTCGATCTGCGTCAGCTGTGCAGCGATGTCGAGGCGGCTTACTGGTCAGGGAGCATCGGCCTCAACGCTGCCGAAGGCTTCATTCGGCAGCTGATCGGCTGGCGCGAATACGTGCGCGGTGTGTATTGGCTGAAGATGCCGGGTTACGCCGAGGGCAACGTGTTCGGCAACTCGCGTCCGCTGCCGGAGTTCTACTGGACCGGGCAGACACAGATGAACTGCATGCGCCAGGCCATCGGCCAAAGTCTGCAACATGCCTACGCGCACCACATCCAGCGTCTGATGGTCACCGGCAACTTTGCCTTGCTCGCCGGGATTGCGCCGAAGGAAATCTGTGAGTGGTATCTGGCGATCTACATGGACGCCTTCGACTGGGTCGAACTACCCAACACCCTGGGCATGGTCATGCATGCCGACGGCGGTTATCTCGGCTCCAAGCCTTACTGCGCCAGCGGCCAGTACATCAATCGAATGTCGGATTACTGCGGCGACTGCGCCTACAAGGTCAAGGAAAGCAGCGCGGACGATGCCTGCCCGTTCAATGCGCTGTACTGGCATTTCCTCATGCGCCACGGCGACATCCTGCGCGGCAATCAGCGCATGGGCATGATGTACAAGAACCTCGACCGCATGCCGCTGGCCAAGCAGGATGCACTGTGGCAACGCGGGCAGACGCTGTTGGCCAAACTGGATAAGGGCGAAGCTTTCTAGCGCGCCTCAGGCCTGCCCGGCCATCCCGTTGCGCCCCGCCGCTTTCGCGCGGTACAGCGCCTGATCGGCGGTCTGGATCAACGCCGGCAGCGAATCCAGCTGCGCGCCCGTCCCCACCGCCATACCGATACTCACCGTAATCCGAGCAAACGGACTGCCCGGGTGGGCGATGTTCGCCTGCTGCAAACGCTCGAGCATCAGTTGCGCCACCACGGTCGCACCGGCGCTGTCGGTGGCCGGCATGATCACCGCCATTTCCTCGCCACCGTAGCGCGCGACCAGATCCGAGGGGCGTCGCACGCAGCCTTCAAGAATCTTGCTGACCGCTTGCAGGCAGGCATCGCCGGCGACGTGGCCCAAGGCATCGTTGAACAATTTGAAGTGATCGATATCGATCATCAGCAAGGCCAGCGAGGTCCCGTCACGCTGCGCGCGCCGCGCTTCCACCGTCAGCGTTTCATCGAAGCAGCGGCGGTTGGCCAGGCCGGTCAGCGCGTCCTTCAGCGCCAGTAATTCCAGCTGCCGATTGGACGCAAGCAACTGCTGTTGGGCATCGCGCAACGCCTCTTCAGCCGCAGTGCGGCGGCGGATATCGAGAATCAGGAACCAGCCGATCAATCCGGTCAGCCCCAGCAGCCCGATCACTACCACCGCCGACAATGCCGCTTCGATGCGCCACGCCGCTAGCGCTTCATCCTTGCCCAGGGCCACCGTGGTGATCAGCGGCAGCGTTTCGCTTTTGCGGAACGCGTACAGCCGCTCGACACCGTCGAGGCTGGAGGTGTAGGAGGCAGTGCCGACCGAACGGTCGACGAGGTATTTGGCGTAGATCGGCGATTTGGAGAAGTTGCGGCCCATGTCCTGCTCGCGAAACGGGTAGCGCACCAGCAGCGTGCCATCGGTGTAAGACAGACCGATCGCGCCATCCTGGCCAACGTCGAGTTTGCCGAACACGCGCAGGAAGTTCTCCACCCCCAGCGTCACCGCTACCACGCCAGCGAACTGACCACCGTCGTCGTTGAAGCGCCGACTGATAGTCACCACCCATTCGTGATTGGCACGGCTCTGGATCGGCGGGCCAATGAACGGCTCGCGGCTCGGGCTGTCACGGTGGTGAATGAAATAGGCGCGGTCGCTGCTGTTGGCGCCCTCCGGAATCGGCCGGTTGGAGGACATCAGCCAATGCCCGTTCCGGTCATAGATGATGATGCCGCTGAGCTGGGGCATCAACGCCTGCTGGCGGTCGATCAGGCTCTGGATGCGCTGAATCTGCGCTGGGCCGTTGCCCTCGGTTTCCAGACGTTCGACCAGCCCGAGCAAGAGCAGCGAGCTTTGCCGGACGATGCCTTCGGTGTAGGTGTTGAGCGCCTGGGTCAGGTTCAGGCCATGCACGTCGACTTCCGCCAGCGCACGCTCGCGCGAAGACCAGACTTTCCAGATCGTCAGCGAAGTCAGGGAACAGCCGATCACCAGCAGCAGGAGCATTACAAGGCGAGTATCACGCTTCACGTCAGTACCTTAAGGAAGTCCGGTATCCATTCCAGCCATCATTCGAACGTCGGCACTCACGGCGGCCACGTGTTCCGGGGCGCAAGCATACAAGCAGTGTGCAGCGGCTGCAGCAACAGAGTGTGCAGCGCTAAGCGGCAGGTGCGGCGGGTTTGAGGATTTCCACGAGAAAATCGATGAACACGTTGATCCGGCTCGATCCACGGTGGTTGGGCAGGTACAGCGCGTTGATGCAACTGCTGGCACTGCCGGGATTGACCTCGTAGTGCTCAAGCAAGCGCGTCAGGCGTCCGGCGGCGACGTCGTCGCGCACCAGCCAGTCGGCCAGCAGCGCCACCCCGCCACCGCCAATCGCCGCTTCGCGCAGGATGTCGGCGTTGTTGCTTTGCAGGCGACCCTGGACGTTGAGCTGAATCGGCTCTTCGTCGCCCTGAAAGGTCCAGTGGTGATGGCTGCCGCCGTAGTCGAAGCGCAGGCACTGGTGCTCGAGCAGATCCCGCGGATGCTCCAGCACGCCGCTGCGCGCCAGATAATCCGGGCTGGCGACAATCCAACGCTGAAAGTGGCCGACGCGTTTGCTGACGATGTCCTCGCTGACCACCGTCGAGCCGAGCCGCACTGAAACGTCGATCTGCTCGCTGAGCAAATCGCTGACCTGATCGCTCAGCGACAGGCTGATCTCTAGCCCGGGATGGCGTTCAAGCAGGCGGCTCAGGTGCGGCGCGATCAGCCGCCGGCCAAACTCCACCGGCACGCTGATGCGCAAGCGGCCTTGGGCATCACTGCCACGATCGGCGACCACCGCATCGGCTTCGTCGATGGCATCGAGAATGGCCACGGCCTTCTCGAAATAGGTCTGGCCGGCGACGGTCACGCTGGTATTGCGCGTGGTGCGATTGAGCAGGCTGGCGCCCAACTCGTTTTCCAGCCCCGCCACTTGCCGTGTCACCGAAGACGTCGAAATCCCAAGCTTGCGCGCCGCCGAGGAATAGCCCCCGCAGCGCACGGTTTCAACAAACATCTTCAATGCCAGCAACTTGTCCATAAGCGGGGTCCGGTGGTGAGGGAACGCCGCTGATTGTGCATCAGCGCTCGCCACACGTCTTGTATCGTCGTGCTTGAGGGCGCCTGGTGCGGGAAACAAGTCCATCTCGAGTACCTCGTTGCCACAATGGCTTTATGACGGGTCAGCGCTCGGCCTGTATACCCAAGACCCTGTGGGAGCGAGCCTGCTCGCGAAGGCGTCGGATCAGGCGATTGATGGGCAGGCTGACCCACCGCTTTCGTGAGCAGGCTCACTCCCACAGGGGGGATTTGTGGGGTTCTTTTGATTCAGCTGCGCTCAGCCTTGCGACTCAGGAACAACGCCAGCGCCAGCGCCGGCAACACCGCCACGGCGACGGCCGAGAGGTTCCAGCCGAAGTGTTCGTACAGCGGGCTGGCGACCAGTGAACCGAGGGCGCCACCGACGAAGATGCTGGTCATGTACACCGCATTCAGGCGGGCGCGGCTGTGCGGGTCGAGGGCGTAGACCTCACGCTGGCCGAGGACCATGTTCAGTTGCACGGCAAAATCCAGCAGCACCGCACACACCACCAGCCACACGTAACCACTGCCCGGCAACGCGGCGATCAACAGCGACAGCGGCGCCAGCAACAACGCCACCAAGGTACCGCGACGACCGTGGCCGGCATCGGCCAGACGCCCGGCAATTGGCGCGGCAATCGCACCCACCGCACCGACCAGGGCGAAGATCGCCACTTGCGCCTGGCTGAAACCGTGGTGACGCATCAACTCAATCGGCGCGAGGGTCCAGAACAGGCTGAAACTGGCGAACAGCAAACCCTGATACAGCGAACGCTGGCGCAACACAGGAAAGCGCCGGGCCAGGGCAAACACCGAACCGATCAACGCGACATAAGTGGCTTTGTGCGTCGGTACCCGGCGCGGCAGTGCCACAGCGGTAATCAGCGCGATCACCGCCATCAGTGCCGCCGCGCTGTAAAACACCCCGCGCCAGCCGAACACTTCAACCAACAGACTCGACAGCGGCCGCGACAGCAGAATCCCCAAGAGCAGGCCGCTCATGATATTGCCGACCACGCGCCCCCGGCTGGCTTCCGGCGCCAGGTGCGCGGCCAGCGGCACGAGAATCTGCACCGCCACCGAGGTCAGGCCGATCAGCAAAGAGAGCAGCAGGAACAGCGACGGCGAATGAGTCAGGCCAGCACACAGCAGCGTGACACTCGCAGCGAGGGTGAAGCCCACCACCAGACGGCGGTTTTCCATCAGGTCAGCCAGCGGCACCAGCAGCAACAAACCCAGCGCGTAACCGAACTGCGTCAGCGACACGATCAGGCTGGCATTGGCGCTGGACAGGCCGATCTGCGGCGCGATCAGTTCGACGATGGGCTGCGCGTAATACAGGTTGGCGACGACCGCGCCGCAGCAAAATGCCAGAAACGCGACCATCAGGCCGGAGAGTGAAGCAGGCTGTTCGGCCGGGGCCGCAACGGCAGGGTTGCCCGTAAGCATGGTGACACCTCGTTGAGTTCGGGAAAGTTGTGCCAAGGCTACGGTCAGCCGGCGGCCGCGAGAATCCGTGCCACTGGCAACGCACTGATGCGCCGTGCGCAACGTTGCTTGTGGCGCAACGCGCTGTTGCGCGGGCCGGTGATTCTCCGCTGCAAGGGTCTTCTCTACGCTTTGGCCCTGGCGCTGACGTCCGCATCGGCGCCCTTCCCCGGCTGCTACAAGGAGCGTTTCCATGACCCGCACTGCACTCGTCCTGCCACTGTCCGCCGCGTTTTTCTGCCGACCATGAACAGCCATTTGCTCAAATCCAGAACCCTGTGGATCAGCGTCGGCGTGCTCGCGGTGATCGGTCTGATCGTCGCCGTCGCGCTGATGTGGCGCCCAGCGATCGCACCAATCAAACGGCCGACGTCATTCGATACTGCGCAGTTGCAACGCGGCGCACGGGTGGTCGAGGCCGGCGACTGCGCGGTGTGCCATACCCGCCCCGGCGGCGAATACCTGGCCGGCGGGCTGCCGCTGGTGACGCCGTTCGGCACGCTGTACAGCACCAACATCACCCCGGATGCGCAGACCGGCATCGGCGAATGGTCACTGCCGGCCTTCGAGCGGGCGATGCGTGAAGGCATTGCCCGCGACGGCCACTTTCTCTACCCGGCCTTTCCCTACGTGCACTACCGGCGCATGAGCTCCGAAGATATCGCCGACGCCTATGCCTACTTGATGAGCGGCCCCGCCGTACACGCCCCGGCGCGGCAGAACCAGATGAACTTCCCGATGAACATCCGCCCGCTGGTGTCGTTCTGGAATCTGCTGTTTCTGCATGGCGAGTCACTGACGCCGCTGGCCGAACACAGCGCGGCATGGAATCGCGGACGCTATCTGGTCGACGGCCCGGGCCATTGCGCCGGCTGCCATTCACCGCTGAACCTGATCGGCGCGGAGAAATCCTCCGAGTATTTGAAGGGCGGCAGCGTCGATGGCTGGGAAGCGCCGGCCCTGGTCGGCCTCGGGCAGCGCGCCAATCCATGGAATCGCGAGCAATTGGTCGGCTACCTGCGCGCTGACGTGGTCGATGGTCACGGCACACCCGCCGGCCCGATGCGCCCGGTCAGCCTGAGTCTGGCGCGCTTGCCGGCCAGCGAAGCCGAGGCGATTGCCGACTACCTGCTGAGCCTGCAAAACCCGCACGCGGTGAGCGAAACCACCGCGAAAAAGCAGCCAGGTATTCCAGCGGATCACACAACCGGCGCCCTGCTCTTCAGCAGCGCCTGCGCCGGATGTCACGCACCCGCCGCGCCGATGCGCGAAATCGACGGCCGCCCAGGCCTGCAAAGCACTTCGGCGCTGCAAGCGGCCAGCCCGCGCAACTTTCTCAAGACCGTGCTCGAAGGCGTGCCCGCCATTCCCGGCGCCCCCGGCCCGGTGATGCCGCCGTTCGCCGCCAGCCTCGACAACGCCCAACTCGGCGCACTCGCCGCGTATCTGCGCGAGCAAGCCAAACCCGAGCAGCCATGGACCGACCTTTCTTCCACTATTGAAGCGTTACGTCAGGAGCCGAAATGAGCCAGATCACTCTCACCGTCAATGGAGCCGCCCAAGCGCTGGAGCTGGAAGCGGACATGCCGCTGCTGTATGCGCTGCGCAACCACTTGAACCTCAACGGCGCCAAGTACGGCTGCGGCCTGGGCCAGTGCGGCGCGTGCACGGTGATCGTCGACGACCAACCGGTGTTCGCCTGCCTCACGCCGTGCGCAGGCCTTGAAGGGAAAAAAATCCGCACCGTGGAAAGCCTCGGCAGCGCAGACAAACCCGGCCCGTTGCAAGCGGCATTCATCGACAAGCAGGCCGCGCAATGCGGTTACTGCATCGCCGGCATGCTGATGCGCGCGCAGGCGTTGCTCGAACGCGATCCGCACCCGGACGAACAAACCATCCGCGAACACATGGCCGGCAATCTGTGCCGTTGCGGCACGCACTTGCGCATTATCGAGGCGATCAAACAGGTGGCTGGGCACAACGGGAGCCTGACATGAGCGAAGCAAACGGCTTGAACCCCAGCCGCCGGGCCTTCCTGCGTGGCGGCGCGTTGCTCATGGCTTTTACGCTGATGCCGGTAGCGCGGCGTGTCTTGGCCGACACCGAAGTCGACACCCTCGGCACCGTAGTGCTGGCCCCCGATCTGCCCGGCAGCCTGCGCACCAACCCTTACCTGGACGCGTGGATTCGCATCGGCGCCGACGGCATCACCGTGTACACCGGCAAAGTCGAGCTGGGCACCGGGGTGAAAACCGCGTTACTGCAAATCGCTGCCGAGCGTTTGCAGGTGCCGGCCAGCGCGATCAACTTGCTCACCGCCGACACCGCGCTGACGCCCAACGAAGGCTACACCGCCGGCAGCCACAGCATTTTCGACAGCGGCACCGCGCTGTACAACGCCGCCGCGCAAGTGCGGGAAATGCTCGTCGATGCCGCCGCGCGCAGTTGGCAAGTCGATGCTGCGCAACTGAGCACTCGCGACGGCATCATCGAAGGGCCGAATGGTCAGCGCATGGCATATGCCGACGCGGTCAAGCATGTCGATGTGCACCAGTACGCCAAGGCGCAATCACCGGCGATGGCGGCGGCCGACTTCAAACTGATCGGCCACAACCTCCCGCGCCTGGACATTCCGGCCAAGGTCAGCGGCGGCGCGGCATTCGTCCAGGACATACGCCTGCCGGGCATGCTGCACGCGCGGGTGATTCGCCCGCCGCGTCCCGGCTGCACGCTTCAGGCGTTCGATGCCGCGTCCATCGAGGCGTTGAGCGGCGTGGTCAAAGTGATTCGCGACGGCAACTATCTGGCCGTGGTCGCCGGTGATGAGTGGCAAGCGATCAAGGCCATGCGCAGCGGCATTGAGAGTGCCAAGTGGAGTGGCGGCGAGGCGATTCCCGAAGCCGCCGGGATTCACGATTTGCTCAAGCAATTGCCCTCCAAGCGCTATCCGATCAGCAACAACGGCAATCCCGGCGGCTCGACCGAAACGCGCTTCAAGGCGCGGGTGACCAAGCAGTACTTGATGCACGGTTCGATCGGCCCGTCCTGTGCGGTGGCCTGGTTCAACGATGGCGTGCTCACGGTGTGGACCCACACTCAGGGCGTCTATCCGCTGCGCGCAGGCATCGCCGAAATGCTGCGTCTGCCGCCGGACCGCGTGCGCTGCATTCATACCGAAGGCTCGGGTTGCTACGGCCACAACGGCGCCGATGATGCCGCCGCCGATGCCGCGCTGATCGCCATGCGCCTGCCGGGCTCGCCGGTCAGGGTGCAATGGATGCGCGAGCAGGAAAATCTCTGGGAGCCGTACAGTTCGGCGATGGTCACCGAAGTCGATGCCGGCCTCAGTCAGGGCCGTTTGCAGGACTGGAACTACGAGCTGTGGACCACGCCGCACAACGAACGCATCGTCAATGCCGGGCGCCTGCTGCCGGCACGCCTGTTGGCGAAACCCTTCGCCTCGGCGCCGTCGGTGCCAATCGCCCAGCCCGAAGGTGATGGCGATCGCAACGCGGTGCCGCTGTACGAGCTGGGCGCGACGCGGATCAACATGAATTTCGTCACCACCATGCCGTTCCGCACTTCGGCCATGCGCTCGCTGGGTGCGCACATCAACATCTTCGCCATCGAGGCGAGTATCGATGAGTTGGCGATCAAGGCCGGGCTCGATCCGCTGGCGTTGCGCCTGGCGCATCTGAGCGACCCACGTGCCCGGGCTGTGATTGAGCGCGTGCGTGACGAAATCGGCTGGCCGCACAAGAGCAGCGAACCCGGCGTGGGGATCGGTTTTGCCTTCGCCCGCTACAAAAACATCATGGGTTACTGCGCCCTTGCGGTGAAACTGCGGGTGCATCCGCAGACCGGCGAAATCCGTGTCGATCATGTGGTGACGGCAGTCGATGTTGGCCAGATTGTCAGCCCCGATGGCCTGCGCAATCAGGTCGAGGGCGGCATCGTCCAGTCGACAAGCTGGACGCTCTACGAAAAAGTCGCCTACGACGCCGGCGGCATTCGCAGCTATGACTGGAGCGGTTATCCGATTCTGCGCTTTACGCAATTGCCAAAAAAAGTCGACGTGCATTTGCTTGATCAACCGGGCGAACCCTTCCTCGGTGCTGCCGAAATCGTCCAAGGGCCAATGGCAGCCGCCCTCGGCGACGCGGTCAGCAATGCCACCGGCCGGCGCTGGCTGAATCTGCCGCTGACTCGCTCGAGCCAACCCGCCTGAACCACGCCCGCGTTCATCAGCGATGAGCGCGGGCGCCGTTGCGTTGCGCGCAAAACTGCGTAGCGCCGGCCACGGATTATCAGCCCCGCCACCCCCGGTTAAGTTACCTGCACAGCGCGCGGCACCTGGCTGCCGCGCTTGAACCCTACTCATCGAAATCCGGAGCTACCCATGACCCGTCGCCTGTTCCAACCTATCGCACTCGGCCCTTACACCCTTGCCCATCGCGTGGCGATGGCGCCCCTGACCCGCTCGCGCGCTGGCCAGCCGGGCGACGTGCCGACCGCAATGAACGCCGAGTACTACCGCCAACGCGCCAGTGCCGCGCTGATCATCACCGAGGCCACGCAGATTTCTCAGCAAGGCCAGGGCTATGCGTGGACGCCGGGGATCTACACCGATGCGCAAGTGCAGGCCTGGCGCGAAGTCAGCACGGCGGTGCACGAGGCCGACGGTCTGATCTTCATGCAGCTGTGGCACGTCGGCCGGGTCTCGCATCCGAGCTTTCAGCCTGACGCCGGTTTGCCAGTGGCGCCAAGCGCCCTGCCAGTGCCGGGCAAGACCTTTATCGTCGATGAACAAGGCAATGGCGTGTGGGGTGATGTGCCAGTGCCGCGCGCCCTCGAAACGGCGGAGATCGCCGACATCGTCGAAGACTATCGCCGCGCCGCGCGCAACGCGTTGGACGCTGGCATGGACGGCGTGGAGATCCATGCCGGCAACGGTTATCTGCTCGACCAGTTCCTCAACAGCAACAGCAACCAGCGTGATGACGCCTATGGCGGCAGTGTGGAAAACCGTGCGCGGTTTCTGCTCGAAGTGGTCGCCGCCGTCGCTGATGAAGTCGGTGCCGAGCGCGTTGGCGTGCGGCTGACGCCAATGGGCCGCTTCATGGGCATGGGCGATGACACGCCTGAAGCGACCTTCGGTTATCTGGTCGAGGCGCTCAACCAGTGGAATCTGGCCTACCTGCACCTGGTCGAGCCGGCCATGGTCGGCACGGTCAAGGACGAAAACTTCGACCCGCGCTGGGACGCGATCATCGCCCAGTTGCGCCAGACCTGGAACGGCGTGCTGATCCTCGCTGGCGGTTACGACGCCGAGTCCGCCGAACAGGCGCTGAACGCCGATCGCGCCGACATCATTGCCTTTGGCCGGCCATTTTTGGCCAACCCGGATCTGCCGCGTCGGCTGCACGACGGGCTTGAACTGAACGCGCCGGATCCGAGCAGTTTCTTCGGCGGCGATCAGCGTGGTTACGTCGATTATCCGTTTCACGCCTGAGGCTTGGGCTTCATAACTTTTAAGGTTTGTTTAAGGACTTTAAATAAAGCCTGCGGCCAGACTTTGCCCATCGATCAGGAGAGCCGCCATGAACCCGCAATCGGTGAAGTCAGACCCTTCCTGCCACCTGGCTCGCCCACTGGGCGCACTGTCCGGCTGGCAGGAACGCCGCGCCAAGGCCTACATGCTGCACGATCTGAGCCGCAGCCTGCGCGTCAGCGAGATTGCCGAACATTGCAATCTGTCACGCAGCCACTTTTCCCGGGCGTTCAAGATCGTCACCGGCTGCTCGCCTCAGGAATGGATGCTGAAGATGAAGATCGACAAGGCCAAAGGGCTGTTGCTGACCTCGATGGCGATTACCGAGATTGTTTATGAATGCGGATTTTCCGATCACTCGCACTTCACCCGCACGTTCGGGCGCATGGTGGGCATGCCGCCGAAGGTCTGGCGCCAACTGATGTGCGGAGCGCGGGTGGCGCTGGTGGATGCGGATGTCTGGCGGCTCAGCGATGGGTTGCTGAATTCGACGATGGGCCAGCGCTTGACGGAACTGCGGCCCTGAGTGGAATTTCAAAGGGTTTTGTTCACTCCTCCCTTTTGGCCGCGATTTTTCGCGGCTTTTTTTAGCTCGACCAAACACCTCGGTCAGTCCCCTCTCCCTCCGGGAGAGGGTTAGGGTGAGGGGCTTTTGATCCTGGCGTCCGGCGCCAGCGGCAGTCTGAAGCAGATCCGCGCGCCCTCTTCGCTGTCTTCCACGCGCAAAGTCCCACCATGGGCGCCTATCACCGTTCGGCAAATCGCCAGGCCCATGCCCATGCCGCTGCCCTTGGTGGTGAAGAACGCATCGAAAATTTCTTCACGCTGATGCTCGGCGATCCCCGGCCCGTTGTCTTGAAAAGCCACGCAGACCTGCCCATCGGACAGCGTCGACTCAATCACCAGGCGCCCGTCAGTCACGCCCTGCCCAGCCATTGCTTCCAGCGCGTTGACGATCAGGTTGTAGATCACCTGCTGGATCTGCACCCGATCCCCCAGCACCGGGTCAGCAGCGTTGAGTTGCGTGCGCAAGCTCACCCCGCGATTGTGCATATCGCTGGCCGTCAGTTGCACGACCTCACCGATCAACGCGTCAATCGACACCGGCAATCGTTGCAACGGCGCCTGCCTGGCCAATGCGCGCAAGGCCTGGACGATCTCGGTGGCACGGGCGCTGTCGGAGCGAATGTCTTCCAGTCCCTGAATAGCCTCGTCGAGATCAGGCGTGTCGCGCTTGAGCCAGCGCAGACTGGCCGAGGCGTTCGATGAAATCCCCAGCAATGGCTGGCTGATTTCGTGGGCGATCGAGGCCGACAGTTCACCCATCATTTTCAGGTGCGAGTTGCGCGCCAGTTCCGCCCGCGAACTACGCAAGTCGGCTTCCATCTGCGCGCGCAAGCGGTTGTCTTCGACCAGTTGCGCATACAGCCGCGCGGTCTGCAGCGACACCGCTGCCTGCGAGGCGAGGATTTCCAGCATGGTCAGGCGTTCGGCGCTGAACAGCTTCGGTACCAGGCTGTTTTCCAGATACACCAGACCGATCAGCGCGCCCTGCTTGAGCAACGGCAGGCACATCAGCGAGCGCGTCTGCCGCTCGCGCAGGTCGGCGCTGTAGGCTTGCGGGCAGTCGGCGCGGGCATCGTCGAGCACCAGCGGCGTGCGCGTGCGCATGGTCGAATTGAGTACTGAAACCGGCGCGATCTGCTCCAGCGAGCGATCGTTGTCCTGACTGACCCGCACGTTGCCCGCCTCGACATGCGCGGCAGCGGCCAATTGCAACTCACCCTCGGCGACCAACAGCAGCGCGCCGCGATCGGCACCCGCCTGAATCATCAAGTGATTCATCAAGGTCTCCACCAGCCGATCAAGCAACACCTCTTGCGAGACCGCGCGTGCCGCTTCAATGCCGACTTCCAGATCAAGGCGCACCCGCGTCACCGGCGTTCCCGCTTCCAGGGAATGCTCGTGGGCGAGAAACGGATGCTGCGCTTCGAGCTGGCGCGCCTTGGCTTCAGCGCCCCACAGCACATAGCAGTCGCGCGCAACACGCAGGTGATGATGCGTGCCGGAGACCAGGCCGTTGGCCAGACAGACCTCGGCCAGTTGTTCATGTGCCAGTGCTTGCTCATGGATAAATCCGGCAGCGGCCGCCGCGATTTGCGCTTGGTCGAAGCAGCGAATGGCGGCCAGCCCTTCGCCGCGCACGCGGGCCATCGCGCCTTCGATCAGCAGCAGTTTGTTGCTGAAGGTCGAAGGATTGAGCTCGACCCATGGCAGAAAACGCTGCCGTTGCTGCTCCAGTTTCTGCAGTTTTTCGGCAACAGAGCCCGGCGCCTCGGGACTGGCCAGTGCCAAGCTGTAGAACAGGTAGTAATGCGCCAGATCAATGTGCGCCGGCAGCGACCAGGTCAACGCCTCGGCGTCTTCGAAACGGCGCAACGCGTAACGCACTTCGCCGAAATACAACGCCGACATGCCCGAATACAACCACATCCACAACAGCGTCGGCTGTGAAACACGGTCGCGATGCAGCGGGCCAAAACGGTCATGTTCCAAAGCATCCAGCATTGCGATCGAACGAGGCTCAGGCCCATTGCGCAAATCGCTGGCAAACGCCTGTTGCGCCAGCAGAATGCGCTCGATGTCGATGTAGTGAAACTGCCGCACCCAACTCAGGCCGACGTCCAGCTCGTTCAACACGTTTGGCAGCGGCTCGCCCATGAACAGCAGATCGGAGCCGATGTGGTTGCAGGCGTAACACGACATGCCCAGATCGCCGCCGGCCTGACCGCACTCAAACGCGGCGAAAGCCTTCTGCCGCGCGTAAGCCATCGGCCGGGTCCACGCGCTGACCTGATCCAGCGCCACCAGCGTGCCGGTGCGCCCCGCCTCATAGCCGTGCAGATCAGTCAGTTCCAGCGCCAGTTCGGCGAAAGCAACACCGTCCAGATATTCGCCATAACGGTCGGCAATCATCACGCCGTACCAGGCGAAACCGTAGCCGCTGCTCGGCGTGGTGCCATGGAGCAAAGTCAGTTCGACCATCTTCGCCAGGTGCAGAAAAGCAATGTCGTCCTGTACGAAGAACGAGGCGATCAGCGTGCTCAGCAGTTCCATGGCCACTTCGATTCGCGGCTCGTTGGTTTTGGGCAATGCCGTCAACTCAGCAATCCGTCGCGCACCGACCAATTGCCGAACCCGTTCGAACGCTTCGCCCAGTTGCGCCTTCGAGGGTTGTCGCTGCAGGTCGATGTCGAGCAACGCAAGACCGGCCAGCGCTTCGCCGATCGCGCCGTGGTAATCGGAATGCAAGGTGCGCAGGCTGGCGCGCAGGCGGTAGGTTTTCGCACGGTCCAGCACGGTGGCAGCGTGTTCCAGGCAATCGTCGAGACGCTGTTGCGCGCCGGGCAGATCCGCCAGCAACATCGCGCAGTCGGCTGCCAGCCAGCGCGCCGCGAAGGCTTGCGGGTAGAGCTGCGTCCAGCCGTTGTCGCCGAGTAATACCTCGGCGCTGCGCAGATAATCCACGGCCTGCTCGACAGCGGCGCTATCGCGGGCGCGCTCGGCAGCTTCGAGCAATAACTGGATGAATTCAGCGCGTCGAGGCGCTTGCAGCGCATTGCCGGCGCTGCGCTGAATCTGACTGGCGATGTCGAAGACCCGCGCCTGCCGCTGCTCGCCGCATTGATCGAGCATGGCGGCAGCGATGCGCGCATGCTCAGCGGAACGCCCGGCCGGTGCGGTCAGCGCAGCGGCGGCTTCCAACACCCGATCGTGGGGAAACACCAGTTGGCCCGGCTCGCGCAGAAGAAATCCGGCGCTGACCAGATAATCCACGTCCCGCAGCAATTGCGCCGGATCGTCCCCCAGCAAATCGCCCAACAGCGTTTCGTCACAGCGGCCACCGACGTAACCCGCGGTACGCAACACTTCACGGGCACCGGCCGGCAGACGCTGCAAGCGTTGCACCATCAATTCGGCCACGTTGTCGGCGTAGCGATAGCCGTTCACTTCGGCCTGATTCCACACCCAGCGCCGCGTCGTCGCGTCGAAACGCAGCAGACGCTCGTCCACCAGCGCGCGCGCCACCTGGCTGACGAACAACGGATTGCCGGCGGTTTTGAAGTGCACGACGCGGGCCAGCGCCTCGAGGTTGTCGACGTCAGCATCGAGTTCGACCGCCACCAGTTGCGCAACGGCCTGCTCCGACAGCGGCCCTAGTCGAAGGTCACTGACTGGCAGCGCGGGTGCTCTGCGCATCTCATCGAGCCAGGCGCCCGGATGCTCCGTCAACTCGCCCTCGCGATAGGCCAGGACCAGCAGCAGGTGCCGCGTCGGTCGGGCGATAAAGGCTTTGAGAAACGCCTGCGTCGAGTCGTCAGCCCACTGCAAGTCGTCGATAAACAGCAGCAGCGGATGCCCCGGTTGCGCAAAGACTTCGAGCACATCGAGCAGCGCCCGATTGACCCGATCCAGGGCGTGGCGCGCCGGCATGTTCGGCAGTTCGGCGGTGGCGCCGATCAGCAGTTCGGCTTCCGGTGCCAGGTCCAGCAGCAAGCGGCCACGGCCCTTTAGGGTTTCGCGCAGTTGCTCGGCCAAGGCCTGCAAGGCCAGCGTGGGCTTGGTCAACACTTGGCTGATCAGAGACTGAAAAATCTGCGCCAACGGCGCGAAGGGCCGGTCATTGTTCAGCAGTTCGATCTTGCCGCTGGCCCAATAACCGGGTGCCTGGCTACGCAGGACTTGCTGGATCAGCGTCGACTTCCCCGCTCCCGGTGCGCCGGCAACCAGCAGCACGCGAGCGATGCCGTCGCTGCGCACGCGCTGGATCTGTTCAAGCAGTTGCTGACGTTCGTCGTCACGACCAAACAGCACATCGCCGCGCGTGGCCGTTGCGCGAGCATCGAATGCACCGAGGCGGAACGCTTCGATCTGGCCTTTTTTCTGCCATTGGCGCAGGCACCAGGTCAGATCGGCGGCCAGCGATTCGATGCTTTGATAGCGCGCGTCCGGCTCCTTGGCCAGGCCCTTGAGCAGCACATGGCAAATGCCTTGCGGCAGGTCGGGTTGGTATTGCGCTGGCGACAAAGGCTGGACGGCGGCGTGCACATGCAACCATTGCGAGGCGTCGCGAGCGATCAGCGGCGGGCGCCCGGTCAGCGCCTCATAGATGATTGCCGACAGCGCATAGACGTCGCTGCGCTCATCGGAATCGACGCCGTCGTGCTGCAGCTGTTCCGGCGCCAGATAAGGCCAGTGTTCCAGGCTCGGCAGTTCAGTCGCCGGCGTTTCCTGCGCGTGGGTGTGGAAGCCCATCAGCCTGACGCTGTCGTCAGCATCGACCAGCAGATGCCAAGGCAATAAAGAACACTGTGGGAGCGAGCCTGCTCGCGAAAGCGGTGGGTCAGTCAAGGGTGATGTCGGCTGGAGTGACGCTTTCGCGAGCAGGCTCGCTCCCACAGGGTTTTGCGCTGTTTCCGGATGGCGAGAGTGGACCAGCGCATTGGCAGCGGCGACGGCGATATTCAGCACCCGTCCGAGTGGTAAGCCGGCGGCGTCGATCAGTCCAGCCAGCGGCGCGCCCCGTTGCGGGTAGACCAACACCGGCCCGTCCGCCGAGCGAATCAGCGCGAGCGGGTTGAGCGCCCACTGCGAAGGCAACTGCATATGGAAATCGCGCTCCAGCCGCTGGCACAGCGCCGGACGCTGGATCGGCGCACGCACAGCGAACCAGCTCTGGCCCGAGCGGCCGTCTTCAAGGCTGAACCAGGTCAGTTCATGGTCACGGCGCAGCAAACTGAACCGACAGTTCTCCAGCCATGCTTCATCGAGTATCGGCGCATCGGCCGCGCAGGAAATTGCAGATGAAGATGGCTGGCCGGGCATACGCATTCACCGCTGGAAATGGGATTCAGGCTGGTGGCGAAGTATACCCAGCGTTTTTTTGCCAGAGGGCCAGCCGCTGCGCTGATGTCCGTCCGCAGCCTCAAGATGGCCGTCCAGAGCCTTGCGCTGCTGTTTCTTGCGCTATAGAAGCGCACGTCTTATCCCTCGGGATAATTGCTTTATGCCAGGCCGTCCCCTAGCGTACGAACCTGATAACCCGGCGCCCGCGCCCTGTCCTTCTCACCGCAACGCAGAGGCCCGCATGATCCGACTCGGCCAAGCCACGATTTCTTTGGAACGGCGCGAAGCCTTTCTCGATGGCCGGCCCTTGCGCATGGGCGGGCGGGCGTTCGAAATACTTTCGGTACTGATGCAGGCCGATGGGCGCATCGTCAGCAAGGACGAGCTGATCAATCAGGTGTGGCCGGACATCGTCGTCGAAGAGAACAATCTGCAAGTGCAGATTTCCTCGCTGCGCAAACTGCTCGGGGAAAAAGAAATCATCCAGACGGTTGCCCGTCGAGGTTACCGATTATTGAAAGACCGCGAACCCAAACTGCCCGTGTTCAACGCACTGGCCTCGGCGCCGATGGTGGCGCAGCCGCCGGCGGTCGATGCGCACTCGGTGCCGGTATTTATCGTCGACGATGAGGCCTGCGTGCGCAGCGCCTTGAGCCGTTTGTTGCGCGCCGAAGGCATCGAACACCGGATTTTCCAGTCCGCCGAAGAACTGCTCGAGGCCGACATCGCCAGCGGCCCGGCGTGCCTGTTGCTCGACGTCAGCCTGCCCGAAACCACAGGCCTGCAATTGCAGGCAGCGCTGAACGAGCGCGGCTTGCCGTGGCCGGTGATCTTCATGACCGGCCACGGCACGATTCCGATGTCGGTGCAGGCGATGAAGGCCGGCGCGGTGGAGTTCCTGACCAAGCCATTCAATGACGATGAACTGCTCGGCATTCTGCGCAGCACCCGTCAACACGCCGCGACTGCGTTCAATCAATGGCAACGGGTTCAGCACGTGCGGCAGCTGGCGGCGCAACTGACACCGCGTGAGCGCGAGGTGCTGCCGCTGATCGTCGGCGGTCTGTCGAACAAACAGATCGCCAACCAGTTGGGCACCAGTGAAGTGACCGCCAAGGTTCATCGCAAACACATCATGGCGAAGATGCAGACCCGCTCGCTGGTCAACCTCGTCGAACTCTACGGACTGATCAGCGCTGCGCCTTCGCCTGGCCCATCGAGCCTGTCGTGAGCGCCCCGGCGGGTCGCCCGACGGCGATCGAGAACACCCCACCGACGATTGTCTGCATCGTCGATGACGACGCGTCGGTGCGCAAAAGCCTGTCGAATCTGCTGCGTTCGGTCGGTTATCGCGCGCAGGTTTATGCCAGTGGCGAAGCGTTTCTCGCCGAAGCCGACTTCGCCGAAATCGCCTGCCTGCTGCTGGATCTGCGCATGCCCGGCCTGTCCGGCATCGACGTGATGCGCCAGCTGTCGCGACAGTTTCCGGTAATCTGCATGTCCGCCCATTGGGACGAGGCGGCGCTGGCTGAGTCCGGGCATTACCAGGCGTTTGAATGCCTGTGCAAACCCTTCGAAGAAGAGGTTTTGCTGGCGGCACTCGACAAGGCCCTGCACCGCCAGCACTGATCGCTTCAGCTGTCCTGCGTGGCTTCTTCCGCAGTTTCGATCGCGGGCAGCGACTCAGTCATCGAAGCGTGACACACCGCCAGAATCTCATCGGCCAGCGCCGAATCATCCGGGCAGGCCCGCGACAGCATGATCGCCCCGACGGCGCGGGCCAGCAGGTCGATCATCCGGGTTCTGCCCTCACCATGCGGTGCATCCGCTGCCGTCGGGTATTTCTCGCCGAGCGTCTGCAACGTGCGCTCAATGCCTTCAGCGAACGCCGCTTTCACGTCCCCGGACTGCCGCGCCGCATCGCCGCACAACGCTGCCATGGTGCAACCGGTGGAACGGCCGTCGCGATGGTCGCGCGACACGTAGACATCGATGAAATCCTGCACGCTCATGCTTTCGGCGGCGGCCGTGGATTGCGCCAGGCTGTTGGCCGAGGCTTCGGCCATCAGGTCGGCCTTGGAGCCGAAGTGTTTGTAGAAACCGCCATGGGTGAAACCGGCGGCCGCCATCAGGTCAGCCACGCCGACCCCGTCATAACCGCGTTCGCGGAACATCACTGAAGCGGTTTCGACAATGTGTTCGCGATTGGCCTGAGCCTGGGCTTTGGATACGCGCATGTTGGCTACCTCCAGCGCTGAAAATTCATCGGCCGATGATACATAGATGTTAGCCATAATCAAAACCGTTGACAGGTTAGATTTCGATCATCATCCTAAAGGCCCGCAATCAGTCTTCAACTGACAAAGAGCCCACACCATGACTACTCGCCCTACTGTTCTGATCACTGGCGCCTCCACCGGCATCGGCGCCGTCTACGCCGCACGTTTCGCCCAACGCGGGCACGATCTGGTGCTGGTCGCCCGTGACCAGGCGCGCCTGGACACCCTTGCTGCCGGTTTGCGCGCTGAGCACAACGTCAATGTCGAAGTGCTACAGGCCGACCTGACGCAACTGAGCGACCTGCAAACCGTCGAGGCGCGTCTGCGTGACGACGCGCGCATCGGTATCCTCGTCAACAATGCCGGCGCCGCGCAGTCCGGTACCTTCATCGAGCAGAGCACCGACAGCGTGGCGCAACTGGTCGCGCTGAACACCACGGCGCTGGTGCGTTTGGCCAGTGCCATCGCCCCGCGCCTGGCCAAGGCCGGCGACGGCGCGATCATCAACATCGGCTCGGTGGTGGGCCTGGCGCCGGAGTTCGGCATGTCGGTGTATGGCGCGACCAAGGCGTTCGTACTGTTCCTCTCCCAGGGCCTGAGCCTGGAACTGTCGCCACAAGGCGTGTACGTGCAAGCCGTATTGCCTGCCGCCACTCGCACGGAAATCTGGGACCGCGCCGGTATCGACATCAACACCCTCACCGACATCATGGAAGTCGGCGACATGGTCGACGCCGCGCTGGTCGGTTTCGACCGTCGCGAAGTCGTGACCATCCCGCCGCTGCACGAAGGCGAGCGCTGGGATGCCTTGCAAGCGGCGCGGCAAGGCCTGTTGGCGCAGATTCGCCAGTCGGCGGTGGCGCAGCGTTATCTGACTCAGGCCTGACCTCATCCAAACCCGCCGCTATACCGGCGGGTTTCTACCGACAAGAGCATCCGCAATGAAGGCATTTTTCATCGAGCGCTACGGCAAGCAGAACGGCCGGGTTGGCGACCTGCCCGAACCGCTGGTTGGCGCTCACGACGTGCTGATCGAAGTGCGCGCGAGTAGCGTCAATCCGCTGGACCTGAAGATTCGCAGCGGCGAATTCAAGATGATCCTGCCCTATCAAATGCCTTTGATATTGGGCAACGATGTCGCCGGCGTGGTGCTCAGCACCGGAGCGGCGGTCAAGCGTTTCAAGCCGGGCGATGAGGTTTATGCGCGTGCGCCTGAAAACAGGATTGGCACGTTTGCCGAACGCCTCGCTGTCGACGAACAAGCGGTAGCGTTGAAACCCGCCAATCTCGCCATGACCGAGGCGGCTTGCATGCCGCTGGTGGCGTTGACGGCGTGGCAGGCCCTGGTCGAAGTCGCCAACGTGCAAAAAGGCCAGAAGGTGCTGATTCACGCCGGCTCCGGTGGCGTTGGCACGGTCGCCATTCAAATGGCCAAACACCTCGGCGCTTTTGTTGCGACTACGACCAGCACGGCGAATGTCGCGTGGGTCAAGGCGCTGGGCGCTGATGTGGTGATCGATTACAAGCAGCAGGATTTCGCCATTCTGCGCGACTACGACGTGGTGCTCAACAGCCTCGGCGGCGATGTGTTGGAGAAATCGTTAACGGTGTTGAAACCGGGCGGGCAGCTGATTTCCCTGTCAGGGCCGCCGACTGCGCAGTTCGCTCGGGAGCAGGGTTTGTCGTGGCCGCTTGGGCTGGTCATGCGCCTGCTCAGCAGTGGTATTCGGCGCAAGGCGCGCAAGCGTGGGGTGGGTTATTCGTTTCTGTTCATGCGTGCCGATGGCATCCAGTTGCACAAAATCACTGCGTTGATTGAGGCAGGAGTGATCAAACCGGTGGTTGATCGTACTTTTCCGTTCGATCAAATAGCTGACGCGTTGCACTACGTTGAACAAGGTCGGGCCAAGGGCAAGGTTGCCATCGTGATCGATCCTGAAACGCCCTCACCCTAACCCTCTCCCAGAGGGAGAAGGAACTGACCGAGCTGAATGCGCGGGTAACGCCGATCTGAGATACCGAGTCGAACATATATCCCAAAAAGCCCACAAATCAGCTCCCTCTCCTCGGGGAGAGGGCTGGGGTGAGGGGTGAATTCAGCGCGGTGTTTGTATATGTGCATTGCAACTGCAAGCCCGACTCGCCATCCCCGCTGAAACGTCGAGAAATCCCTCTCACCTTGCATTTTGCCCATCCTGCACCACGCTTGATTCACAGAAGTGCACGTTTTCATGGCAAAACTGCGGTTAACTGAATGGTTAGTTACCGCTATAATCCCGCGCTTCATTCAAACGGGACTTTCAATGTGAACCACAGTCAACGCGTCTCAGGCGTTTCAACGTTCATTCTGGTCGGCCTTGGCGTGATCATCGCCCTGCTCGGTCTGGCGCTCGCGGCCGGCGGTGTGAAGCTGGTCAGCCTGGGCGGTTCCTGGTACTTCCTGGTCGGCGGTCTGGCGATGACCGTTTCCGGGGTGCTGATCGCACTGAAGAAAACTGCAGGCGCCTGGCTGTTCGCCGCGTTTCTCGTGGCGACCGCGATCTGGGCCGTGGCTGACGCCGGGCTGGTGTTCTGGCCGGTGTTCTCGCGGCTGTTCATGTTCAGCGCGATCGGTATGGTCGTCGCTCTGGTCTACCCGCTGCTGGCGCGCGCCAATGGCCGCGTCGCCGGTCGTGGCGCGTATGCCGTGGCCGCTGTGCTCGCGGTCGGTGTCGCGGTTGCTGCCGGCAACATGTTCGTTGCTCACCCAACCGTTGCCGCCACTGGCACTGGCCCAGGCCTGACTCCGGTCGAGCCGGCCAAGGCGCAGAAAGACTGGGCGCACTACGGCAACACCGAAGGTGGCAGCCGCTTCGCCGCGCTCGATCAGATCAACCGCAACAACGTCGACAAATTGAAAGTCGCGTGGACCTACCACACCGGTGACGTCGCCGAGAGCGATGGCAACGGCGCCGAAGACCAGCTCACCCCGCTGCAGGTCGGCAACAAAGTCTTCATCTGCACCCCGCACAACAACCTGATCGCGCTGGACGCCGACACCGGCAAGGAAATCTGGAAAAACCAGATCAACGCCCAGTCGAAAGTCTGGCAGCGCTGCCGTGGCATGGCCTATTTCGATGCCACCGTCACCATCGCTCAGCCGAGCAACTCTTCGATCATCGAAGCCAAACCCGAGCCGGCCGCCAACTGCCAGCGCCGTCTGCTGACCAACACCATCGATGCCCGCCTGATTGCCGTCGATGCCGACACCGGCGAGTTCTGCCAGGGTTTCGGCAACAACGGTCAGGTCGATCTGAAGGCCGGCCTGGGTGATGTTCCGGACAGCTACTATCAGTTGTCGTCCGCGCCATTGATGGCCGGCACCACCGTGGTGGTTGGCGGTCGTGTTGCCGACAACGTGCAAAGCGACATGCCAGGCGGTGTGATCCGTGGTTTTGACGTGATCACCGGCACCATGCGCTGGGCGTTCGACCCGGGCAACCCGCAGGATCGCAACGCGCCGGCCGACGGCAAAACCTACGTGCGCAGCACGCCGAACAGCTGGGCGCCGATGTCCTACGACGCGGCGACCAACACCGTATTCCTGCCGATGGGCAGCTCGTCCACCGACATCTATGGTGTCGAGCGCAGCGAACTGGACCACAAGTACGGCGCTTCGATCCTCGCGCTGGACGCCAGCACCGGTGAAGAACGCTGGGTGTTCCAGACCGTGCACAACGATCTGTGGGACTTCGACCTGCCGATGCAGCCGAGCCTGATCGACTTCGACAAGGACGGTCAAAGCGTTCCGGCGCTGGTCATCGGTACCAAGGCCGGGCAGATCTATGTGCTCGACCGCGCCACCGGCAAGCCGCTGACGGAAGTCAAGGAAGTACCGGTGAAAGCCGCGAACATCCCTAACGAGCCGTACTCGCCAACTCAGCCGAAATCCGTGGGCATGCCGCAGATCGGCGCGCAGCACCTGACGGAATCGGACATGTGGGGCGCCACGCCGTACGACCAGCTGCTCTGCCGCATCGACTTCAAGAGCATGCGCTACGACGGCCTGTACACCGCGCCGGGTACTGACAAATCGCTGAGTTTCCCGGGTTCGCTGGGCGGCATGAACTGGGGCAGCATCTCCACTGACCCGGTGCACGGCTTCATCTTCGTCAACGACATGCGCCTGGGTCTGTGGATCCAGATGATCCCGTCGCAGAACAAAGGCCAAGCCGCTGGCGGTGGCGAAGCGCTGAACACCGGCATGGGCGCTGTGCCGCTCAAAGGCACGCCGTATGCGGTGAACAAGAACCGCTTCCTGTCGGTGGCCGGCATTCCGTGCCAGGCGCCGCCGTTCGGCACCTTGACCGCGATCGACATGAAGACCCAGAAAGTCGCATGGCAGGTTCCGGTCGGCACCGTTGAAGACACCGGTCCCCTGGGCATCCGCATGCACCTGCCGATCAAGATCGGTCTGCCAACCCTCGGCGGCACCCTGTCGACCCAGGGCGGCCTGATCTTCATTGCCGGCACCCAGGACTTCTACCTGCGCGCCTTCAACAGCGGCAACGGCGAAGAAGTCTGGAAAGCCCGTCTGCCGGTCGGCAGCCAGGGCGGCCCGATGACCTACGTTTCGCCGAAAACCGGCAAGCAGTACATCGTTGTCACCGCTGGCGGCGCACGCCAGTCGACCGATCGTGGCGATTACGTGATGGCCTACGCCCTGCCGTAACTCATTGCCGCACAACCAACCTCCTCCAAGCGCGCGGTGCCCCAAAGCACCGCGTCGCCGTTTTATTGCGTTAAAGATTTCAGCAGGAAGGATTCACATGTCATCGGCTGTTCGCTTTTCTCGTACCAAGCTTTCCACTGGCCTGTTGCTGGGCCTGAGCTGCACCACTGCCCTCCCCGCGCTGGCCGCCAGCGATTCCGATCTGCTGAGCCGCAGCACCCTGACCGGGGACTGGGGCGGCTTGCGTCATCAACTCGATGAAGACGGCATCAAGTTCACTGGCGATTACAGCGGCGAAACCGCTTACAACGCCGACGGCGGCCTGCACCGCTCGGCGCGCTACTCGCAGAACATCAAGCTCGGCGTGCAGTTTGATCTGAGCAAACTCTACGGCGTCGACAACGCCGGCAAAGTGCAACTGACTATCAACGACCGTCGTGGCAACAGCGCTTCGGAAGATCTGGTCGGCAACCGCCTGCCGATTCAGGAAAACTACGGCGGCCTGTACACGCGCCTGACTGAACTGAGTTACGAGCGCAGCCTGTTCACCCCGGCGCTGAACGTGAAGCTCGGCTACATGGCCATGGGCAACGACCTCGGCGGCCTCGACAGCGGCATTCTGTGCAACTTCATGAACGCCGGTTTCTGCGGTCACCCGCTGAACATGTCCGGCGGCAGCGGCTGGACCAACTACCCCAATGCGCGTCTGGGCGTGCGGGTCAAATACGACCTGTCGCCGTCCTGGCAGCTGCGTGTGGCAGCGTTCAACGTCGATCCAGAAAGCAACGGCAATTCCAGCCGAGCCTGGCATCTGGGGCCTAAGCACACCACCGGCACCGTCGTGCCGATCGAGCTGGTGTACAAGCACGCCGGCGAGCTGCCGGGTGAGTACAAGCTCGGCTATTACTTCGACAGCTCCGACGTCAAACGCATTGGCAGCGACGACGAGGTGTCCGGGCGTGGCGGGCATTATTTGCTGATCGATCAGGCAGTCTGGCGTTCGCCGACCTCCGAGGGCCGCAGCTTGCATGCTTTCGGTCAGTATTCGGCGGCCAGTGAAGCGGCCTCGCCATTCAGCAAGTGGTACGGCACTGGCGTGGTGTTGTACAAACCGTTCGAAGGCCGCCCGCGAGACACCGTGGCCCTGGGCTATGGCCGCGCCGTGCCGAACCCGCGCAGCCGCGATGTGCAGCAGAATGCCGCGCTGGCCGATGGTGCTGCGTCCCCGAATCTCGATAGCGCCGAGCAGTTGATCGAGCTGGGTTACGGCTACCAGGCCACCCCATGGCTGACCCTGCGCCCGAACCTGCAATACATCATCGAACCGGGGGCGTTCTCCGGGCAGGACATCGATAATGCGCTGGTGGTGGGTTTGCAGGTGAAGGCTGCGCTTTAAGCCTTGTGGTGAATGTAATGCCGCCTTCGTGAGCAAACCCACTCCCACAGGATTCGGCGGCGTGCAAAAAATCCCGGCACAACACAGATCCACTGTGGGAGCGAGCTTGCTCGCGAAAGCGCAGGGTCAGGCGGCTGTGATG